>DASXMW010000148.1:0-16483 GCA_036495425.1 Streptosporangiaceae bacterium | reverse complement strand
AGCACGAAGACGCCGGCCGAGACGTCGCGCAGATAGCCGTCGGGGCCGCGGATCAGGCGGACGGCGATAATGGTCACCACGCCCAGGGCGGCGAACGCCAGCACCGCCTTGCTGTTCCACCAGTATTCGGACAGCCACATTCCGAGACCGGCGGCGGCAATGGGGATGGCCGGCACCGAGATACCGGCGGTGCGCAGGGCCCGGGTGATTTCCCACAACGCCACGGCAATGGCGGCGCCCATGAAGATGAGAAAGGTCGCCTTGACCGTGAACAGGGTGGCGATGACCAGGCCACCGAGCACGACCCCGACCGCGGCCGCGACCGGGAGGTTCCGCCCCGACTTGGCCGGGCCGGCGGGCTTGGGTTCTTCGGCTGGCTGGGGTGGCGCGTCCGTGCCCGGCGTCAGGTCCGCGTCCACCTAGACCTCGAGTAGCTCGGATTCCTTGTGCTTGAGCAGCTCGTCCACCTGGTCGACGTAGTTCTTGGTCAGGTTGTCGAGCTCGTGCACGGCGCGGCGGCCCTCGTCCTCGCCCGCCTCGCCGTTCTTGACCATCTTGTCGATGGCGTCCTTGCCGTGCCGCCGGATGTTGCGGATGGAGATCCGGCTGTCCTCGGCCTTGTGCCGGGCCACCCGGATGTACTCCTTGCGGCGCTCCTCGGTCAGGTCGGGGAAGACGACCCGGATGACGACGCCGTCGTCGGTCGGGTTCACGCCCAGGTCGCTGTCGCGGATCGAGCGCTCGATCGCGCTCATCGACGACTTGTCGAACGGCTGGACGATGACCATCCGCGGCTCGGGCATCTGGAATGAGGCCAGCTGGTTCAGCGGGGTCGGGGTGCCGTAGTACTCGGCCGTGAGCTTGCTGAACATGCTCGGATGGGCCCGGCCGGTGCGGATCACGCCGAACTCTTCCTTGGCGACCGCGACCGCCTTGTCCATCTTCTCCTCGGAATCGAGGAGGGTGTCGTCGATCATTTCGGCTCCTGTGACGGCGGGGTCATTGTCCAGTGCCCACGTTATCCGGGTAAACGTGAGGTTACCGCCGGCTGCGGGCGCGTGTTCGACGGTCGGCGGCGGACTTCAGCCCTTTGCTGGTCAGCGGCCGGCCGCGCAGACCAGGGTGCCGACCCGCTCGCCGTTGATGGCCCGGACCACGTTGCCCTGCCCCATCAGGTCGAACACCACGATCGGCAGGCCGTTGTCCATGCACAGGCTGACCGCGGTGGCGTCCATGACCTTGAGGCCGCGGGCCAGCACCTCGCCGTAGTCGACCTTGTCGAACCGCTTGGCGTCCGGATTCTTGCGCGGGTCGGAGTCGTACACCCCGTCGACCGCGGTGCCCTTGAGCACGGCTTCGGCGCCGATCTCCAGCGCCCGCTGGGCGGCGGAGGTGTCGGTGGAGAAGAACGGCGCGCCGAGCCCGGCCCCGAAGATCACGACCCGGCCCTTCTCCAGGTGCCGGATGGCTTTGCGGGGAATGTACGGCTCGGCCACCTGGCCCATGGTGATCGCGGTCTGGACCCGGGTGTCGACACCCATCTTCTCCAGCACGTCCTGCAGGGCCAGGCAGTTGATGACCGTGCCCAGCATGCCCATGTAGTCGGCCCGGGCCCGGTCGATGCCCCGCTCGGACAGGGACTGGCCGCGGAACATGTTGCCGCCGCCGACCACCGCGGCGACCTCGACGCCTTCCTTGACCGCGGACACGACCTCGGCCGCGATGTGGGCCACCGCGTCCGGGGAGATGCCCAGCGGCTCCTTGCCCGCGAACGCCTCACCGGAGAGCTTGACCACCACCCGGTGCCAAGGCGGGTGGAAGACGCCACGGTCCCCGTTGGTCACGGTGACCTCCTCGGTCACCGTGATCGTCTCCTCGTAGCCGTGCTGCACCGGGCGACCTCCTCCGCTGGCTCTGCCGGTGACCTGCTGGCCCCCGTACGTTCCGACGTTCCGTGCCGCGATGGCAAAAGGCCGGCGGGCGATGCCCCGCCGGCCTTTGCCCTTACGCCTGCCCGACCTGGAACCGGGCGAAACCGTCCACGGTCACGCCGGCCTCGGCCAGGACCTGCTTGATGGTCTTCTTCTGCTCCTTGACGAACGGCTGCTCGGTGAGCACCACGTCCTTGAAGTAGGAGTTGACCCGGCCCTCGACGATCCTGGGAATGGCGTTGGCGGGCCTGCCCTCGTCGCGGGTGATCTGCTCGGCGATCCGACGCTCCTTCTCCACCTCGTCGGCCGGGACGTCGTCCCGGGTGGTGTAGAGCGGGCGCATGGCCGCGACCTGCTGAGCCAGGTCCTTGGCCACGTCGGCGTTGTCCTGCTCGGTCTGGACCAGCACGCCCAGGGTCGGCGGCAGGGCCGCGTCGGACCGGTGCAGGTAGCTGGTCACGTAGCCGCCCTCGAAACGGGCGAAGCGGCCCAGCTCCAGCTTCTCCTTCAGGGCGGCGCCGGCCTCCTCGATGGCCTGCTCGGCGGTCTGGCCCGGGCGCACCTCGGTGCCCAGCAGGGCCAGCCGGTCAGCGGCCCCGCTGGCCAGGGCGGCCTTGGCGATCTCGCCGGCCACCTGCTGGAACAGGTCGGTCTTGGCCACGAAGTCGGTCTCGCAGTTCAGCTCGACCAGCACCCCGGCGCTGTGGCCGGACAGCTCGGCCGCCACCAGGCCGTTGGCCGCGGTCCGGGTGGCGCGCTTGCCGACGTCCTTGGCACCCTTCAGGCGCAGGACCTCGACGGCCGCCTCGATGTTGCCGTCGGCCTCTTCCAGCGCCTTCTTGCAGTCCATCATCCCGGCGCCGGTCTGGTCACGAAGCCGCTTGACGTCAGCGGCGGTGAAGTTGGCCATGTCCCTCGTCTCTCACTCTCGTGCTCTCGTGCTCTCAAAATGTCTGCTGCGGGCCGGCCGCGCCAGGCGCGTTCTCGCCCTGACGTGCGGCGGCACCCGGTGCCGAGGGCACCGGGTGCCGCCGTCGGTCCCGGCTGGGCTCGGACTTACTCGGCGGTCTCGCTGGCGGTCTCGGCCTGGGTGCCCGCGGCCACCGGCTCGCCCGCAGCCTCGGCCGGGGCCTCAGTGACGGTCGCCTCGGCCGGAGCCTCGGTGACGGTCGCCTCGGCCGGAGCCTCGGTCACGGTCGCCTCGGCCGGAGCCTCAGTGACGGTCGCCTCGGCCGGAGCCTCAGTGACGGTCGCCTCGGTGCTCTCTGTGGTCTCGGTGGTGGTCTCGGTCGCCTCGGCGGCCTGGCCGTTGGCGGCGGGCACGCTGATCTGCGGGGCCTCGCCGTCGGTGGCCTCGATCTGGGCCGGAGCGCCCTCGTGCTGGGCCAGCTCCCGCTCCCACTCGGCCAGCGGCTCCTCGCCGCCCACGCCGTCGGTGGAGGGCTTCTCGTCGCCCTCACCCGCGCCGGACCGGGACATCAGCCCGTCGGCCACGGCGTCGGCCACCACGCGAGTCAGCAGCGCAACGCTGCGGATGGCGTCGTCATTCCCGGGGATCGGGTAGTTGACCTCGTCGGGGTCGCAGTTGGTGTCGAGGATCGCGACGACCGGGATGCCCAGCTTGCGGGCCTCGGCCACCGCGATGTGCTCCTTCTTGGTGTCGATCACCCACACCGCGCTCGGCACCTTGGACATGTGCCGGATGCCGCCCAGGGTGCGGTCGAGCTTGTCGCGCTCGCGCCGCATCTGCAGCAGCTCGCGCTTGGTCATGCCCGAGCCGGCCACGTCGCTGAAGTCGATCTCCTCCAGCTCCTTGAGCCGCTGGAGACGCTTGAACACGGTGGAGAAGTTGGTCAGCATGCCACCCAGCCAGCGCTGGTTGACGTACGGCATCCCGACCCGGCCCGCCTGCTCGGCGATGACCTCCTGGGCCTGCTTCTTGGTCCCGACGTACAGGATCGTGCCGCCGTGGGCGACGGTCTCCTTGATGAACTCGTACGCCCGGTCGATGTAGTCCAGGGACTGCTGGAGGTCGATGATGTAGATGCCGTTGCGCTCGGTGAAGATGTAGCGCTTCATCTTCGGGTTCCAGCGACGGGTCTGGTGCCCGAAGTGCACGCCGCTCTCCAGGAGCTGCTTCATGGTGACGACCGCGGCCATGCCGGAGGTCCTTTCAGTTCTCGCGCCGCGCCCGGGGGCGCTGACGCTACTCGGTTGATTCCTGGCGCCCGTACGCATCTGCTGTGAGCCTGGTCAGGCCCACGGACCGAGCGATGCGCACCACCGGGAACCTGGTCCCGGAAGGCATGCGGGCGCGCGAACTGGCCGCCGGGAAACTCGCGCTTCGCTGACGGCCTGCGGCAATTCTACGTGGGATTGGAGGTAGCCTGCGTCCTCATTTCAAACCCCTGGTCAGCGACCTTCCGGGGCCTGCGGCGAGGCCTGCTATCTTCCAGCTTGTATAACCGGCGACCTGGGCGGATTATGCCGCTCTGGGCCCGGTGCGGTGATGAGCGGTCCGACGATGGGTGGAGTAGATGGCTGGGCAGCCGAGGAACTGGGCTCGCAACATCGAGTTTTCGGCGGCCGAGCTGGCCACACCGGACAGCCTGGCCGAACTACAGGAAGTCGTCCGGGGCGCCGAGCGGGTACGGGCACTGGGTAGCGGGCATTCGTTCAACCGGATCGCCGACACCGGCGGGGTGCTGGTGGCCACGGCCGGGGCCGGCTCGATCATGAGCTTCGACCCGGTCCGGGGCGTCGTCCGGGTCAGTGGCGGGGTCCGCTACGGCGAGCTGGCCCGGTACCTGGACTCGGTGGGCTACGCGCTGGGCAACACGGCCTCGCTGCCGCACATCTCGGTGGCCGGCTCGGTCGCCACCGCCACCCACGGCTCCGGCGACGCCAACCAGAACCTGGCCGCCGCGGTCCGGTCGATGGAGCTGGTCACAGCCTCGGGTGAGATCGTGCTGCTGTCCGAGGGAGACGACGACTTCGCGGGGGCGGTGGCCGGGCTGGGCAGCCTGGGCATCGTGGCCACCCTGGAGCTGGAGATCGTGCCGTCGTTCCAGGTCCGGCAGTGGGTGTACGAGGGCCTGCCGACCGAAGCGGTGACCGGGTCGTTCGAAGAGATCTTCGGCAGCGCCTACAGCGTCAGCGTGTTCACCGACTGGACCGGAGGCAACAACCGGATCTGGCAGAAGGTCCGGCCCGGGGGCGGGTCTGGGTCCGGCGGGGCTGAGGGTGGGGCGGCTGGCTCCGGCGGGGCTGGGGGTGGCGCGCCGACCTGGCTCGGGGCCCGGCTGGCCGACGGCCCGCGCAACCCGGTGCCCGCCATGGCCACCGACAACGCCACCGAGCAGCTGGGCGTCCCGGGGCCGTGGCACGAGCGGCTGCCGCACTTCCGGCTGGAGTTCACCCCCAGCGCGGGCGAGGAGCTCCAGTCCGAGTACCTGGTCGCCCGCGACGTGGCCGGGCCCGCCATCGAAGCCCTGTTCGCCCTGGGTGACCAGATCGCCCCGGTCCTGCAGATCGCCGAAATCCGCACCATGGCCGCCGATGACCTGTGGCTCAGCATGGCCTACGGGCGTGACACAGTGGCCTTCCACTTCACCTGGGTCCAGGATGATGCCGCGGTGGCCCCGGTGGTGGCGGCCATCGAGGCGGCCCTGGCCCCGTTCGGGGCGCGTCCGCACTGGGGGAAGGTTTTTTCCACACCGCCGGACGTGGTGCGGGGGCTGTACCCGCGGTACGACGACTTCGTGGCGCTGTTGCGGCGCTACGACCCGGACGGGAAGTTCCGCAACGACTTCATGGACCGGTACTTCCCGGTGTCTTGAGGCGGTTCCTGGGGGCTCTCAGGCGCGGGGGTGGGCCTGGCGGTAGCTGGCCTTGAGCCGGTCGGCCGACACGTGGGTGTAGATCTGCGTGGTGGCCAGCGAGGAGTGGCCGAGCATCTCCTGCACGCTGCGCAGGTCGGCGCCGCCTTCGAGCAGGTGGGTGGCGGCGGTGTGCCGCAGCCCGTGCGGCCCGGTCCCGTCGCCCACCCCGGCCGCGCGCAGCCGCTCGTGCACCGCCCGCCGCGCGGTCCGCGGGTCGATACGGCCGCCCCGCACCCCGAGGAACAGGGCGGCCCCGCTGGCCGGCGTGCGCAGGACCGGCCGGCCCGCCTGCTGCCACTGTCCGACGGCCCGGACAGCGGGGATGCCGACCGGCACCGTGCGTTCCTTGCCGCCCTTGCCGAACACCCGGACCGTCCGCCGCCCCAGATCCAGCGCGTCGAGGTCGAGCCCGCACAGCTCGCTGACCCGGATCCCGGTCGCGTACAAGAGCTCGAGGATGGCCACGTCCCGCAGCGCCACCGCCGCCTCGGCCGGCGTCCGGTCCGGTGGCGGCTGTTCGACGTCCGCCGCCGAGGAGGCCAGCACGTCGCTGATCTCCTGGTGCCGGAGCACGTGGGGCAGGGTCCGCCGGACCTTCGGCGTCCCGAGCGCCGTCCCGGGATCGGTGGCCAGCAGCCCCCGCTGGTGCGCGAACGCGGTGAAAGCCCGCGCCGCTGCCCCCCGCCGGGCCAGCGTGGCCCGCGACGCCCCGGCCTGATGCAGCCCGGCCAGCCAGCTCCGCAGCACGGTCGCGGTCAGGTCGCCCACGTCGCCGACGCCGCCCCGGCCGGCGTGCTCCAGGAGGGACTGGACGTCCCCGACGTAGCCGCGGACGGTGTGCGGCGACAAGCCCCGCTCGGCGGCCACGTGCCGGCGGAACTGCGCCACCGCCTCCTCGACCCACGCTGGTGTCCCGGCCTGCTCCTGGGGCCGGGCCACGGGTGTCGCGGGTTCGCCGGACCCGGCGGGGCCGGAGGCGGGTTGGGGCGTTTCGCGCATCTTCTCAGTGTGACGGCCGGGCGCCGTGGTCCCTAGCACCACCGCCGTACTGGTGGCTGGAGCCGAGCGGCTCATGGAGCCCGCCGGAGGCGCCAGCCGCGGGAGCAGCGCTCCA
This sequence comes from Streptosporangiaceae bacterium, assembly GCA_036495425.1. Taxonomy (GTDB): domain Bacteria; phylum Actinomycetota; class Actinomycetes; order Streptosporangiales; family Streptosporangiaceae; genus Bog-532. The sequence goes on along the minus strand of DASXMW010000148.1, from coordinate 9,557 downwards.
CGAAGCCACCGGCAGCCAGCAGACCCAGGGAACTGACCACGGCGTCGACGCTGCGCCCGGCGCGGACGGCGATCACGGCCGGGCCCGCGCCCCGGGCCGGGATGGCGTCCAGCACCGCCCGGCTGGTGGCGCCGAGGTCATCCCGGGGCAGCAGGGCCCCGGCGCCCGCCCGGGGCCAGGTCGTCCCGGCGGGTTGATCGGCGGCGAGCGACAACGGGCCCGGCAGCAATGGCGGCAGGGGCGGGCTCGCTTCCGCCGGGCCGTCCAGGGGCGTCTGGTCGAGGAGCGTCTGGCTCAGGGGCGTCTGGCCCAGGGGCGAGAGGAGCTCCAGGACGTCCTGGGCGCCGGTGACGCAGACGGCGTCCCACTCACGGATGATCTTGTGGCAGCCGGCCGAGACTTCGGAGGTGACCGGGCCGGGGACGGCCATCACCGGGCGGTGCAGGTCCCGTGCGTGCCGCGCGGTGTTCAGGGCGCCGCTGCGCAGGCCCGCCTCGACCACGACCGTGCCACGGGTCAGGGCCCCGATCACCCGGTTGCGGATGAGGAAACGGAGGCGGTTCGGCGTCCGGCCCGGCGGCCACTCGCTGACCAGGACGCCCTGGGCCGCGATGCTGGCCAGCAGGTCGTAGTGGCCGGGCGGGTAGGCGTGGTCGACCCCGCAGGCCAGCACCGCGATCGTGACGCCGTCGGCGGCCAGCGCCCCCTGGTGCGCGCAGGCATCGATGCCGTAGGCCGCGCCAGACACGACAGCCCAGCCCCGCGCGGCCAGGGCGGCGGCCATCTCGGTACCGACGTGCGTCCCGTAGGCCGAGGCGGCCCGGGCCCCGACGATCGACACCGACTGCAGGCAGCAGTACCGCAGGTCGGCCTCGCCGCGCAGCCACAGAGCGTAGGGCCGGGCCACGCCCAGCGTGTTCAGCTGGGTGGGCCATTCGCTGTCGCCCGGGCAGACCAGCCGGATCCCCTCCCGCCGGAACCGGGCCAGATCCAGCTCGCCGGGCAGGTCGCCCAGCCGCTGCCGCCAGAGCCGGAACGCGTGCGCGAGCTTCTCGGCTTGCAGGTCGCGCGTGAGGCCCAGGTTGCCGTCCGGTGTCCAGGTCCGGATCCCGGGCAGCTCGGGCAGTTCGCCCGCGCTGATCGCGGCCACGATCTCGTCGGGCGGGCTGACCTCCAGCCAGGAGGCCAGCACCGGGTCGCCGGGCTCGGCCAGGTAGGTGAGCCTGGCCCGGGCGACGTGCTGGTCGTCGAAGGCGTTGATCATTTCACGACCCCCAGCCACAGGCCGAGTGCGTAGCCGCACTCGTCCAGCGTCGGCCGGCCCTTGCCGACCAGGTCACAGAGCGTCCAGGAGACCCGGATGATCTTGTCGATGCCGCGGGCACTGACCTCACCGATCTCCATGGCCCGTTCCAGCGGCGCCATGGCACCCCGGCCAGGCGTGTACGAGCGCCGGAGCTCGGCCCCGGGAACCTCCGCGTTGACCCGCCAGGGGGTCCCGCGGAACCGGTGGGCGGCCCGGTCCCGGGCCTGGGCCACCCGCGCGGCCACGGCCGCGCTGCTCTCGGCGAACTTCCGGTCGCTGAGCAGCTCGGCCCGGCCGACCGGCAGCAGCTCGACCTTGACGTCGACCCGGTCCAGCAGCGGCCCGGACAACCGGCCCAGGTACCGCCGTTTGGTGGCCGGGCTGCACGAGCACTTCGACCGGGGTGAGGCGGCGGCCTTGGCGCACGGGCACGGGTTGGCCGCCAGTACCAGCGTGAACCGGGCCGGGAATCGCGCCGTGATCCCGGACCGGGCGATCATCACCTCACCCGATTCGAGTGGCTGGCGGAGCGCGTCCAGCACGTCGCGGCCGAACTCGGGCGCCTCGTCCAGGAACAGCACGCCCCGGTGGGCCAGGGAGGCGGCACCGGGGTGGATGACCCCGCTGCCGCCACCCACCATGGCCGCCTTGCTGGCGGTGTGGTGCGGCCCGCAGAACGGCGGCCGGACGAGCAGCGGGCAGGCCGGCGGCAGCTCACCCGCGACCGAGTGGATCGAGGTCACCTCCAAGGCGGCGTCCGGGTCCAGCCCCGGCAGGATGGTGGGCAGCCGCTCAGCGAGCATGGTCTTGCCCGCGCCCGGTGGGCCCAGCAGGGACAGGTGGTGGCCACCGGCGGCGCAGATCTCCGCCGCCCGCCGCGCCACCGGCTGGCCCAGTACGTCGGACAGGTCCGGGGACGGGCCGCCCGGCCCCTGGGGAGCGGCCGGAGGTGCGGCCGGGAGGATGCCCCCGGTCAGCTCCTCGACGGCCGCTCCCCCATCGGCAGGCTCGCCGCGCAGCCAGTTGAGCAGCGCGGCCAGCGTGGGCGCGGACACCACTCGCAGGCCGGGCACCAGCGCGGCCTCCTGGGCGTTGGCGCTGGCCACCACGACCCGGCCGAAGCCCGCGGCCGCGGCGGCCACGGCGGCGGGCAGCACGCCGCGGACCGGGCGCAGCTGGCCGTCCAGGCCCAGCTCACCGAGGAACATCACACCGGCCAGGGCCACGGCCGGCAGGACCCCGGCCGCGGCCAGCAGGGCACAGGCGATCGGCAGGTCGAATCCGCTGCCGCGCTTGGGCAGGCTGGCCGGGGACAGGCCCACGGTGATCCGGCGCTGCGGCCACTGCTGGCCGCTGTTGATGATGGCCGAGCGGATCCGGTCCCGGGCCTCCCGCAGTGCGGTATCCGGCAGGCCGACCAGGGTCATGCCAACCAGCCCGTTGGCGATGTCGGCCTCGACCTCGATCATGTGGCCGTGCACGCCGACCAGGGCGACCGAGTGGGTCCGGGCCAGGGCCATCTAGCCCACCCCCCGGACGTGCTCGACGGCCAAGCCGCCGTCTGGGCCGGGCTGGACGCCCACGATGTCGATCCGGACCTGGTCGAACCGGACCCCGTTGGCGGTCAGCCAGCGGATGGCCAGCCGGCGGAGCCGGTTGCGCTTGGCCCGGCTCACGGACTCCAGCGGAGTGCCGCACCGACTGGTCGACCTGGTCTTCACCTCGCAGACGACTAACGTGTGCCGCTCGACGGCCACGATGTCGATCTCGCCCTCGGCACAGCGCCAGTTCCGGGCGAGGATCCGGAAACCCGCGGACAGAAGGTACTCGGCCGCAGCCTGCTCGCCCCGCTGACCGAGGACGTCTTTGGCGCGCATGGTCACCACCTCCGCTCCCACGATCGCCGGGGAGGGAGCCGGGCCGGCATGGGGAAGCGCGGGCTGTGGACAACGGATCGCGCGGCGGCCCGCTGTGGATAAGCGCAGCGGAAATGTCGGCGGCGCGTGTTCTACTGCGCGGGGGACTTCGCGGCCGTCAGGGCCGAGCGGGCCGAGCGGGCGGGGCGGCCAGGCCAGAGCGGCCGGGGCGGGCCGGGGCAGGTCAGGGCGGGCGGCCAAGGGCTGGGACACCAGGGCAGCATTCAGCCCGCGGAAAGCTGAGCTTCGAATCAGGACGAGTTTTCGTCCGGGAGCTCCAGGTCGCTCTTGGCCAGTTCCTCGATGTTGACGTCCTTGAACGTCACGACGCGGACGTTCTTGACGAAGCGGGCCGGGCGGTACATGTCCCAGACCCAGGCGTCGCGCATGGTGACTTCGAAGAAGACCTCGCCGTTGTCTGAGTTGCGGACGTTCAGCTCGACCTCGTTGGTGAGGTAGAAGCGCCGCTCGGTCTCGACGACATGGGTGAAGAGGCCTACGACATCGCGGTACTCACGATAAAGCTGCAGCTCCATCTCGGCTTCGTACTTCTCGAGATCTTCTGCGCTCATGGCAACCCCTCCGATCGGACGGTAAAGATGCTCGCCCGCCGTGTGTTCATGCACGTGCCCCGAAGGACAGTGTCCCCAATTTAGTCTGCGTCGCGCGTTTCACACACGGTCACCTCATCTGCCACCAGGTCTGCCCACGCGACGGGGGTTTCAGTACTGTCGGCGTCCTCGAGAACTTCCGCGTCTTCGAGGACCCGGCCATCGTCGGCCAGGGCCGGGTCGTCCTGCCAGCCGGTGGCCCAACGGCGGTTGGCCTCGACCACGTTGGTGTAGGAGTAGCGGTGCTCCGGGCACGGGCCCCAGGCGCACAGGGCCGACATGTGCTCCGGGGTCGAGTAACCCTTGTGGCGGGCGAACCCGTAACACGGGTACGACTCGTCCAGCTCGACCATCATGCGGTCCCTGGTCACCTTGGCCACGATCGAGGCGGCGGCGACCGACGCGGTGACCTGGTCGCCCTTCCACACGGCCAGGGCGGGTGTGGCGAGCCCGCGCACCGGGAAGCCGTCGGTGAGCACGTAGCCGGGGCGCTGGCGCAGGCCGGCCAGCGCGCGGCGCATGCCTTCCACGTTGGAGACGTGCAGGCCGTGGCGGTCGACCTCCTGGGCCGGGATCGCCAGCAGGTTCCAGTCCAGCGCCCAGCGCATGATCTGGCCGTAGGCGTCCTCGCGCTCCTCCGGAGTGAGCAGCTTGGAGTCGGCCAGCCCGGGCATCCGGCGGATCGTGGCGCTGTCCAGTACGACCGCCGCCACCACCAGGGGTCCGGCGCAGGCACCCCGGCCGGCCTCGTCGACTCCCGCCACCGGGGTCAGGCCCGCGCGGGCCAGCACGTTCTCGTACGCGGCCAGCCCAGCGTTGCGCCGGGGCGTGTGGCCGGTGTGCCGCCAACGGTCTCGCTGGGCCCGGTCCGGGCCGCCGATGGCCGGCTTGGTGGAGGGGCGAACCATGACATTCGAAGGCTACGCCAGATCACCGACAGCCGAAGGCGGGACCGCCCCGCCCGTAGGGAGTTCCGTGGCTGGGCGGCCCGGAGCGGACCGGACGGAGCCGGCCGGACGGGCTCCGGTGGAGTCAGCGGCGGCGGAAACGCCGGATCAGGGCGCGGCGGGCCTTGCGCTGGAACAGGGTCAGCGGCACCGCCCCGGCGAAGCCAAGCGCATAGGACGTCACCGGGGAGGCCGGCTTGGCCGTGGCCGCCGAGGTCAGGGCGGCCGAAGACGACGAACCCGGAGCCGGGCCCGCGGCGGTCTTGTTGAGCGTGGCCTGCTGGAAGGTGGACGGGATGTTGAGGATCCCGACCTGGCTGAAGGGCCAGATCTTGATGAAGGCCCGGCCGACCACGGCGCTCTCCGGGATGGCCCCGCCGCCGGGGAAACCGTAGCGGTGCCCGCGGGAGTCGTAGGAGACGTCGCGGTGGTCGCCCATCACCCACAGGCTGTTGGCCGGAACCGTCACGCTGAACTTGGTCTGGGACGGCGGGTTGCCCGGGTACAGGTAGGACTTCTCGTTTAGGGCGGCGCCGTTGACGGTGACCCGGCCCTGGGCGTCACAGCAGGCCACCTTGTCGCCGGGCAGCCCGATGACCCGCTTGATGAAGTCGTTCTGCCCCTGGGAGAAGCCGAACATCGACTCGACGCTCTGGCCGAAGCGGGCGAAGAAGTTGTTGCTCGGCGGCGGCACGCCCGGATCCCAGGTGCCGTCGCCGCTGAACACCACGATGTCGCCCCGGTGAATCCCGCGGAAGTCGTAGACCAGCTTGTTGACCAGGACCCGGTCGCCAATCCCCAGGGTGTTCTGCATGGACCCGGACGGGATGTAGAACGCCTGGATGGCGTAGGTCTTGATGACCAGGGTCAGGAGCAGGGCGACGACGATGAGGATGGGCAGTTCCTTCCAGAAGGACCTGCCCCCCTTCTTCTTCTGCTGGGGCTTCTTGGCGGGCGCCGCGGTTTTGGCCTCGGGCCCGTCCGTCGCCGCGCCTCCCGGGTCCGCGGGCGCCCGGCCGTCAGGGCGCCCGTTGGATGCTTCGCCCTGGCTGCCGCGGATCTGCGTCGCGGGCGGCTCGCCGGGAGTGTTGACCTCGTCCGTCATCGGTTCGAGCCTAGCGCCAAACGGCGGTTACGGAAGTGGTATCCATGCTCACTCGGAATGACTTCAGGCACGTCATACCCCCCGTAACGGGCGAACCGCGGCATGGCCGGCTAACTCAGCTCGCGGTGTTATCGCGACGCTCCCGGATCCGGGCCGCCTTACCGCGCAGCTCACGCAGGTAGTACAGCTTGGCCCGGCGCACCTTGCCGCGGGTCACGGTCTCGATCCGGTCGATCGACGGGCTGTGCACCGGGAAGGTGCGCTCCACGCCGACGCCGTAGCTGATCTTCCGGACGGTGAAGGTCTCGCGGATACCGCCGCCCTGACGCCGGATGACCACGCCCTGGAAGACCTGGATGCGGGAGCGGTTACCCTCCTTGACCCGGACGTGGACCCTCAGCGTGTCCCCGGGGCGGAAGTCCGGGACGTCGTCCCGGAGCTGGGCCTGCTCAAGTTCGGCAATAGCGGTGTGCATGGCAGCAGTTCCTCAGTGTTCATCGGTACTGGGCTCATCGGATCAGTACTGATCGGCTTGTGGCGTGTGCGGGGCAGAGCAGCGCGAGCCCAGCAACAAGGGGCCCCGGCGCCAGTAGGAGCACACGGCGAATCTCAGTGTGCCACATTCCGGGACCAGTCTGGTAAGCGAGCGGCTCTTAAGGGCCCGGTTCGGCCGAGCGCAGAACGTCGGACAGGCCCATCGCGGTCAGCACCTGCCAGTCCCGCTCGCTCAGCGCGGCCGGGTCGGCCTGGGCGCGGAAGATCAGGTCGGGCCGGTTGGCCGCGGTGCGCAGCAGGGCCGCGTCCCGGCGCCAGCGGGCGATGGCCGCGTGGTCGCCGGACAGCAGCACGTCCGGCACCTCCCGGCCCCGCCACACCCGCGGCCGGGTGTAGACCGGGCCCTCCAGCAGCCCGGCCATGCTGGCGGCCACGTCCCGGTCACGGCCGAACCCTCCAAGCTCGGGCACGAGCGCACCGCCCGGCGCGGGCTCCGGCGGCGGCGGTTCCCCCTCGCCCGCGGCCCGGCCGCCGAACGAGTCGTCGCTGGCCGACCGCTCGTTGCCGAGGACCCCGGGCAGCAGCCGGGAGATGGCCTCCACCATGACCAGGACCGCGGCCTCGCCGCCGGCCAGCACGTAGTCGCCGATGCTGACCTCGTCGACCGGCATCCGGGACCGGGCCTCGTCAATGAACCGCGCGTCGATGCCTTCGTACCGGCCGCAGGCGAAGATGAGCTGGTCCGACTCGGAGTACCGGACCGCACTGGCCTGATTGAACGGCACGCCGCTGGGCGTGGGCACGATCAGCCGCGGGGACGGGTGCTCGGCCGGGCCGTCCCCCGCGCCGGGCGGCGCGATCTCGTCCAGGGCCTCGCCCCAGACTTCGGCCTTCATGACCATGCCCGGGCCGCCGCCGAACGGGGTGTCGTCCACGGTGCGGTGCGGGTCGTGCGCCCACTGCCGCAGGTCGTGTACGTAGAACTCGATGTCACCGCGGGCCGCGGCCTTGCCGATCAGCGAGACGCTGAGCGGCCCGAAGTACTCGGGAAAGATGGTGACGATGTCGATGCGCACAGCGTCAGGCCTCGACGGCGTGGGCCGGGTCGAGGAGCCCGGGCGGCGGGTCGATGACCAGGCGCCCGGCCGGCACGTCGACCTCGGTCACGATCGCGCTCACGAACGGGACCAGGGTCTCCCCGGCCGGGCCGGGAGCGCGCCGCACCACCAGCAGGTCCTGGCCGTAGTGCAGCACGTCGGTGACCTCGCCGACCGGGTCACCGGCCGCGGTCACCACGGCCAGCCCGATCAGCTGGTGGTCGTAGAACTCGTCCGGGTCGGCCGGGGCCGGGATCTGCGCCGAATCGAGCACCAGCACGGTGCCCTTGAGGTCTTCGGCGGCGTTCCGGTCCCGGACGCCCTCGAACGTCACGATCAGCCGTCCGGTGTGCCACCGGGTCGCGGCCACGGTCAGCGGACCGCGCTCCGGCGGTTCCGTGGCCAGGGCCACGCCCGGCACGAAGCGCACGTCAGGCTCGTCGGTGCGCACCGCCACCGTCACCTCGCCGCGGATACCGTGCGCGCGGACGATCTGACCGATGGCAATCTGCATGGCCGATCCCCGGGCTAGCGGATCTCGTCCGTGTCCAGAAGGTCGACGCGGACGTGACGGCCGCCAGCCAGCGAGCCCATCACGGTACGCAGCGCCCGGGCGGTGCGGCCACCCCGGCCGATGACCTTACCGAGGTCATCGGGGTGGACGCGCACCTCCAGGACACTGCCGCGGCGCATCGCGCGAGTGGAAACCTGGACATCATCGGGGTTCTCGACGATGCCCCTGACCAGGTGCTCGAGCGCCTCTTCCAGCACCTCAGGCCTCGCTGCCCGGCTCACTGCTCGCGGACGCGTCCGCGGTGGCCGTCTCGGCCTCGGCGGGAGCCTCGGCCTCGGCCGGAGCCGTGTCGGCGGTGGCGGCCGCGGCGGCGCTCTCGTCAGCGGAACCAGCCGCCGTCTTCTCCGCGCTGGCCTTGGACTTCGACCGGCCCGACTCGGGCTTGGCCTCCTTGGCCTCGGGCTTGGCCTCGGACTTGGCGTCCTTGGTGTCGGCCTTGGCCTCGGCCTTGGTGTCGGCCTTGGCGCCGGCGCCCTTGGTGTCCTTGGTGTCAGCGTCGGCCTTGGCCTTGCTGTCGGACTTCCGGCCCCGGCCGCCGCCCTTGGGCGTGGTCGAACCCGAGCCATCGGAGTCCTTGGCCGCCGTCTTCAGCGCCTCGGCGAAGACTTCCCTCTTGTCCGGCGTGGACTCGCGGGTGCGCAGGGTGCCCTCGGCCCCCGGCTCGCCCTTGAACTTCTGCCAGTCGCCCGTGATCTTGAGGATGTTCATCACCGGCGGGGTGGGCTGGGCGCCCACGGACAGCCAGTGCTGAGCCCGCTCCGAGTTGACCTCGATGAACGAAGGCTCTTCCTTGGGGTGGTACTTGCCGATCTCTTCGATGGCACGCCCGTCGCGCTTGGTCCGGGCGTCGGCCACGACGATCCGGTAGGTCGGCACCCGGGTCCGGCCCAGGCGCTTGAGCTTGATCTTTACAGCCACGGCTGCGGTCTTCTCCCAGCAAATAAAGGTACGGGCGGCGATCCGGCGGCCAGGTGGGGACTGGGCGGAATCGCTCAAATGGCCCGGCGCACAGGGGTAGAGGGCCCCGCGTCACCAGTGTCAAAAGAACATTGTGCCAGATGCGGGCAAGTGGATGTACCAGTCCGGGGGGGCGACCCCCCTGGACCCCAATGCCGCTTAGGCTAATTGGATCTTGGCGGGCGGTGACTGGCCGGGTTGCTGGCGGGGCCGGCGGGGCGGGGCCGGGTACCGCCCCGGGGCTGGGTTTCACTGGAGCGGAGTCATGATAATCACTGACTCCGCTCCAGTGAAGGCCCGGACCGTGACGGCCGGGGCCGGCGGGGCGCCGGGGGCCCGCGTGAGGCGGGGCCCCCGGCTGAGCCAGCGCTGCCCGTGCCCGGCATGCTCGGCATGCTCGGCGCGGCCATGATCAACTTAAGCTAAGCGGCATTGAGGTCCAGCGGGGTCGTCCCACGGACGGAACTGCCCTCAAAGTTTTTCCGTGATCGTCAATCCGGCGGGCGGTTTTGTCCGTAGTTGAGGGTAAGCAGAGCCTCCGTCCTCCAA
>DASXMW010000147.1:0-16030 GCA_036495425.1 Streptosporangiaceae bacterium | reverse complement strand
GCCAGCTCTTCCAGCGTCGAGCTCACGAACACCCGGAGCCGCTTGTCGGGCGTGTTGATGAGGCCGGTCTCGCTCATAAAGTCCACCTCCTACCACAAGGCTGCCCACTGGCGATCAGACCGGGCCGGGACCCGACCAGGGGCGCCCGGCCACGCTGCCCAGTGTGCCTCAGACCACCTGAGAACGAGCGCCCTGGGCGCCGGTGGAGACTTTGCCTCACGCCTGAGGCCGCCCGGCCGGAGCCGACGGCCGCCTCGCGTTGGCCAGGCCGCGCCAGCGCTCCACCGTCAGAAAAGTGGTCAATTCATGCTGTGATGGCAGCAGTTTTCGCACACAAAGCCCAGGCACGGACCAGGCCGCACCACCATCAACTTTGAGACCAGGCCCTAGCGGGCAGCGGGCGAGCGGGGGGTGGTGCGGCGGGCCGGGGCGCGGCCGGTGCCGGAGCGCCTGGCCGCCGCGGTGGCCCCACTGGCCGCCTTGGCGGTCTTGCCCGCTTTGGCCGTCTTGGCGTCCTTGGCCGGGGGCTGCCAGGGGCCGTCGGTCATCAGGCGGCGGGTGTACTCCAGCACCGCATCGATGATCTTGTTGGCCTGGGCCCGGGTCTTGGTCGCGGCCACCTCGCGGGCGCCCTCGCCGGTCAGCGAGGTCAGGAGCGTGGCGTAGAGCCGGTTCAGCGAGGTGTCGGACAGCTTGAGCAGAGTGTCGTTCTGGCCGATCCACTCCCGGCCGCGCCGGCGCCGCACCAGCTCGAAGCCGGGTGGCCCGTCGCCCGCGTTGAACAGCAGCGACAGGTCCCGGCGCTCCCAGGCGCCCTCCAGGTAACCGCGGGCGCCGGCTGAGAACAGCTCGTAGGGGTCGATCACCCCGTCCTGCTTGGCCCGCGCCACCGCCGCGCTGGCCGAGGCCTCCTGGGCCTGCGTGTACTCCTGCCACAGCGCGATGAACAGCTCGCTCTTGCCACCGAAGTGGTGGTAGAGGCTGCCCACGCTGGACCCGGCCCGCTCCACCACGTCGGCGATGCTGGCCTCGGAGAAACCCTGGTCGGTGAACACCTCGCGGGCCGCGTCGAGCAGAGCCCGCTGGGTCTCGGCGGTCCGGGCCCACTGCCAGGAGCCCGCGGCCGCCCTGCCGCCGGATCGGGGTGATGTTGCTGCCACGGATTCCGCCTCCTGGCTGTGGCGGCCGCTCCGGCCTGTTCCGGAACGAGATTCTAGGAGTCTAGCCGGACCCTGCGGATACGCCCGCCCTTGACACCGTCAATCGGTTACTAGAGGCTAATTCCAGAAGTTGATTCCAGTAACCAACCCGGCGATGGCCGCCGGAGAAGGGGCTGGTGAGCTGCTATGGCCCGACCGGACGGCCGGGTGGCCGTCGTGACGGGAGCGGGCCGGGGGATCGGCCGGTCGGTGGCCAAGCTGCTGGCCAGCGAGGGCGCCTGGGTGGTGGTCAACGACCTGGGCGCGGCGGTCGACGGATCCGGCAACGACAGCGGGCCCGCCAGCGAGACGGTGTCCGCGATCAGCGAGGGCGGCGGCAAGGCCATCGTCAACGGCGCCGACATCTCCGACCATGCCGCGGCCGAGAACCTGATCAAGACCGCGATCGAGGAGTTCGGGCGGCTGGACGTGCTGGTCAACGTGGCCGGCATCCTGCGCGACCGGATGGTCTTCAACATGACCGAGCAGGAGTGGGACGACGTCATCCGGGTGCACCTGAAGGGGACGTTCAACACGACCAAGTTCGCGTCCGCGCACTGGCGGTCGCTGCGCGACCAGACCGGGCAGAACCGCATCATCAACTTCACCTCGGTGTCCGGCCTGCACGGCGCGCCCGGCCAGCCCAACTACGCCGCGGCCAAGATGGGTATCGTCGGCCTGACCTACTCTTCGGCCCACTCGCTGGCCAAGTACGGCGTGACCGTGAACGCGATCTCGCCCGGCGCGGCCACCCGCATGACCGACTCGGTGCCGACCGGCCGGCGCCGGTCCCGGGCCCAGAGCGACGACGAGCGGTCCCCGGACAACGTGGCCCCGATCGTGGCCTACCTGGCCTCGGAGCGCTCCAGCTGGATCAACGGCCGGGTCATCCACGCCAGCGGCTACGAGGTCTCGCTCTACAACGACCCGGAGCCGATCATCCGGCTCATCAACTCCGGCTCCTGGGACGCCGACGCGCTGGAGGCCCAGGTGGAGCGAGCGTTCGGCCCACTGCTCGGCCGCCAGCCCTGACCTCCCGTTTCCCTGGCCTGTTCCTGACGCCCCGGCGCTGACTCCCGCCGGGGCGTCAGCACGTCAGCGCCTTAATCCAGGCGGCGCAGGGTGCCCGCGGAGCCCGGCTTGCGGTGGCGGTCGGGCCGCCGGGATTTGTGTGCAGAACTTGTCGCTCCCACAGTCGCTCCCACAGCAGAAATTGCACACATTTCAGGATGATCACAGGTCGACGATGAGCGGGGTGCAGACGTCGATCGAGCCCCGGACCGAGGCCCGCAGCGGGTACCGGGCGGCCGCGATGTCGGCCAGGTCGGCGAAGCCAGCCAGTCGGTGACGGCGAGGCGACCTATCCGGCTAGCGAGTCCCGGGGCCGGTGTGGCTCTCCAGCACGATGGTGCGGCCCGGTGCGTCCAGTCCGGGCTCAGCATGATCTGGCGGGCCACGTCCAGGCACAGCATCGGCCGCAGGTTGGCCGGGTCGACCGGAGCCACCGGCCGGAACCCTCGCCCATGATTCTCCCTTTGCTGATTGGCTTGTTGCTGGTTGGCTTTCTGGGTGACGTTGAACCCACCGGGACAGTACGCCGACGATCGCCATCTGCGCGCCCGGCAGCGGTTCTGGCTTCATCAAGATCCTCAGCTCGACGTCGTGAGCTGGGTGCTGGACCTGGCCGGGCTGTCACCGGGGATGCGGGTACTGGACGCGGGCTGCGGCAACGGCCTGTACCTGCGTGGCCTGCGCGACCGCGGGGTCACCGCGATCGGCTGCGACCTGTCGCCGGGCATGCTCCGGGCCGCCGGGCAGCCGGCGCTGCTGAACGCCGACGTCACCGCCCTGCCGCTGCGCGACGGCGCCGTCGACGTTGCGCTGGCGATCCACATGCTGTACCACGTGCCGGACCGGGCGGCCGCCCTCCGCGAGCTGCGCCGGGTCACCGTCCCGGGCGGCCTCGTGGTCGCGGTGACCAACGGGGGCCGGCACACCCGGGCGCTGCGGGGCATGGTCGAGCGCGCGGTCGGCGCCGAGACCCCGGGCTGGCGGATGCGGGCGGCCACCGACGCGTTCACCGCCGAGAACGCCGCGGCCCGGCTGGGCACGGTGTTCGAGACCGTCACCATAGTCCGGCCCGGCCGCGAACCGCCGGTGGTCATCCGCGACGCGGCGGTGGCCGCGGACTACGTGGCCAGCCTGGGCACCCACTACCAGGACGAGACCGCCCGCCCCTGGGCCGACGTGGTTGACGACGTCGAGCATCAGGTGCGGGCGGTCATCGGCGCTCGGGGAGCGTTCATCACCTCCGGTGATCTGGCCGCTTTTCTATGCCGTTGATGGGCGGGCTGACGGGGTCGGCGCCTCAGCCGGCCGCCGAGCTGAATTTCGGCAGGTAGCCGGATTCCTGGCCGGTGGCGGTGGGGTGGTAGGACTCGCCGATCGGCCAGGTCACCGAGTGCAGCCAGGAGCTGGAGTCACAGATCTCGTGGCCGGAGAACTGGGACCGGACGTCGACGAACGTGTCCCCGTTGCGGGCGGCGGCGGCCGCGATCGCGCTGTCCAGATCGTCGGCGCCCTGGTTGAGGGCGGTGCGGTCGGCGGTGCTCAGCCCGATGCAGCTGCTGGACTGGGACAGGTCATACAGCTCGGGGTAGCCCAGCACCACGATCCTGGCCGCCGGGGCGTCCTTCCGGATCGTCTGCAGGGTGCTGTCCAGGTTGGCCGGGAGCGGGCTGGCCGCCTTGGCTTCGGCCGCGGCCACCGCGCTCTCGCATGAGCTGGTCGACTCCAGCACGCAGGTTTCCATCACGCTGGAGAAGCCGATGTCGTTGCCGCCGATGGTGATGCTGACCAGCGTGGTGCTGGCGCTGAGTGACGACACCTGGCTGTTCAGGACGTCGCTGGTGGTGGCGCCGGCGCAGGCCACGAAGGCGAACGAGGCCGGGCCGTTGGTGTTGGCCCACTGCTGGGGATAGGCGTAGGCACTGCGGTCGCAGCTGCCACCGCTGTAGCTGCCGGCCCCGTCACCGGAGGAGTAGGAATCCCCCAGGGCTACATAGTTGGTTCCCGAAGCGGCCGACGTCTGCGCGGACGCGGACATCACGCTGGCGGGAACGGCGATCACGGCGGCGCAGGACGCGCCGAGCAGGACACGCGAAAAACGCACGATTCACTCCAGTAGCCAAGCAATTGTCGCGGGATGAATGCGCGCGCGTTCTCTCTGTCACATACCAACAAACATCACTTGTTCAAACCAGTAAAGGTACGCGCGGATGAATACGGGGTGACTCATGCCAGCTGCCGTGGCTTGCGGGGCGACCGGGAGATAGCGTCTTGGTTGTGGAGCCTGTCCCGCCGCCGAGGCCCACGGATGGCGCCGGGGCCGATGGGGCTTCCGGAACGGCCGGGGTCCCTGGGCCGGCCGGGTTCTCCGGGTCGGCCGGGACCTCCGGGTCGGCCGGGGACGATGGCGGGTCGCGGCCCACGGTCACCTTGCGGCCGCTGTTCACCTATCTGATGATCTTCGATCTGCTCATCGGCTTCCTGTGGGGGATGCTGCTCTTCCTCATCACCAACCTGGCCGGGGCGCCCAGGGCCGTGCAGGCGGTGGCCATGCTGAGCGGGATCGTGGTCTGGATCGGGTCCTGGTGGCGGACGGCGATCAAGTTCACCCCGACCGAGCTGGTGGTGACCCGCCTGATCGCCCCGCATCACGTCCCCTGGTACCGCGTGACCCGCGTGAACCTGTACGACATGTGGGACAGCGACACCGACCGGGTGACCGGCCGCCGGGTCGACGTCCGCTACCGCCAGGAGTCCGAGCCGCCGGTGGAGCCCATGCCCACGGTGTTCGGCGAATGGCGAATCTGGAACCGCAGGTACTTCCGCTCGCTGGCCCTGCCGGTGTTCTTCCGGCCGGCCGAGGACCCGTTCGGCTACGTCCCCCGCGAGCCCCGCAGCTGGCTCGGCCGCTACACCAACCGCCAGCGCGAGACCATCCGGGCCGAGTTCGCCGCGCGCGGGCACGAGCTGCCGGACTTAACCGGGGCTCCCGGTCCCGGCCCCCGGCTTACGGCTTTCGGCTTTCGGCTCAGTAGGTGGCCCGGCCGCCACTGATGTCGTAGACGGCGCCGGTGGAGAAGCTGACCCGGTCCGAGCACAGGAAGGCCACCAGCTCGGCGACCTCCTCCGGGCGCCCGATCCGCTGCATGGGGATCAGGCTGGTCATGTGGGCCAGCAGGTCGGGGCCGGTGTCCGCGTTCATCGGGGTGGCGATGACCGCGGGCGCGATCGCGTTGACCAGCACGCCGGTGGTGGCCAGTTCCTTGCCCACCGACTTGGTCAGGCCGATCACCGCTGCCTTGGACGCCGAGTAGATGGAAGAGTTCGGGTTGCCGTCCTTGCCCGCCATGCTGGCCATGTTGACCACCCGGCCCCAGCCGCGGTCGCGCATGCCGGGCACGAACACCCGGATCGCGTTCACCGTGCCCAGCACGTTGACGTCCAGCACCTGACGCCACTCGGCGGTGGTGGTGTCCAGCAGCGGCTTGGCCGGGCCGACGATGCCCGCCGAGTTGACCAGCACGTCGACCGGCCCGGCCTCGGCGGCGACCCGGCGCAGCGCGGCCTCGTCGGTCACGTCGGCGGTCAGGTCGGCCCCGTCGCCGAGGTCGAGGGTGAGCACGGTCAGCCCGTCGGCGCGCAGCCGTTCGGCGGTGGCCGCCCCGAGCCCGCTCGCACCCCCGGTCACCAGCGCAGTCCTGTTCGTCGCCACCGGATCTCCTTCCGCCCGCACCATTTCGGTGCCTCGCCCGCACCAGATTGCACAGTAACCCCGCGGGCATCGCAAGCCCCGCGCTCGAATGTCGGTAATGGTCCCTGCGCGTACATAACAGTGTCCGCAAAGGGAGCATTACGCACATAAGCGCTAAAGCGATCCCAGGTGCGCCGACGGCCCGCAACCCCGGGACGCCGGGCCGCGGGACGCCGGGCCGCAACCCCGCAGCTCGGGACGCGGTCCGCGACCCCCAGGCGCCAGCCCGCAGCCCGGGGCGCCGGGCCGCGGGTGCCGGACGGTGGATGCCGGGCCGCGGGTGCCGGCCGCGGGTGCCGGGCCGCGACGCCGGACGGTGGGTGCCGACTACGGGTGCCGGGCCAGGCCCGGAAGGTCAGGTGGCCGGGGCCGGGTCGTCGCCGATCAGCGCCGGGGTCGAGTCGCGGATGACCAGCTCGGCGGGGACGGTGTGGACGCCGCGTTCGGGGTCGCCGCCGATGGCGGCCAGGAGGTGCTGGCCGGCCAGGCGGCCGATCTCCTCCAGGCGGACGTCGACGGTGGTCAGGGGCGGGTCGGCCCCGGTGGCCATGGGGGCCCAGTTGTCGAAGCCGACCAGAGCCACGTCGCCGGGAACGTGGCAGCCCAGGGTGCGCAGGCCGTCGGCGACGCCGCGGGCGATCTGGTCGCTGCCGCAGAAGATGGCGTCGGTGGCCGGGGCCGAGGTGAGCAGGATCCGGGCCGCGTCGCGGCCCCAGCGCTCGCTCCACTCGCCGTAGAGGACCTCGTCGGCCGCGAACGGCACGCCGGCCCCGGTCAGGACGTGGCTGAGGCCGGCCGCGCGCTTGCGGGCGGCCAGGAAGCGCTCGGGTCCGGTGATGTGCCCGATGTGGCGGCGGCCGGTTTCCAGCAGGTGCCGGGCCGCGGTGACCGCCCCGCCCTCGTCGTCGGGCAGGATGGCCGGGTCGTCGCCGTCCAGGGACTGGGTCATCGCGTACACCACCGGGAAGCGGCGGCCGATGTCCAGCGCGGGCCGCGGCTCGATCCGGCGGCCGGTGACGATCAGCCCGTCGACCCGGCGGCTGATCAGCCGGTCCAGGTAGCGCTGCTCGCGGTCGGGGTCGTCGCGGGTGTCGCACATGAACACCGAGATCTGGCCCGCCCCCAGCGCGTCCTCGGCCCCGAGCATGACCGGGATGCTGAACCGGCCGAAGCTGTCGGTGGTGATCATGCCGACCGTGTAGGTCCGGCCGCCGAGCAGCCCCTGGGCCAGCACGTTGGGGGCGAAACCGAGCCGTTCGGCGGCTTCGGTGACCCGGTGGCGGGTCTCGGCGCGCAGGCGTCCCTGCCCGTTCAGGGCCTTGGACGCGGTGCCGATCGACACCCCGGCCGCGGCCGCGACGTCACGGATGGTGGCGGGTCGCGTTCCAGCAGAATCTGGCAACGCTTTTCCTCCCGTCCGCCGGGCCGTCAGATCCGGTCAAGGGATTGGAAAAGTCCACTTGAGAATACTTGACGGCGATAGGGGACCGCCCTAGCGTAGCCGGGAAAACCTATTCCTTAGGATCCGGGGCCGGGGCTCAGCCGTGGCCGCGCTCAGGAGCATCGGAGTGGCTACGTGACGTCTCTGGACACCTCATCGCGACCGGGAGAAACGGGCCCGGCCCGGCTCGGCGCGGGCCCCGCTGTCCCCACCGCGCACGCGCTGACCGCGCACCGGCCGCTGGCTCACCCGGGCGTGCACCTGACCCGCGGGCTGCTGCACGACTGGCAGGAGCGCAACCGGGCCGCCAGCCTGCCGCTGGCCCTGCGCCAGCTGGTGGCCGCGGGCAACCTGGGCAACCTGCGCCTGGCCATCCAGGTCGCGGCCGGGGGGGTGCCCGATGCTGCACCCGCGGGCACCCCGGCCGGGGAAGACGTCGGGGACGTCACCGACGAGACCGACCAGCCGGACGTGGGCGAGCACGCGAGCCGGAGCGCACCGGGCATGGACACCGCGGCCGGCCGCGGCTACCGGGGCCCGGTGTTCATGGACTCCGACATCTACAAGACGCTGGAGGCCATCGGCTGGGAGCTGGCCCGGACCGCCGACGGCGCCGAGGACAACGGCGAGCTGACCGGGTTCACCGACCAGGCCGTTGACCTGCTCGAGCAGGCGCAGGAGCCGGACGGGTACCTGGACTCCTACATCCAGGTCAGCGGGACGCCGCGGTGGGAGGGCCTGGCCTACAGCCACGAGATGTACTGCGCCGGCCACCTGATCCAGGCCGCGGTGGCCCTGGCCCGCAGCGCCGACGGCACCCCCATCGCCACCCGGCTGCTGGGTGTGGCCCGGCGGGTGGCCGACCGGCTGGTCGGCACGTTCGCCGGCCACGAGATCGGCCTGGACGGGCACCCGGAGATCGAGACCGCCCTGGCCGAGCTGTACCGGGAGACCGGCGAGCGCGCCTACCTGGACCTGGCCAAGCAGTTCGTGGACCAGCGCGGGCACGGCCTGGCCGGGGACCACCACGGCCACGGCCAGCGCTACCTGCAGGACCTGATCCCGATCCGGGACACGGTCACCCAGGAGGGCCACGCCGTCCGGGCCATGTACCTGGACGCCGGCGTGGTCGACGTGGCCGTCGAGACCGGCGACCAGCAGCTGCTGGACTCCTCGATCACCCGCTGGGAGGACATGGTCGCGACCAAGACCTACCTGACCGGCGGTAACGGCTCACGGCACTCGCACGAGTCGTTCGGCGACCGGTTCGAGCTGCCGCCGGACCGGGCCTACAACGAGACCTGCGCCGCCATCGCCAGCTTCCACTGGTCCTGGCGGCTGCTGCTGGCCACCGGCGACGCCCGCTACGCGGACCTGATGGAGCGGCTGCTGTACAACGCGTTCGGGGCGTCGATCTCCACCGACGGACAGCGGTTCTTCTACGTGAACCCGCTGCAGCGGCGCTTCGACCACCACGAGGGCGATGATCCTGGCCGGCGGCACGAGTGGTTCTCCTGCGCCTGCTGCCCGCCCAACATCATGCGGCTGCTGGCCTCGCTGCAGTTCTACCTGGCCAGCACGGACGGCAACACGCTGTTCGTGCACCAGTACACCGGGGCCAGCGTCCAGGTCCCGCTGGCCGGCGGCACTCTGAAGCTGGCCATGACCGCCGAGCTGCCCTGGTCCGGCCAGGTCACCATCCGGGTCGAAGAGGCCCCGGCGGCCCCGGCCGGGCTGGCCCTGCGCATCCCGTCCTGGAGCACCGCCACCCAGGTCAGCGTGAACGGTGAGGCGGTCAGCGCCGAGCCCGGCGACCGTGGCTACCTGGTCCTGCGCCGGGCCTGGCAGCCCGGTGACGAGGTCCGGGCCGAGTTCGCGGTGACCGCGCGCTGGGTCTACCCCAACCCGGTGATCGACGGTGTGCGCGGCTGCGCCGCGGTCGAACGCGGGCCGCTGGTCTACTGCTTCGAGCAGGCCGACCAGCCCGAAGGCGCCGACCTGGCCTTCCTGTCGGTGCCTGGCGCCCCGGCCCTGACCGAGCGCCCGGCCGACCTGCCCGGCATCGGGGCCAGCGTCGTGGTGGACGCCGCGGCCGTGAACCGCACCACCGACCGGCCCGGGAGCTGGCCGTACCAGGCCGCCCCGGCCGGCCCCGGTGCGGGCGAGGCGGTCACCGTCACCGCCGTGCCCTACTTCCAGTGGGACAACCGGGACGGCCGGCCCATGCGGGTCTGGCTGCCCGCCGTGCCCGCGGCCGGCCGCTAGCCGGCCCGCGGGCCCGCGGGCCGGCCGGTCAGCTGGGGCTGAGGGCCGGCTCGCGGCGGAGCATCAGGCGGAACGGGATCAGCACCGCGGCCAGGGTCAGGGCGGCGATGCCCACGACCAGCCCGGCCGCCGGGGTGACCGGGATGTACGGCGTCCAGCTGCCGGTGACGGCCCGGGTCACGGCCAGCATGGTCAGCGCGCCGGCCGCCGCCCCCGCGACCACACCGGTGACGATGACGAACACCGCGTGCCAGCCGAACACCGCGGCGGCCTGGCCCCGGGTCGCGCCCGCGCAGCCGAGCAGGCGCAGCGACCGCCGCCGCTCGGTGGTGGCCACGGCCAGCGTGGTGATCAGCGACACCGCGCACAAGGTGGCGATCACGCCCAGGATCAGGTTGTTGGCGAAGTTGTCCTGGGCGCTGGCCGCGGCCGCCTGGGCGTTGGCCACGTTCCGGTCGGCCAGGTGCCAGCCCGGGTGGGCCGCGGTCAGGGTGGCCAGGGCCCCGGGTGTACCCCCGCCGACCAGCAGCTGGGTGTAGCCGGGGCGGGTGCCGGTGTGGTCGGCCGCTACCGCGGCCGGAATCAGCACGTCCCCGGCCGCCAGCGACTTGCGGTAGAGCGCGCTGACCGTGGCGTGGTAAGGCGTGCCGTCCGGCAGGTACACGGTGATCCGCGACCCAAGGTGCACGCCCATCTCGCCCGAGGCTGCCTCCAGCACGCTCACCGCGACCTGGCCCGGGCGCAGCGTGGTCAGCTGGCCCGCGCTCACCCCCAGGTTGAGCACCTGGTTGAGCGGGCCGCCCGCCACCGCCTCACCGTAGATCTGGTCCAGGTCGGGATCGGTGACGGCCACGCTGACCGGGGCCACGCCGGCCGCGGCCCGGACCCGGGGCAGTGCCATTAGATGATCAATTGATGCGTCGGTGAGGTTGGACCCGGTGATCTCGTGGTCGGCGGTCACCGTGGTCGCGGCCTGCGTGCTGCTGGCGTGGGTGATCGAGGTGTTGCTGAAGTAGACGGCGCCGATCAGGGCCACCCCCATGGCCACCGGGATCATGGCCGACGCGGTCCGGCGGGGCTGGGCCGAGATCGCGGCCAGCGCCAGCCGGGCCGACGGGCCCGCGGCCCGGGCCAGCGGCCGGACCAGCCCGGCCGCCAGCGCCACCAGCAGCGGCCCGAGCATGGCCACCGCCACCATGCAGGCCAGCAGCAGCGGCAGCGCCAGCGTGAGCTGGCCGCCCGGGCTCTTCTCGGTCAGCGTGAGGACGGTCAGGGCGCCCGAGCCACCCACCGCGGCCAGGCCGAGCAGGGTCCGCAGCGGATTGGGCCAGCGGCGTTCGGCGCTGGTGTCCCGTAGTGCCTGGGCGGGTGACGTCCGGCCGCCGCGGCGGGCCGCCACCTGCCCGCTCAGCCAGGCCACCAGCCCGCTGCTGCCGCAGGCGATGAGCAGCAGCCACGGGGTCAGCCACGCGGACGAGCCGGGCGGCAGCATCTGGTGCGCGGCCAGCGCGCGGGTGCCCAGCACGCCCAGGGCCGCTCCGGGCAGCACCCCGAGCGCACCGCCGGCCAGCCCGCACACGGTCAGCTCGGTCAAGATCGCCCGCCGGACCTGGCCCTTGGTGGCGCCGATGGTCCGCAGCAGCGCGAACCGGCGGCGGCGCAGGTTGACGGCCAGCGCGGCCGCGGTGGCCAGCACGAACAACGAGATCATCGCGATCGGCGGGATCAGCGCCCCGCCCAGGCCCTGGCCGTTGGACCGCTCGATCGGCGCGTTCAGGTCGGCCACGTCGCCGCGGCGGGCGCCGGTGGCGATGGTGTAGCCCTTCCCGCCGTGCAGGGCGGACCGGATCCGCTCGGCCAGCAATTTTGATGAAACGTCGCGTTTCGCGGTCACCGCGATCAGGTCGACGTCCCCGGGCCGGACGACCCCGTTGGCGAAGCCGGACTCGCCGGTGGCTGTGGCCACGCCGGGGACCCGGTCCAGTTGGCTGGCCAGGATGGCCGGGACGCCGCGGTAGGCCGGCAGCGGCAGCCGCTCGGTGCCGTCGTCACCACCCTTGTCGACCGACACGGTGGTGCTGGCCGCCACGACCACGTCGGCGTGGGCCAGCCGCCCGGCCGAGACGTCGGTGTGGGCCCCGGCGATCGACGTCGCCGCGACGATCAGCGCGGCCGCGCTGGCCGACGCGACCACCGTGCTCAGCAGTGGCCCCGGGCCGCGCCGGATCCCGCCTAGTCGCCACCCCATCAGAGTTCACCCAGCTCGTGCAGGATCTGGGCCACCGGACCGGGCTGGGGGCCGTACAGTTCCCGGGCCACCCGGCCCGCGTGCAGGAACACGGCCCGGTCGCAGAACCGGGTCACCTGCGGGTCGTGGGTCACGATCACCACCGTGGTCCCGGCCGGGACGGCCCGCAGCAGCTGCAGCATGCCGACCGCGGTGTGCGGGTCGAGCGAGCCGGTCGGCTCGTCGGCGAAGATCACTTCGGGCCGGCTGATCAGGGCCCGGGCAATCGCCGTCCGCTGCTGCTGGCCACCGGACAGCTCGGCGGGCCGCCGCCGCAACTGGCCCCCGCCCAGGCCGACCCGGGCCGCGGACTGCTCGACGTCGGGCCGGCGCACCGGGCGGTGGTCCAGCCGCAGCGGCAGCGCGATGTTCTCGGCCACGGTCAGCTCGGGCAGCAGGTTGAGGTCCTGGAACACGAACCCGACCCGGCGCCGCCGCAGCGCGGCCTGCTTGCGGGAGGACAGCTTGGCCAGGTCCTCGCCGCACAGGTGCACGGTGCCGGACGAGGCGCGTTCCAGCCCGGCCGCGCACTGCAGCAGCGTCGACTTGCCGGACCCGGACACCCCGAGCACGGCCGTGAACGACCCGGCCGGGAACGACAGCGACACCTGGTCCAGCGCGGCCACCGCGCCGCGGCGCCGCCCGTATCGTTTGGTCACGTTGTCCAGCCGCACCGGGGCGGCCCCCGTGGTCGTCCCGGTGGCGGACATGGTGGGTTCTTGAAGGGTCTGCGCGGTCATGTCTTCAGCGTGCCGGCTGCGGGCCCGCGGCCCAATGGGGCCGGCTCCCGGATCGCTCCGGGGGTTTTCCCCCGGGCGGGGGCCGACCGGGGCGGGTGTGATTCGCTGGGATCATGTCAACGGCTGCCACCTTCCGCTCCCGCCTGACCGCCCGCGAGCCCCTGTTCGGGGCCTGGTCGGTGATCCCGTCGCCGCTCAGCGTCCGGCCGCTGGCCGCCGCGGGCTTCGACTACGTGGTGATCGACCTGCAGCACGGGGGCGCCACCGAGACCGACCTGCCCGCGATGACCAGTGCCATCCGGCTGGCCGGGGCGGTACCGGTGGGCCGGATCCGGCACGCGCACCCGGCCGACATCGGCCGTAGTCTGGACCTGGGCTGCGAGGGCGTCATCGTGCCCAACGTGGACTCGGCCGACCAGGCCCGGGCGGTGGCCGGGGCGGTCCGCTACCCGCCCGCCGGGTACCGGTCCGCGGGCGGGGTGCTGGCCGCGGCCGACCCGTTCTGCGTGGTCATGGTGGAGTCGCCGGCCGCGGTGGACGAGCTGGAGGCGACCCTGGCCGTCGACGGGGTGGACGGGATCTACGTCGGCCCGCGCGACCTGTCGCTGGCCCTGGGCTGCGAGCGGGACCTGGACGACCCGGTGTTCAACCCGGTCCTGAAGCGGGTCTGGGCTGCCTGCGCGGCCGCGGGCAAGCCGGTCGGGGTGCACGCCACCGACGCCGCCACCGCCCGCCGGTTCCGGGACGAGGGCTGCACCCTGCTCACCACGGCCAACGACGCCACCGCGATCACCCGGGACGCCACCGCCCAGCTCGAAGCGGTACGGGCCTGAGCGACCCGGCCCGGCGAGGTGATCCAGGCCGGCGAAGACCCGGGCCCGCGCCGCGCTGGTGTCAGTGGCCGGCCGCCAGCTGCCACTGGCCCCGGCCCGCGGCCTTGGCCGTGTACAGGGCCTGGTCGGCCGCGGCCAGCACCGAGTCCGCGCTGTCACCCGGGGCCGACATGGCCACCCCGATCGACAGCGACGGCACCACCGGCTCGCCGCACAGCTCAACCGGCCGGCGGACCGTGCGCATGACCCGGTCGGCCAGGGCCGTGGCCTTGGCTTCGGTCGGCATCGGGTAGGCGACCAGGACGAACTCGTCGCCGCCGAACCGGCCGACCACGTCCCGGTGCCGGGCGGTCGAGGCCAGGTTGCGCCCGATCTCGGTCAGCAGCTGGTCACCGGCGCCGTGGCCCAGGGTGTCGTTGATCTCCTTGAAGTGGTCGACGTCGCAGAACAGCACGGCGGCCCGGCGGCCGTGCTTCTCCGCGTCGGCCAGCACCTCGGCCAGCTGGTCGAGCACGAGCGCGCGGTTGGCCAGCCCGGTCAGCTGGTCGTGGGTGGCGGCGTGGGCGAACCGGGCCTGCATGGTCCGCAGCAGCGTGATGTCCTCGATCTGGGTCAGCACCAGGCGCGGGCCCGCGCGCACCCCGGCCGCCAGCGACGTGCGGTTGACCCGGCCCCAGACCTCGCCGCCGTCCGGCCGCGTGAAGTGCACCTCGTACTGGTCGCCGAGCCTGGTGCCGCTCGCGATGGGGGTTCTGGTGACGTCCGGGATGAGCTCATCGGCGGCGTGGCCGACCAGCTCGGCGGCGCCCCGGCCCAGCAGCCGCTCGCAGGCGGCGTTGACCCGGGTGATGTGGTGGTCCTCGGTCACCAGCGCGATGGCGATCGGGGACCGGTCGAACATGGCCCGGAACAGCTGCTCGGAGTCGGCCACCAGGGTGTGCACCCGGGAGTGCTCGATGGCCAGCGCGGCGTGGGCGGCGAACTGCTCCAGCAGCCGCCGCCGGGCCGGCCCCGGGCGCCGCCCGTCGGCCGGGATGTCCACGCTGAGCACGCCGATCAGCACGTGGCCGGGGGCGTAGAGCGGCGCCAGGAGGATGTCCTCGGGATGCCAGGCGTCCGGGTCCTCGGTGGGCTCACCGGGTGGCGTCCAGCCCGCCAGCGACCGGGACAGGCCCTGGTCCTGGCGGTGGTCGAGGAAACGCAGCTCCCCCCAGGCCTCGCAGCCGTCCAGCAGGCGGCGGAAGCTCTCCATCGGCGCCCGGGTGCCCAGCAGGGCCTGCCCGACCTCGTCCGGGCCCGCCGCCGCGGCCACCTCGCACATGCCGCCGGGCTGAACCAGATTGACCACGGCCGCGCCGAAGCCCAGCTGGTCGACCACGGCCTGCGCCACCACCTGCAAGGTCTCCCGCAGATCCAAGCTGGCGGTGATACGCCGGGCCAGGTCGGCCAGGAGTTCGGCGGCCTGGGTGTCAGTCATCCCCGCTGCTCCCGTGACCCGCCCGTCCCGCAGCGCGTCCGCGCACACGGGTTCAGCCATGATCGCAGAATTTACGGGGCGTCGCCAGCCGACTACGCAATCCTGGCCACGCCGGGACGGCACCGCCCGGTCAGGAGCGGCGGAAGGCGGCCCGGGCGGCCTGGCCGGCCACGGCCCGGCAGTCGTCCGGGGTCAGCCCGGCCGCCCGCGCGGCTCCGGCCAGTTCCCGGGACAGGGTGGTTCGGCTGACGGTCGGGTTGTCGGTGTTCAGCGTGACCGGGACACCCGCCGCCAGCAGCGTCCGGATCTGGTGCCCGGCCAGGCTGGCGGCGGCGCCGGTATCCACGTTGCTGGTCAGCGCGACCTCCAGGGTGACGTCCTCGCGGGCCAGCCGCTCCATCAGCCGGGGGTCCTCCGCCGACCGGACCCCGTGGCCGATGCGGTCGGGGCGCAGGTGGTCGAGGGCCGCGGCCACGCTGGCCGGGCCGGCCGCCTCGCCCGCGTGGATGGTCACCCCCAGGCCAGCCTCGCGGGCCCGGCGGAACGGCCCGGCGAACAGCGCGGGCGGGAACCCGGCCTCGTCCCCGGCCAGGTCCACGGCCACGAAGCGGTCCCGGCGATCCAGGATGCGGTCCATCTGCCCGGCCCCGGCGACGGGGCCGAGGTCGCGGACGACGATGGCGATGAGCCCGGTGGTCAGCCCCTGTTCGCGCCCGGCCGCCGCCACCCCGTCGGTGATCGCGTCGATGACGGCGTCCCCGGCCAGCCCGGTCGTGATCTCGATGAAACGCGGGCTGAACCGCAGTTCCAGGTGACCGACGTCAGGGGCTGGTTGAGGCCGGGCGGTGCGGGTCTGTACGGCTCAGGGCGCGGCCGGAATCAGGCCCGGGTACTCAGCGGGCAGCTCCGCGGTCAGGTCGAACCACTCCTCGGGGCTGACCGCTTCGGCCAGCGTCGCGAACACCGCAC
>DASXMW010000146.1:0-15789 GCA_036495425.1 Streptosporangiaceae bacterium | reverse complement strand
AGGCCGAGCACGTGCGTGACCTCGTCCTCGGCCCGGCGCTCGACCGTGATGTGGCCGCCGTCGCGGGTGCCGGGGTCGATGGTCGATTCCGGCGCCACGACCACGAACGGGACGTGGGCCCGCTGGGCGGCCAGGGCCAGGCTGTAGGTGCCGATCTTGTTGGCCACGTCGCCGTTGGCGGCCACCCGGTCCGCGCCCACCACCACCGCGTCGACCAGGCCCTGGCTGATCAGGAACGGGCCGGCCGCGTCCGGGACCAGGTAGTGCTCGATGGCCAGCTGGCCCAGCTCCCAGCAGGTGAGCCGGGCCCCCTGGAGCAGGGGCCGGGTCTCGTCGACCAGCACGTGGGCCAGGGCTTCGTCGTTGTTGAGGGCCCGGACCACGCCCAGGGCGGTGCCCCAGCCCAGGCAGGCCAGGCTGCCGGTGTTGCAGTGGGTCTCGACCCGCAGCGGGGCCGGCCCGCAGATCTCCCGGAGGTAGCGGGCGCCGCGATCGCTCATCCGGTGCGAGGCGGTCACGGTGTCCCGCACGATGGCCAGCGCGGCCGCGGTCGCCGCGTCCGGTCCCTGGGGCAGCACCGCAGCCACCGCTTCGGTCTCCCGGCGCAGGTTGACCGCGGTGGGCCGGGCGTCGGCGATCTGCTTGACCGCCGCGTCCAGCTGCCCGGGGTCCCAGCCGTCCCGGCGGGCCAGCCGCGCGGCCAGAGCCACCCCCAGCGCGCCCGCGGCGCCGAGCACCGGGGCGCCGCGGATGGCCAGCCGGGTGATCGCGTCGACCAGCTCACCGACCGTGGTGAGATGAAGCATGCGGATCTCGTGCGGGAGCGCGGTCTGGTCCAGGGCGACGATGTGATCGTCCTGCCAGCCGAGCACCTCCAGGGCGGCGTCGGATGCCATGCTTTGACGCTATCCGCAAACCGGACACCCAGGGGGAGACGGCGTCATGCTGCGGGCTGAACAGTGTTGCTTGAAGGTCTGAGGGCCGAGGTCGCGGCGGTGTGCCGCCAGCTCACCGCGGCCGGGCTGGTCGTGGGCACGGCGGGCAACGTGAGCGCCCGGGCCGGGGACCTGATCGCGGTCACGCCGAGCGGCCTGGACTACGCGGCGCTGTCGGCCGAGCTGGTCGGCGTGCACCGGCTGGACGGCACGCCGGCCGACGCGCCGCTGGCCCCGACCAGCGAGCTGCCGCTGCACCTGGCCGTGTACGCCGCCACCGGAGCGGCCGCGATCGTGCACACCCATTCGCCGGCCGCGACCGCCACCTCGGCCCTGGTCACCGAGGTGCCCGCCATCCACTACCAGGTCGCGGCGTTCGGTGGGCCGGTGGCGGTGGCGGCGTACGCGACCTACGGGACGGACGAGCTCGCGGCCAACGTGGTGACCGCGCTGGACGGGCGTTCGGCCTGCCTGATGGCCAACCACGGCGCGGTGACCACCGGCCCCGACCTGGCCACCGCGCTCGGCCGGGCCCGGGCCCTGGAGTGGGTGTGCGACGTGTACCTGCGGGCGGCCGCGGCGGGCCGGCCGCGGCTGCTGCCCGCGGAGGAGATCGAGACCGTGGTGGCCAAGCTGGCCGGGTACGGGCAGCGGCCGCCCGGCGGTTAGGGGAGCCCGGCGCGCTCGGCCAGGCGGCGGGCGGCGGTGGCCGCCTCCTGGGCGATGTCTTCGGCGTCGGCCCGGGTCAGGCGGCCGCCGGTCACCACGGGCTGGCCCTGGACCAGCAGCAGGGTGAGCGGCGGGAGCGCGCCCAGGGCCAGCGCCGCCACCGGGTCGGCGATGGTGGAATGCAGCGGCCCGTCGACCCGCCACAGGGCCAGGTCGGCCGCTTTGCCGGGCTCGATCGAGCCCAGCTCGCCGTCCCGGCCCAGGCAGCGGGCCCCGCCCATGGTGGCCGCGTGCAGCGCCTGCCGGGCGGTGAGCGCGGCCGGGCCGCGCCGGGCCCGGGCGGCCAGCAGGGCCTGGCGGATCTCGGGCCCGAGCTGGCCGGTCTCGTTGGAGCTGCTGCCGTCCACGCCCAGGCCCACCGGCGCGCCCGCGGCCAGCAGTTCCGGCACCGGGGCGATGCCCGCGCCGAGCCTGGCGTTGGACGACGGGCAGTGGGCCACCCCGGTGCCGGTGGCCCCGATGCGCTCGATGGCCTCCGGGTCCAGGTGCACGCAGTGAGCCAGCCACACGTCATCGCCCAGCCAGCCGTGGCCGTCCAGGAACTCGGTCGGGGTCTGGCCGAACTTCTCCCGGCAGAACTCGGCTTCCTCCAGGGTCTCCGAGCCGTGGGTGTGCAGCCGCACGCCGCGGCGCCGGGCCAGGGCGGCCGCGCCGGTCAGCAGTTCCCCGGTCACGGTGAACGGCGAGCACGGGGCCACGCTGATCCGCACCATGGCGTCCGGGGCCGGGTCGTGGTGAGCGTCGATGGCCTGCTCGGTCCGGGCCAGGGCGGCGTCGGTGTCCTCGACCGCGAAGTCGGGCGGCAGGCCGCCCCGGGACTGGCCCAGGTCCATCGAGCCGCGGGCGGCCTGGAAGCGCAGGCCGAGCTGGCCCGCGGCCCGCACCGCCGCGCCGATCAGGTCGCCGGCCCCGGCCGGGAACACGTAGTGGTGGTCGGCGGCCGTGCTGCACCCGCTGGTCAGCAGGGCGGCGGCCGACGCCCGGGCCGCGGCGTACTCGAGTTCCTCGTCGAGCCGGGCCCAGGCCGGGTACAGCTCGGTCAGCCAGCCGAACAGGTCCTGCTCCTGGGCCCGGCCCCGGGTCAGCCACTGGTAGAAGTGGTGGTGGGTGTTGACCAGGCCCGGGGTGAGCAGGTGGCCGGTGCCGTCCACGTGCTCGGTGGGCACGCCGTCGTCGTAGCGGGGCGCCGGGCCGGGGCCGACGCTGATGATCTGGTGGTCTTCGACGACCACGGTCCCGCCGGGGTGCTCGGCCCCGTCCGCGTTCACCGTGGCCACGTAGGCACCAGTGATAATGATCCTGCGCTCAGGCACAGGCTTACGTTAAAGGCCGCGGGCGGGCGCCGGAAGGGGTCGGCCATGGATCACGCCGTGGATCGAGAGCGCCTGGCGGCACTGCTGGCCCGGGAGCGGGCCACGTTCGCGGACCGCCACCCGGGATCGGCCCGGGCTTATCAGCGGGCCGGGTCGCTGTTCGGCCGGGTCCCGATGACCTGGATGAACATGGCCGCGGGCGGGTTCCCGCTGTACCTGGACCGGGCCCGCGGCGCGCGGGTCACCGACGTCGACGGGCTGGAGTACGCCGACTTCTCGCTGGGCGACACCGCGGCCATGGCGGGCCACTCCCCCGCCCCGGTGCTGCGGGCCATCCAGCGCCGGGCCGCGGACCTGGGCGGGCTGTCGGTGATGATGCCGACCGAGGAGGCGGCCGCGGCCGGGGCCGAGCTGGCCCGGCGCTTCGGGGTGCCCCGCTGGTCGTTCGCGCTGACCGCGACCGACGCCAACCGGTGGGCCATCCGGCTGGCCCGGGCCCTGACCGGACGCGGCAAAATCCTGTTCCACAGCTACTGCTACCACGGCACCGTGGACGAGTCGCTGATCGTCACGGTGCCGCCGGAGGGCCCGGACGGGGTGGGCGCGCCCCGGGCGGGCAACGTCGGGGCCCCGGTCGACGTGCGGGAGACCAGCCGGGTGGCCGAGTACAACGACCTGGACGGCCTGGACCGCCAGCTGGCCCACGGGGACGTGGCCGCCGTGCTGATGGAGCCCGCGCTGACCAATATCGGCATCGTGCTGCCCGAGCCCGGCTACCTGGCCGGGGTCCGGGAGCTGACCCGGCGGCACGGCGTGCTGCTGATCAACGACGAGACCCACACCTTCTGCGCGGGCCCGGGCGGGGCCACCGCCGCCTGGGACCTGGAACCGGACCTGGTCACGATCGGCAAGGCCATCGGCGGCGGCATCCCGGTGGCGGCCTACGGGCTGTCGGCCGGCGTCGCCGACCGGCTGCTGGCCCGCACCGACCTGGACCTGATCGACATGGGCGGGGTGGGTGGCACGCTGGCCGGCAACCCGCTGTCGGTGGCCGCGGTGTGCGCCACGCTGGGCGAGGTGCTGGTGGATGACGCCTTCGATCACATGATCACCCTGGCCGAACGGTTCGCGGCCGGGGTGGACGGCGTGATCCAGCGGCACCGCCTGCCCTGGTCGGTGACCCGGCTCGGGGCCCGGGCCGAGTACCGGTTCGCCGCCCCCGCCCCGCGCACCGGCACCGGGGCCGCGGCCGCGTCCGATCCCGGCCTGGACGACTACCTGCACACCTACCTGGCCAACCGGGGCATCCTGCTCACGCCGTTCCACAACATGGCCCTGATGTCACCGGTCACCACGGCCGCTGACGTGGACGCCCACACACAGACCTTCGATAAAGCAGTGAGCGAGCTGCTGGCGGCCTAGGGGATACCGGTCCTGGGCCGCCGGCGGCCGTTCTTGATCGCTGACAGCGAGCGGAGCGGCGGCCCCGGGTCTTCCCCGGCTACCTTGTGACCAGGGGCACGACGGGAGGTAGCGGGTGAGCAAGTCACGGCTGGAGTCGTTCAGCGACGGCGTGTTCGCGGTGGCGATCACGCTGCTGGCGCTGGACCTGGCCGTGAAGGGGCATGATTCGCCGCACTCGCTGGCGCGCCAGCTCTCGGACCTCTGGCCCGCGTACGTGGCCTACCTGATCAGCTTCTTCACCATCGGGATCATCTGGGTCAACCACCACCGGGCCCTGAACGACGTGCTGGTGGTGAGAAGGTCACTGCTGTTCATCAACCTGATCCTGCTGGCGGTGACGGTGGCCATTCCGTTCGCCACTTCGACCCTGGCCGACTACCTGACCGACACCGGCCCGGACGGGCACGTGGCCGCGGCGCTGTACGCCGCGGTGTTCGAGCTGATGAGCCTGAGCTTCGTGCCGCTGTACGAGTGGGTCCTGCGGCACGACGACTGCGTGCGCGATCCACTGCCGGCCGCGGTCAAGAACCCGGCCCGGCTGCGCTTCTACGCGGGCCAGCTACCGTACCTGATCGCCGTCGGGGTCGCGTTCATCAGCGCTCCGGCCTCGGTCGTCATCACCGCTCTGGTCGCCGTCTACTACGTGTTCGTGCGCGATTCGCCGCGGCCATCCCCGGCGGCCACGGCGCCTCAGGAGAGCTAGCCCGGGCCGGCCGGGGCCAGGCCGGCCAGCAGGGTGGTGACGGTCGCGTTGGCGTGGGCGGCGGCCGCTTCGGGGTCGGGCGGCAGCTGGGCGAAGCAGCGCAGGAACGCGTACTGGAAGCAGGAGCCGAGCAGCAGGGACGCGGCGGCGTCGCAGTCGGCCCCGGGCCGGACGCGGCCGTGCTCCTGCTGGGTCCGGAGGTAGCGGGCGAGGGCTTCGACCGGCTTGTGCGGGCCCGCACCCTGCCGGGTCACGGCGGCGTGGTGCGCGGCCAGCAGCTCCGGCTCGGAGAACACCGACGCGCTGATCGGGAAGCTGACCTGATAGAAGTCGACGGCGGCGCGGGCGAAGGCGGTCAGTCTGGCGGCCAGGTCTTCGGGTGCCGAGCCTGGGCGGCCCTCGGCTGAGTCCGGGCCGGCCTCGGGTGACAGGAGGCGGCTCACGGTGGGCAGGCGCTCCTTGAGCACGGCCAGGAACAGGTCGGTCTTGTCCTGGAAGTGCTTGTAGAGGGTGGCCTCGGAGTAGCCGGCGGCCCGGGCGATCTCCTTGGTCGTGGTGCGGGCGAACCCGCGCGTCCGCATGACGTGCAGGGCCGCGTCCAGGATGCGGTCCCGGGTGTCTGGCATGCGCGCCGGCCCCTTTCGCGCTGTCGGTGGCCACGGCTGGTCGCTGGCGCCGTGGGTTGAGACGCCGTGGGTAGGCGCCGTGGGTTGAGACATTGACAGGTTAGTGAGTGCTTACCCATTATAGAGGTTAGTGAGTATTTACTTACCTGAGCGGGACCGGGCCGGCGGGGCCGGATGAGCCCGGTGACGGAGAGGACGGGATCGATGAAGCTGACGGTGTTCGGGGCGACGGGCGGGATCGGGACGGAAGTGGTGCGGCAGGCGCTGGCGGCCGGGCACGAGGTGGTGGCCGTGGTCCGGGACCCGGCCCGGCTGGCGGTGCCGGCCGGGGCGGGACTGGGCGTGGTCACGGCCGACGTGATGGACCCGGCCGAGATCGGGCCGGCGGTCAAGGGGGCCGACGCGGTGGTATCGGCGCTGGGGCCGCGGCCGGGCGGGCCCACCACGGTGCTGGCCGACAGCGCGGCCAGCATCCTGGCCGCCCTGGACCAGACCGGGGTGCGCCGGCTGGTGGTGGTGAGCGCGAGCGGGGCGTTCATCGAGCCCGGCGAGCCGTTCGTGACCCGGGTGCTGGTCAAGCCGCTGCTGCAGCGGATCCTGCGCGACGCCATGACCGACACCCAGCGGATGGAAGCCGAGATCCGGGCCAGCGGCACCGACTGGACGCTGATGCGGCCGCCGCGGCTGACCAGCCGGCCGGGCCGGGGCCGGTACCGCCGCATGATCGACCGCAACGTGGGGAGGACCATCGCGCGGGCCGACGTGGCCGACGCGATCCTGGCCGCGCTGGCCGGCCCGGCCACCATCGGCCACGCGGTGGGGATCGGGTACTGAACGGCCCGCGCACCCGCGGGCCGGAGTAGGCGCCCGTGGGCCGTCAGGTGCGTGACCAGGCAACTCGCCTTTCCGGGGGCTTTGGACGGCCGGAAACGACGATCATTGGGCGCCCGTCAGACAGCCGCGTTTATTTTTCCCGAAATTTCCAGCGGTTTCGGTAACCCATTCCGGACCAATCGGCGTCATCTACATAGTCGGAACGTACGCCTGGGGTGGGAGCGCAGAGGGGGCGCTAAGTGGCGGAGGACCGTCGTCATTGTCATGACTGTGGTGCGGAGAATCGAGCGGCTGCGTTTTACTGCCGCCAATGCGGAACGCGCCTCGATAGAAATCATCCAGCGACCCGGCAATCGCCCGAGCCAGCCGGATCCGGGCCGGCCGGTCCGGCCCAATTCGCGGAAACGGGGCCACCGGTCCCGGATACCGCGTCATTAACGCCAGCTGGCGGCGGGCCCGGCCAGAACCAGCGTCAGGACCGGGACGACCGTAACTGGGCCTATCCCGCCGCCCGGGCGCCGGGGCCGGACCCGTGGCCACGACGGCCCTGGGTGCTGACGCTGTTCGCGGTGCTGGTGGTGCTGGGAGCCAGCGCGCTGGCGGGCTGGCAGACCCAGTGGCCCGGGGCCATCTTCGGGGCGCGGAACGCAGCCGTGATCAAGCCGGCGCCGCCGTCGACGCCGCCAGCGGCCGCAGTCCAGCCGTCCGGGCAGGCCGTGGCCAGCACGCCCGGCTCGTCCGCGCCCAGCAGCGGCGCGGCCGGGCTGCCGCAGGTCCCGGAGTCGGGGGCGGCCAGCGCCAGCACCGACGATCCGGCCTCGGTGGTGGACGCCTACTTCGCCGCCATCAACGCCCACGACTACCGCCAGGCCTGGGCGCTGGGCGGCAGCAACTCGGGGGTGTCCTCGTACGACCAGTTCGTGACGGGCTTCGCGACCACCAGCCACGACGCAGTGACCGTCCTGGCCACGGCCGGGGACGTGGCCACCGCCCAGCTCGTCGCCGAGCAGGACGACGGCAGCACCAAGACGTTCGCAGGGACCTACACCGTCACCGGCGGCGTCATCACCGGATTCCACGTCGAGCAGACCGGCTGAGACCGGGCCAACAGGAAGGACCCATGGCCGTGACCTGCTACAACTGCGGCGCGAGGACCGAGCCGGCCCAGAGATTCTGCGAGGCCTGCGGAGCCAAGGTGACCACCGAGCACTCCGGTGGCCACCGGCAAGCCAATGACCACCCGGACGGTCCTGGCGGACCCGGACCGTCCAACGGCGGATCGTCCAACGGCCAGCACTGGCCGGGGGCCCAGGTGACCACGAACCCGCCACCGGCCGCCGCCCCGCCGGCCGCGGGGCCGGTCCCAACCCTGCCTGGCTCGCCGATCCGGCTGGGCGACGGCGAACAGGTGCTGCGGCAGTACCGGGCCGTACAGCTGCGCAGCCGCAAGCGGGGCGAGGGCACGCTGTACGTGACCGACGCCCGGATCGTATTCTTCGCCCGAGCCCAGGGCCGGGGCACCCAGCGGGCCAGCTCACTGGTCATGCAGACCCGGCTGCAGGATGTCTCCGGGCTCGAGGCCTTCGTCAGCCGCCGGGCCAGCCTGGCGCTGCTGGTGTTCACCATGTTCATGGGCCTGTTCGCGCTCGGGTCGCTGGTCACCGGCAACCTGCTCGGCTTCATCGTGTTCTTCCTGATCGGGGCGGCCGCGGTGTTCGCCATGGCCAGCGGGGCCGCGCAACGGGGCCGGGCCGGGGTGCGGATCCATGCCCGCCAGTCCGAGAACTCCATGGGCTACGGAGCCTTCGAGAACCGCCGCAGCGGGCTGGAGACCCTGCTCAGCGTGTTCATCTTCCCGCTGCTGCTGCTGCTGCGGGCGCACACCGCGTTCGATGTGCAGTTCGGCCGGCCAGGTGACGACTCCGACCAGCTCATCGCCGAGCTGGGCGCGCTGGTCCTCGACCTGCAGAACCGGGGCGAACTGGCCGCGGCCTACTGGGCCGGGCCGGCGGTTCCGGCCGCCCGTTCCACGGCCACGCCCGGCCCCGCCGAGGCGCTGAGCTGAGCCGGCGACGACGTGTCCGATTCACGATCGGTCGGCGGGTTCTCCTGGTCCGGGGCTCAGGAGAGCGCGCGGGTCACGCTGCTGGAGGGCGAGACCGTCCAGCCGGGCCAGCCGGCCCACGGCCCGGCTGGCCCGGGGCACGGGCCGCCGCTGGGCCTGGTCGAGGGCCACGCGGAGAGCCTCTACTTCGACGCGGACCTGCTCAGCCGGCATGTGCTGTTCCTCGGGGGCATCGGCACCGGCAAAACGAACGCGATGATGCAGCTGGTGTCCAGCCTGCGCCGCGAGGCTGGGCCGGACGACGTGTTCGTCATCTTCGACACCAAGGGCGACTTCCTGGCCGACTTCTACCGGCCCGGGGACGCCGTGCTGGCCAGCGAGCCGGCCGGGCTGGCCGGCGGCGTGGTCTGGAACCTGTTCCGCGATCTGCTCGGCCCCGATCCGGCCGGGCAGCGGGACGAGATCTACGAGATAGCGTCGACCGTGTTCAGCGAGGAAATGTCCCAGGCCAGCAATAACTACTTCTTCGCGGCAGCGGCCCGGGACATATTCGCGGCCGTGACCGAATGCCTCCTGTACGACCGGCCGGGCAGTTCCCACAAAGAACTGCGGGAAAGCCTGGAAAAGCCGCCCGACGTAATCCTGGAGATGCTGCGGGCGCAGCCGGAACTGGCGGGCACGGCCCGGTATCTCGAAGGCGGCCAGACCTCCAAATCCGTGCTCGCCTTTTTGCAGCAGACGCTGAACAAGTCGTTTTCCGGTGCGTTCCGGGCGGCGGGTGAGTTCTCCGTCCGCCGGTTCGTCCGGGCCAAACGCGCGCGAGCGCTGTTCATCGAGTACGACATCGCCCGCGGCAGCCGGCTGTCGCCCATCTACCGGATCCTGATCGACCTGGCCATCAAGGAGGCGCTGGGCCTCGGGCGCCAGCGGGCCCGGGGCAGCGTGTTCTTCGTCCTGGACGAGTTCGCGCTGCTGCCCGAACTGGCCCACATCGCGGCGGCCATCAACTTCGGCCGCGGGCTGGGGCTCAAGTTCCTGGCTGGCACCCAGAACGTCCACCAGGTGCTGCACGCCTACCCGGGCGGGACCGGCGAGACCATCCTGTCCGGCTTCGGCACCGTGTTCGCGTTCCGGCTGATGGACGGGGTCAGCCGCCAGCTGGTCCGGGACCGGTTCGGGACCAACCGCAAGCAGATCAGGACATTCGACGCGGTGCGGGCCCACGGCGTTCATCAGCTGGTGGTGGAGGGCAACGTCATCGAGGACTGGATGCTGTCCGGCCTCGGCCGGGGCGAGTGCATCGTGGCCCTGCCGGAGGGGCCACCGTTCGGGTTCCAGTTCCGCCGGTTCGCGTCGGCCGCAGACCGGCGGGGCCTGGCCTGACCGTCATCAGAACCCGGCCTCAGCCTCAGGCTCGGCCTCAGGCTCGGCGTCAGGCTCGGCCTCGGGCTCAGGCTCGGCGTCGGCCTTCAGGCCTGCGCTGGGCGGGGAGATGTGGGCGGTGGGCAGAGAGATGGCGATACCGGGCTGGGCCAGCTCCGCGAGCTGGTAGGCCACCACCACCTGAGCGGCGTCGTGAGCCCAAGCCGAAACGGACTGTTCCATCTGATGCGGGCCGACCCCGAGCATGGCGCCTCCAAGGGTCAGGGCCACGGCCGGCATGAAGGCGGCAACCTTCTTCAGTTCACGCTGAGTCCTATGCCGGTAGGCCGTCGGAGATTTCTGTATTCGCGCTGCCGCCTTACAGACCTCGTCCCTCAGGCCGGCGACGCGAGTCTGCGCCGTATAGAACAGCTGATTCCGCGTAGACCCGCGATGGCGCTGGGCCAGTGCCGCGACTCCCGCCCGGGCCTGCTCCAGCTGGGCCAGGTCAATGTCGATTCCGTACCGCCCGATCCGCTGCAGCGCGTCGGTGAAGACCGGACCGAGAAATTCCGCGAACTGATCGGGGGTGGGGACGGTGGCGGCGAGCGACCGGTCGCTCTTCGGCCGCGTGCGCTCGAACCAGCCGCTGACCAGCCAGTCCCTGAGCAGGTCGCAGGCCTCAGTACAGCTCTGGGCCAGCAGCCGGTCCTGCTCGGGGACCGGGAGCTTGCTGTCCGCCGAGGTCTTGAGTATGGCGTCAAGGATGTCGGCCTGGACCGCGGCCACGCGGTCCATCGTCACGCTGGCCATGGCCCTCCCCACGTTCGGTCACCGTTGATGTGACGCGCGGGCGGCGGGGTCCGTTGTCATACAGTGAGCCGCATGCCGTGGCTGGTCGGGACGTCGGGGTGGCAGTACCGGGACTGGCGGGACGTGCTGTACCCGAAGGGCGTGCCGCAGCGGCGGTGGCTGGAACACTACGCCGGGCAGTTCGCGACGGTGGAGAACAACAACTCGTTCTACCGGCTGCCGCCGCGGGAGACGTTCGCGAGCTGGGCCGAGCGGACGCCGGACGGGTTCGTGATGGCGGTGAAGGCCAGTCGCTACCTGACCCACATCCGGCGGCTGAAGGACCCGGCCGAACCGGTCCAGCGGCTGCTCGACGCGGCCACCGGCCTGGGTGACCGGCTGGGGCCGATCCTGCTCCAGCTGCCGCCCACCTGGAAGGGGGACCCGGAACTGCTGGACGGCTGCCTGGCCGAATTCGGGCGGCGCGGCCCGCGCGGGCTCCGGGTCGCGGTGGAGATGCGGCACGAGTCCTGCTGGACCGACGAGATCCGGCAGGTGCTGGCGGGCCGGGGTGCCGCGCTGGTGTGGTCGGACCGGGGCGGGTCGCCGCAGGGGCCGCTGTGGCAGACCGCGGACTGGGGCTACCTGCGGCTGCACGAGGGCTCGGCCCAGCCGTGGCCGCGCTACCGGCCCGCCACCCTGCGGGCCTGGGTGAAGCGGCTGGCCGAGGGGTGGCCGCAGGCGGCCGGGGTGTACGTGTACTTCAACAACGACCCGGGCGGGGCGGCGATCCACGACGCGGTCAGGTTTGCGGCCGCGGCCCGGACGGCGGGGCACGAGGTGAGCCGGACACCGGATGAGGTGCCGGTGACCGCTGAGGACTGAGGGGTTGGTGGGGACTGAGAGGCTGCAGGGGGCACTGGGGGCTGGCCTGGGACTTGGGACTGGCCTGGGACTTGGGGCTGGCCTGGGACTCAGGGCTGGCCGGTGAGCCAGCCTTCCATCCGGGTCAGCAGTTCCTCGGTGTCGACCGGCTTGGTCACGTAGTCGCTGGCCCCGGCGTCCAGGCTCTTCTCCCGGTCGCCGGGCATGGCCCGGGCGGTGACCGCGATGATCGGCAGCGCCGCGAACTCGGGCATGCGGCGGATGGCGGCCATGGTCGCGTAGCCGTCCATCTCCGGCATCATCACGTCCATCAGGATCAGGTCCACGTCCGGTTCGGCGGTCAGCGCGGTGATGCCCTGGCGGCCGTCGGGGGCGCGGCGGACGGTCACGCCGTGCTGCTCCAGGGAACTGCTGATCGCGTACACGTTGCGGGTGTCGTCGTCGATGACGAGGACCTTCTTGCCGTCCAGGACCTGATGCCGGGCCGCGGGCGGCGCGGGCCGGGTGACCGGGTGCGGCCCGGTCACGGCCGCGGCGCCGGGCACCAGGCCGGGCGTGCCCGGCCCGGCCGACAGGTACAGCGCGATCCGCTCCCGCAGGTCGTCCAGGGACGGCAGCAGCTCAACCGGGCGCTCGCCCAGGTCGAGCTGGGCCAGCCGGTTGCGCGCGGCTTCCGGGTTGTCCCGGGTGTGGGCCAGCACGGGCAGGGCGCCGAGGACCGGCTCGTCCCGGAGCCGGTCCAGGAACCCGAACGCCGCCGCGCCCGGCAGCCCGAGATCGAGGACGACGCACTGGTGGGGCGCGGACCGGAGGTGTTCGACCGCCTCATCGGGTCCGGTGGCGGTCTGCACCTCGACCGTTCCGTCCAGGTCAGCCAGGTCGGAGGCGGCGCTGTAGGCCAGCAGGGTGAGCAGGCCGCCGGGGGCGCTCTCCAGCACCAGCAGACGGTGTGCGCCGGGGACGGAGGGGGTCAGCGGGACCGGTGGGTCAGCCGGGGTGGCTGAAGTCGCTGTGGTGGTGGCCGGTGCGGTCGAGGTGGCTGTGGTGGCCGGTGCGGCTGTGGTGGCCGGTGTGGCCGGGGTGGCTGTGGTCGCCGTGGCCGCTGGGGTGGCTGCGGTATGGCCGTTGGGTCGGGGCCCGGGGGCGGCGTGCCCGTTAGCTGGTGGCTGTGGGTTCTGCTGTGACGTCAAGGGCTCCGGGGACTCAAGGGACTCGGAGGACTCAAGGAGCTCAGGAGCCTGGAGGGATTGGAGGGGCGGGAAAGCTGCGAGGGGCCGGGGAGGCGGGAACGCCTGCCCGAGCTGGCCAGGCGGGATGGCTTGCCCGAGCTGGGCGGCCTGGCCAGGCGGGACGGCTTGCCCGGGTTGGGTCGGCTGCAGGGGCAGCTGGTCGTTGCCGGTGAGCGGGAGGACGGCCGGGACATACAGGGTGAACGTGCTGCCGCGGCCCAGTTCGCTGTCGGCGGCGATGTGGCCGCCGAGCAGCGCGCCGACCTCGCGCGCGATGGACAGGCCGAGCCCGGTGCCGCCGTACCGGCGGCTGAGCGTGCCATCACCCTGTTCGAACGCCCCGAAGATGGCGTCCAGGTTCTCGGGGGCGATCCCGATGCCGGTGTCGGAGACCGAGAACGCCACCACCGGCCCGGCGTCGCCGGCCGCGGCGCCGTTGACCGCCGCCCCGCTGGCGGTGAGGCCGTTCCCGCCCAGGCGGGCCAGACCTCCCGGGCCCGCCGGGCCCGCCGGGCCGGCCGGGCCGACCCGGAGCACGACCTGGCCCGATGAGGTGAACTTGACCGCGTTGGAGACCAGGTTGCCCAGCACCTGACGCAGCCGCTGCCGGTCGGTGACCATCCCGGCCGGTGCACCCTCGGCCAGCTCGACCGCGAAGGTCAGGCCCTTCTCGGCGGTCAGCGGCTGGAAGGTGGCTTGGATGTCGTCCAGCAGGGACCGCAGCGTGAACCGCTCGGGGTGGATGTCCATCCGGCCCACCTCGACCTTGGACAGGTCGAGGATGTCGTTGATCAGCTGGAGCAGGTCCGAGCCCGCGGAGTGGATCACGTTGGCGTACTCGACCTGCTTGCCGGTCAGGTTGCTGCCCGGGTTCTGGGCCAGCAGCCGGGCCAGGATCAGCAGGCTGTTCAGCGGCGTGCGCAGCTCGTGCGACATGTTGGCCAGGAACTGCGACTTGTACCGGGACGCCAGCGCGAGCTGCCGGGCCCGTTCCTCGATCTCCTGCCGGGCCCGCTCGATCTCGGCGTTCTTGGTCTCGATGTCGCTGTTCTGCCGGGCCAGCTGCTCGGCCTTGTCCTCCAGGTCGGCGTTGGAGCGCTGCAGCTCGTTCTGCTGGGCCTGCAGCTCGCCGGTGAGGCGCTGCGACTCCTTGAGCAGGGAGTCGGTGCGGGCGTTGGCCACGATCGTGTTCACGTTGACCCCCAGGGTCTCGGTGAACTGCTCCAGGAAGTCGGTCTGGACCGGCGTGAACGTGCTGAACGAGGCCAGCTCGATCACGCCGAGCACCTGGTCCTCGAACAGGATCGGCAGGATGGCCAGGTTGGTGGGGAACGCCTCACCCAGGCCCGAGGTGATCTTGACGTAGCCCTCGGGCAGGTCGTCGATGACCATGGAGCGCTTGCTCTTGGCCACCTGGCCGATCAGGGACTGGCCCAGCCGGTACTGCAGCGGGGCGTCCTTGTCGGCCCGCAGCCCGTAGCCGGCGATCAGCCGCAGCTGGGTCTCGTCGGCGGCGGTCTCGCTCAGGAAGAACGTGCCGTGCTGGGCGCCGGCCAGCGGGGCCAGCTCGTCCATGATCAGCTCGGCCACCGCGGTCAGGTCCCGGTGCCCCTGCGTCAGGCCGGACAGCCGGGCCAGGTTGGACTTCAGCCAGTCCTGCTGCTGATTGGCCCGGGTCGACTCGCGCAGCGACCCGACCATCGCGTTGATGTTGTCTTTGAGCTCGGCCACCTCGCCCTGGGCCTCGACCGCGATCGACCGGGTCAGGTCGCCGGCCGCGACC
Source organism: Streptosporangiaceae bacterium (assembly GCA_036495425.1). Taxonomy (GTDB): domain Bacteria; phylum Actinomycetota; class Actinomycetes; order Streptosporangiales; family Streptosporangiaceae; genus Bog-532. The sequence goes on along the minus strand of DASXMW010000146.1, from coordinate 1,069 downwards.
GCGCTGGTCACCTCGGCGATCGCCCGGACCTGGCTGGTCAGGTTGCTGGCCAGCTCGTTGACGTTCTCGGTCAGCCGCTTCCAGGTGCCGGACACGCCCTCGACCTCGGCCTGGCCGCCCAGCCGGCCCTCGCTGCCCACCTCGCGGGCGACCCGGGTCACCTCGGCCGCGAACGAGGACAGCTGGTCGACCATGGTGTTGATGGTGGTCTTGAGCTCGAGGATCTCACCCCGGGCGTCCACGTCGATCTTGCGGGACAGGTCGCCCTGGGCCACCGCCGTGGTCACCTCGGCGATGTTGCGCACCTGGTTGGTCAGGTTGGTGGCCATCGAGTTGACGCTGTCGGTCAGGTCCTTCCAGGTGCCGGCCTTGTTGGGCACGGTGGCCTGGCCGCCCAGGATGCCCTCGGTGCCGACCTCGCTGGCCACCCGGGTGACCTCCCCGGCGAACGCCGACAGCGTGCCCACCATCATGTTGATGGCCTCGGCCAGGTCGGCGACCTCACCCTTGGCGTCGACGGTGATCTGCTGGCTCAGGTCGCCGCGGGCCACCGCGGTGGCCACCTTGCCGATCGAGCGCACCTGGTCGGTCAGGTTGGACGCCATCACGTTGACGTTGTCGGTCAGGTCCTTCCAGGTGCCGGAGACGCCCCGGACGTGGGCCTGGCCGCCCAGCCGGCCCTCGCTGCCGACCTCGCGGGCCACCCGGGTCACCTCGTCGGCGAACCCGGACAGCTGGTCGACCATGGTGTTGACGGTGTTCTTCAGCTCGAGGATCTCGCCCCGCGCGTCGACGTCGATCTTCTTGGACAGGTCGCCCTGGGCGACCGCCGTGGTGACCATGGCGATGTTGCGGACCTGGCTGGTCAGGTTGCCGGCCATGAAGTTCACCGAGTCGGTCAGGTCGCTCCAGACTCCGCCGACGCCTTTGACCATGGCCTGGCCGCCCAGCTTACCGTCTGTTCCCACTTCGCGAGCCACGCGAGTCACTTCGCTTGCAAACGAACTGAGCTGGTCGACCATCGTATTAATCGTGTCTTTAAGCTCCAGAATTTCGCCGAGCACGTCCA
>DASXMW010000145.1:0-4352 GCA_036495425.1 Streptosporangiaceae bacterium | reverse complement strand
TAGCCGCCGACGCAGGCCACCCCGACGACGATCCAGGTCACGTAGTCGTTGACCACCCCGCTCTGGAAGCGGCGGATCGGGTCGGCCAGCAGCAGGTCCGGCTCGGGTCCCCGGCGCAGCAGGGGAATGCGCCGGCGGTACAGGGCCAGGCCGGCCAGGATCAGCGCCCCCAGCGCCGAGCCGGCCCCGCTCAGCACGTCGGCCGGGGTGATCGCGGTGGGTTCGGGCGGGTGCAGGGCCACCGGGTGGGCCACGGTCCGGCCGGACAGGACCGCGTCGTTGTAGGCGGCCTGGTCCTGGAACCGCACGGCCATGTCCTGCACCGTGGCCCCGAGGTGCGGCCACAGGCCGACCACGATCGCCCCCACCACCAGGACCATGGGCGGCACGATCATGGTCAGCGGGGTGTACTGGCGGCCCTCGTCGGTCTCGCTCTTCTCCTCCGACGCCTGCTCGGCCATCTGCGGGTCCTCAGCGGGCGCGTCGCCCAGCCCCCAGAACACGCCGCCCGCCACCCGCAGCACCGCCCCCCCGACCAGGATCGAGCAGGCGATCAGCACCCCCGCGACCCAATCAGCCCCAGCCGTCGCGCCGGTGTCCTCGATCCAGCCCTTGCCCAGATAGGTGGCGAACGGCGGCAGGTCGGCCAGGCCCAGCGCGGCCAGCGTGAACACCACGCCGGTGACCGGCAGCCGCCGGCCCCGGCCGTGCAGCCAGGTCTCGTTGACCGAGCCGAGCCGGTGCAGCACGATCCCCACGCACAGGAACAGCGCCGCCTTGACCAGGCCGTGGCCGAGCACGTACACGGCGGCGCCGGCCAGGCCGAGCGGGGTCAGCCAGGACAGCCCGGCCAGGAACATGCCCGCGTGGCTGATGGTGGAGAAGGCCAGCAGCCGCTTGACGTGCCGTTCCCGGAAGCAGAACAGCGCCCCGACCACCGCGGTGAGCAGGCCCAGGGCCAGGAACAGGTGCCCGATCACGGGCCGGTGGCCGAGGCCGGTGCCGAACATCGACCAGTAGATCCGGGCGATGGCGTACAGCCCCAGCTCGACCATGACCCCGGAGAACAGCACACACACCGGGGTGGGGGCGACACTGTGCGCGTCGGCCAGCCAGAAATGGAACGGCACGATCGCGCTCTTGATCAGCAGCCCGGTCGCGACCAGCACGAACGCCACCACGACCAGCCCGCTGGCCGTGCGGTGCACGGTCAGGTACCGGCCGATCTGGGCCATGTTCAGGGCCCCGGTGCGCCCGTAGAGCAGGCCGATGCCGGACAGCCACAGGTAGGCGCCGATGCTGTTGGTGATGGCGAAGTTGAGGGCGCCCTGGACCGGGCCGCGTTCCTCCGGGCGGTAGGCGGTCAGCGCGTAGGCCGCCACCCCCATCAGCTCGAACCAGACGAACAGGTCGAAGATGTCGCCGGTCAGGCAGAACCCCACCATGCCTGCCAGGAACGCCAGCATGAGCGCGTGGAAGTAGGTCGCGACCCGGTGGAAGTACCGCCAGGAGAAGATCATGGCCGCGGTGACCAGCAGCGCGGCCAGTGCGGCCAGCCCGGCGCTGAGCGGGTCGGCCGCGAAGTCGATCCCGATCGCGATGCCGTGCCGGGGGCGGAAGCCCGCGAACCAGTACACCTCGTCCCGGCCCGCGGTCCGGGCCATGATCACCACCAGCAGGACCGTGACGCACGCGGCCGCGGCGATGGCCACGCTGTCCAGGGCCCGCCGCCGGGCCTGGAACACCGGCGTCAGCGCGGAAATCCCGGCCGCCGTCACCAGCGGGATGACCACGACCAAGGCCAGCAGCTGATCCACGGGGCGCGCCGTCAGCCCTTGAGCTCGGCGAGCTCTTGCGGATCCAGGGTGCCGAACCGCTTGTGGGCCTGGATGGCGAACGCCAGCAGCAGCGCGGTGACGGCCGCTTCCACCACCACGTCGGTCAGGGTCAGCGCCTGCACCACCGGGTCCACGGCAGGGGTGTGCACCGGCACGTCGTAGAAGTACGGGGCGACCGCCCCGGTGACGTAGCCGACCCCGAGCAGCAGCACGTAGGTGGAGGACTGGACCACGATCAGGCAGACGATCTGGTGCACCAGGTGCCTGCTGGTGACCACGCCGTACAGGCCCACGGCCAGGATCCAGGCCACCACGATGAACGGGAAGATGTGCATGATCAGGTCTCCTGCCGGATCAGCAGCGTCTGCCCCAGCAGCTCCCCCACGATCAGCAAGAACGCCGCGGCCACCTCGACCCCGACGAAGAAGCTGATCAGGGCGATCGTGCCCGAGGAGTCGATCGCGCCCGGGGTCGTCCCGAGCGGCAGCACGTTGGACAGGTACGGCCGGCCCAGGAAGATCGCGCTGAGCCCGATGCAGGCGAACCCGCCCGCGCCCACGGCCTCCACCGCATCGGTGAGGTCCACCGGGCTGACCCGCTTGAACACCAGGAACTGGCCGGACAGGTAGATGAGGATGAAGGCGGTGGCCAGCACCACGCCGCCCTGGAACCCGCCGGACGGACTGGTCTGCGCGTGCGAGGCCAGGTACCAGCCCATGATCACGGTGGGGCCGGTGAACACCAGCGCCAGCACCCGCACCGCGTCGCTGGTCGGCTGGGCGCCCCGGCCCATGGCCTCGTCGAGCTCGGACCGCTCCCGTTCCCCGCGCAGATGGCGCAGCACGGTGCTGACCCCGGTGGCCGCCACGAACAAGATGAACTCTTCGCCCACGGTGTCGAACCCGCGGTATTCGAAGTTGATGGCCGACACCACCGCGGTGGCCTTGGTCTGCCCGACCGCGACCCGGTTGATGATGAACCCGTACGGCCCGGGGTAGTTCCCGAATCCCGGCAGCCCGGTCAGCCCCCACAGGTAGAAGGCCACCAGGCCGGCCCCGGCGATCAGGAACACCCAGCGGCGGGTGGCCGGCGTCATTCTTCCTTCTTCCGGACCTTGGCCAGGGCCAGCAGCAACAGCAGCGGCAGGGCCACCGCGCCCACGGATAGCTCGGACAAGGTCACGTCCGGGGCCTGGAACGCCATGAACAGCAGGGCCAGCATCAGCCCGTAGGCGCTGAGCACGATGACCTGCCGGACCGGGCGGCGGGTCAGCACCACCGCGGTGGCGCCCGCGGCCACCAGCACCAGCACCACCACCTGCAGCACGTCCATCAGCGGGACCGGCACCGAGTACGGTGTGGTCACCGCGAGCACGCCGGTCACCGGTCTTCCCCGCTCTGCTCGCGGGCCCGGGCCGCGCGGGCGGTGGCGTGGGTCAGATAGGGGCCGGAGACCAGGATGAACACCAGCGCGACCAGGCTCTCGCCGGTGTTCTCGGTCAGCCCCGACCGGATGAACACCGCCAGCACCACCAGCACCGGGGCGACCAGCGCGACCGGGGTGACGAAGTGCAGCTTGCGGAACGCCCCCGGCATGACCAGCACGCCCACCGCCGAGCCGAGCACGACGGCGGCGGCCAGGCCGAGGCAGGCGTCGGCGGCGACGGTCTGGATCACAGCCAGCGCTCCAGGGCCCGGACGAAGACCAGCCCGCTGCCGAACAGCAGGATGGCCAGGAGCACCGGCAGCTCGAACAGGGCCGGCCGCTGGAAGCCCTGGGCCAGCAGGATCAGCACCATGACCGCGATCGAGCTGATCACCTCGTAGGCGATCAGCGCCTCCATGGCCTGGCCGCGGCACAGCACGACACCGCACGGCACCACCGCGGCCAGCATGACGATGGCCGCTACCACGAACCCGGTCACGGCGTCCTCCCTTCGTTCGTCACCAGTCGATGCACGACCATGACGCCGCGGTCCTGGTCGATGCCGAGCACGACCGTGTTGGGCGCCAGCGAGTGGGCTCCCACCAGCAGCACCCGCCGGGTGACGTCCTCACTGCTCTGGCCGCCGGCCCGGACCGGGAGCTCGCGGAAGCCACTCGGCGGCGCCTGGCCGCGCAAGAGCTGGCGAGCCAGGGCGCGGAAGACCAGCACGGTGTCGCCCAGCACCTGGCCGGGCAGCCGGTACGCCGCGGCCAGCCACCGTATCCGCACCGTGAGACGGCTGTCCGCCTGGTGCAGGGCCATCTCGGTCAGCAGGGCGGCCAGCACGGCCGCCGCGGCCCCGCCGCCCAGCTCGGCCAGGCCGATGTTGTCGTCGACCGCCACCCACAAGCCCATCAGCAGCGTCCACCAGGCCAGCCAGGAACTGGCTCGCCGGATCAGCGGAACGTGCTGGCGCTGCCGCCGGGCGTCACCCGGCGGCGGTGCACCGTCGCCGGTCACGCGTGGACCTTGATCACCCCGGACACGGCCGTCACCTGCCCAGGCCCGGTCGCGGCAAACCTGACCTCC
>DASXMW010000144.1:0-16207 GCA_036495425.1 Streptosporangiaceae bacterium | reverse complement strand
TGCACAGGTCGCCGACCTTGATGAACTCGACGTCCCGCCCGGCCTCGATGACCTCGCCGGTGATCTCGTGCCCGAGGACCAGCCCGGGCGGCGCGGTGGTGCGGCCGCGGACCATGTGCTGGTCACTGCCGCAGATGTTAGTCGAGACCACCTTGAGGATCACGCCGTGCTCGCACCTGCGGCCGATGTTGGCCGGGTTGACCCCGGGGCCGTCCTGCAGTTCCAGCTTGGGGTAGGGGATGTCCTGTATTTCGACCTTGCCCGGCTCGATGTAGGCAACCGCTCTGTTTCCAGCCATCGTTTCGCCTTCCTGTCGCCGTCTCTCCAATTTCCGTGCCCCGAATCGAGCTCGGCATGCCTGTTTGTCCGTCAACGACGGGATCTCGCGAGCTGACAGCGCGATGGCAGCGGTCTGAAAGCGGCGCCCGGGAGTCTGGATCCAGTTGGCCTCTGGGGCCGGAGCCGGATGGCTCCGGCGCGTACCGAGATCACCGACGGGGGCGGTTTCGGTGAGGCCAGGAGATCCACTGACGAGGGAGCAGCATGCGCAAGCCAAGCAGACTCGCGGCCGGCGCCGGGGTCATGGCCGCGGCGGTGATGGTGGTGGCCGGGGTGGCCCAGGCCCTGCCGGCCGGGGCGTCGACCGCGGTCCTGGACGGGACCCGGGTCACGGCCTCACCTGACGGGACCCGGGTCACGGCCTCGGCCGACGGGACCCGGGTTACCGTGCCGATGACGATCACGGGATTCGACGCGGCCGTGGCCAAGGCCCACGGCTACGCGATCCGGACCGACGCCCAGGGCCGCGAATTTTCGGTCAAGGCGGGCGCTCCGGCCGTGGCCACGCCCGACAACACGGTCTACGGGAACTGTGGCTCGTCCTACATGTACGAGTACGGGATCGGAAACCACCAGGTGGAGATCGAGACCGGGTTCAAGGTCAGCACTCCCGCGGTCATCGTCTGGTGGGAGTACTCGATGCGCGATCGGGGCGGTACGTCGAGCCACACCCGCGGCGGCGGCCTGGACTTCCAGCGCCGCTGGGCCGACAACGAGCGCTGGGGTGCGCTGACCCCGGGGCCCGCCAGTGCCTGGGTGAACAGCGGCAGCGACGCCATCCTGGACAACGGCGACGTCTGCACCTCCGCTGGTCCCAGCGATACCACCACCATCTACTGATCCGCGGCAGCGGCCAGGCGTCCGCGCACGGACGCCTGGCCCGCTCCGGTCCCTGGGAGCCGACGTGAGCACCGAACCTTCCTCGCGCCCGATCCAGGACCTGCTCGACCCGGACGGCGGCACGCGCACCGGGCTGGGGTGGGGGAGCGACGCCTTGTTCGAGCTGACCGGGCGGGCCGCGCGGCAGGCCTTGGACCAGCAGCAGATCACCCCGGGCCGTTTTCCAGCAGCCGGGCCGTGATCTGCCCGGCCGCGGGCATGCCGAGTCGCTGGTAGATGTCCCGGGCCTGGCCCAGGTAGGCGGCGCCGTCGCGGAGTTCCTGCCTGTCCAGGAGGATCTCGCCGATACCTTCCAGGGCCGGGGCTTCCTCATCGGGCTGCCCGGCCTCGCGGGCCAGGTCCAGGGCCTCGTGGTACAGGCTGAGCGCGCGGCCGAGGTCGCCCGCCACCCTGACCACCGCGGCGTACTGGTTGAGGGCGTTGGCCAGGTTGCCGTGGTTGTCGAGGGCGCGATAGGTGGCGATGGCCTGCTCCAGGTCCCGCGCGGCGCCGTCATGGTCGCCGTTCAGCGAGCGGACCTCGGCCAGCAGGGTGAGGGCATTGGCCTGGCCGAGCCGGGCCCCCAGCTCACGATGGATCTCCAGGGCCGCCTCCTGATGGCGGGCCGCGTTTTCGTAGTCACCGGTCATGCACAGCGTCCGGCCCAGCCGGAGCAGGGCGTTGGCCTCGGTGAGCCGGTTACCGACCTGCCTGGAGATGGCCACGGCTGTCTCCGCGTTCCGGGCCGCGTTGTCATAGTCGCCGGTCAGCCGCTGCAGCTCGGCCAGCTCGGTCAGGGCCCGGGGCTGGGCGGAGGCGTCACCCGCTTCGCGGCACAGGTCAAGCGCGGCGCGCAGCTGCCGTTCCGCCTCCTGGAAGCGCCCGGACATGGACCCGAGGACGCCCAGATCGGTCAGGGCGTAAGCCTGGCCGACCTTGTCGCCCGCGGCCCGGTACAGCTCCAGGGCCGCTTGCAGGGCGCGTTCCGCCTCCGGGTAATCGCCGCTCATCCGGATCAAGTTGCCCAGCTCGGCCAGCACACGGGCCTGGAGGAGCTGGTCACCGGCCGCCTGGTGCCGGGCCAGCGCGGCTCGCAGGTCACGGTCGGCCCCGGCATAGTCCCCGGTCAGCCGGCGCAGGGTGCCCAGCTCGGCCAGGGCCCGGGCCTCGGCGGGCGAGTCGCCCCGGCGGGCGGCCGCGGCCGCCCCGGCCTCCTGCGCGGCGATAGCCTGGGCCCACGGCCCGTCTGCCCGCAGCAGGCGGGCCACGCCCGCGGTGAAGGCGACCGTACGCTCGTCCAGGCCGTGCTCGATCGCGTACCGCACGCAGGCGGCGAGGTTGGCCCGCTCGGCTCGCAGCCAGGCCCGGTCGGCCTCGGCCACCGCGTGCTGGTAGTAGTCCAGCAGCCGGTCCAGGGCGGCTTGCTGTTCCCGCTGCGGGTCCTGCCCGGCCAGCGCGTGGGCGTGGGCCCGGACCAGGTCGTGCAGGCGGTACCGGCCCGCGGCCGGTTCCAGCAGCAGGTTGTGATCGACCAGGTCCTGCAGCAGGCGTTCGGCCGCGGCCGGATCCCGGTCCAGCAGGGCGGCGGCCGCATGGGCGTCGACCTCCGGGCCGGGGGTCAGCCCGAGGTAGCGGTACAGGCGCTGCTGGTCATGGCCGAGCTGCTGGCTGGACAGGTCGAACAGGGCGGCCGGATCCCGGTCTTCGGTCGCGCCGGACAAGGCGGCCAGCCGGGTGTGCACGGCCCGCAGCCTGCCCGCCAGGTGGGCCGGGCTCCAGGTGGGCCGGTTGCGCAGCAGCGCGGCGGCGATCCGCACGGTCAGCGGGAGCCGTCCGCACAGGCCGACCAGGTCGGCCGCGACCGGATCGCCGGCCGCGATCCGGCCCGGCCCGGCGGTCGCGGACAGCAACGCGATCGCGTCCGGCTCGGGCAGGACGTCGAGGGCCAGGGTGTGGGCGTCGTCCAGCGCCTGCAGCTTCCGGCGGCTGGTGACCAGCACCAGGCATCCGGCCGAGCCGGGGATCAGCGGCCGGACCTGGGCCTCGTCGGCCGCGTTGTCGAGCACGATCAGGGTACGGGTCCCGGCCAGCCGCTCCCGGTAGAGCGCGGCTCGTTCTTCCACGTCACCGGGGATCTGCTGGGTGGGGATCCCGAGCGTGCGCAGGAACACCTCCAGGGCCTGGTTCGCGGTGCGCGGCGGGTAGCCCTGGGTGTAGCCGTGCAGGTCGATGAACAGCTGACCGGCGGGGAACCGGGCCGCCAGCTGGTGCGCGACGTGCACGGCCAGGGCCGTCTTGCCGATGCCGGCCATTCCGTCGATGGCCGAGATCACCACCGTCCCGCCCGCTCCGGCACCGTCGGCGCCCCCGGCCAGGGCCAGCAACCGGGTCAGCTCTGGTCTGCGCCCGGTGAACACGCGGGTGTCGGCGGGCAGCCGCCGCAGCCCGCCACCCGGTGCCGCCGCGGCCGGACCCGGCGCGGGACGGGACGCCGTGACCTGGTCGGCCAGCAGCAACTGCTGGTACAGGCCCTGCAGCTCGGGTGAGGGGTCGACGCCGAGCTCGGCCGAGAGGAGCTGCCGGGCCCGGTGGTACTCGGCGATGGCTTCGGCGGGCCGCCCGGCCTGAGCCAGCGCCCGCATCAGCAGCTCCCACAACGGCTCGCGCAGCGGATACCGGCTGGTCAGGCCGCGCAGCTCCGCGGTCACCGGCTCGGCCCGCCCCGCCGCCAGCTCCAGCCCGGCCCGCTGCTGCACCGCGGACAGGTACTCCTCGGTCAGGCCGGGGATCACGTCCCGGTCCAGGGCGGCGGAACGCAGGTCGGCCAGGGGCTCGCCGCGCCACAGCCCGACCGCCTCGTCCAGCAGGTCCAGCGCGGCCGCGGACGGCGGCCCCGCGCCGGCGGGCGGCTGGCTCGCGGCCTGGACCAGCTGGCGGAACCGCCACAGATCAACCCGGCCCGGATCGATGTCGAGCAGGTAGCCGTCACCCGCGGTCACCACCATGGCCGGCAGCAGACCGCGCAGCCGCGCCACCACGGTCTGCAGCCGGGCCCGGGCCCGTTCCGGCCGGTCGTCGTCATCCCAGATCAGCTCGGCCAGCCGCGCGCTGCCGATCGGGCGGCCGGGGGACAGGGCCAGCACCGCCAGCAGCACCGCGGCCCGGCCGCGGGGCATGGTGATCGCCGCACCGTCCCTGGTCCCCAGCAGCGGTCCCAGCACCCCGATCCGCAGGCCCGGATCGTCGGTCATCACGGCCCCGTTCATCGTCGGTGCCCCCGGTACGCGGTCACGCTAACAGAAACCGGTGATTACCGTAAGAAAGCAACAATCGGCCCAGGCTGACCGCGAGCCGCCTCCCGCGGTGACGCGGAGGGCGGCTCGCGGTGCGGCGGTGGTCAGCCCAGATTGAGCTGGGACAGCACCGAGGAGGGAAGGCCGGACCGCACCGAGGCGGGCAGCTGGGCCAGGACCGGGATGGGCAGCCGGGACAGCACCGGGACCGGGAGCCGGCTCACCACGGGGATCGGGAGCCGGGCGATCGTGGCCACCGGGAGCTTGGCGATCGTGCCCGCCGGGAGGCGGGTGATCGTCCCCGGCGGAAGCTGCGCGATCACCGGGACCGGCAGCTCGGAGAGGACCGGGACCGGCAGCTGGGCGATCGTCCCCGTTGGCAGCGTGGCGATCGTCTGCGCCGGCAGCGTGGCGATCACGGTCGCCGGGAGGCTGGCGATGACGCCGGCCGGCAGCTGGGCGATCATTCCGGCCGGGAGCTCCGCGATCACTCCGGCCGGCAGCCCAGCCAGCACGTGGGCCGGCTGCTGGGCCAGGTACCAGACCGGGAATTCGGCCAGCATCGGGCTGGGCAGCTTGCCGACCAGGCCGGCCGGCAGGGCCGACAGGACCCGGGCGGGCAGGTCGCGTACCAGACCCGGCTGGGGGAACCGCGGCAGGCTGAGCAGCACGGCGCAGTAGTCCGGCACGTTGCCCACGGCGCCCGCGGCCGAGGCCAGGGACGTGAACGTCGGCGCGGCCAGCGCCTGGCCGGCCTGGGTGCTGGCCAGGGCCTGCTCGGCCACGGCCGGGCTCAGGGGCTGGCTGCTGACGGTCTGGCCGGCCAGCCCGACGGCGCGGCTGGCCACCTGCCAGCACAGCCCGGCCGCGCGGGTGGCGGTCACCGGGCTGGCCACGCCATCGGCGACGGCGGAGCCGGCCTGGCCGGTCCCGGCCCCTCCCGGGTGGGCGCCTGCCCGGTGGGCCTCCGCTGGGGCGGCGGCGGCCACCGCTGCCGCGGCGTGTGAATGGTCGGTGACCTGGGCATGGCTGGTGAAGGCACCGGCGTTGGCCGCGAGGGCGACACCTCCGGCGGTGCCGCACGCGGCGGCCAGGCCCAGGATCTTGATCGTGAACATCTTGGCGAGGGGGGACTTGATCATCTGTCCTCTCCGGCTTGAGCTAGCGGGAATTGGATCACCAATGTCCTCAAGCGCACCGCGTGCGATACGTGTCACCACGTCCCGTGCGCACCATGTGACAATGTCTGTGCCCGTCCATCCGTTTCGCCAGGAAGGGAAGCCGCGATGCGGGTCATTTTGAATGTGATCTGGCTCGTGCTGTGCGGGCTGTGGATGGCGCTGGGCCACCTGGTCACCGGGTTCCTGCTCTGCCTGACCATCATCGGCATCCCGCTCGGGCTGGCCAGCTTCAAGATCATCCCGATCACGCTGGTGCCGCTCGGCGTCCGCATTGTCCCGGAAGACAGTCTTTAGGCGAATTGCGGGTTCTTCGGCGTCCCGGGGGCGCTGGGCGGCGTAAGTTTTGGGCTACATCGCATTTACGTCGCATCTCCTCGTCCGGCAGGAAGCCCCGTGAGCCGCGAGATCACCTCGTCACCCGTGCAGCAGGCCGCCTTTCACCTGCATCATCTGCTGCTGCGCGACTACCGGGACCGGTGGGTCCGGTACCAGCGCGAGCGGGAACGCCAGGGCGAGGTGCACCAGCGGGCCGTGACCGAGGTGCTGAAGCGTTTCGTGGACCGTAACCGGGCCCAGGCCCGGTACAAGAGCGTCAGCCTCGCCTCGCTGCCCCAGCGGGTGTCCCGGGCCCTGCGCGGGGACGTGCTCAGCCGGGCCACGCTGGAGCTGTTCATCGACGCCTTCGGGATCAGCGAGACCGACAGCCGCCGGCTCCGGGGCATCCACGACGGCACGGACCGGATCCGGGTGCTGACCGGGCTCAGCGCCATACCGCCGGACACCGCGGCCGTCCTGGGGCCGGCCGGGCACCGCACCACCTCGCTGCACGAGCACCACTACGTGGGGGCGGACGGGCTGCCCGCCTGGCACCGGACCCAGCAGGTGATCGAGGCCACCGAGGACGGGCTGGACCGGTACCCGTACCGGTGCGACACCAGCGCGCTGGCGGTGGAGGTCGAGGAGGGCGGCCGGCTGGCCGGGCCGCTGTACCCGGTCGGCGGCGGGCTGTTCGCGCTGGACATCCTGCTCGACGCGCCGCTGGAACTGGGGGGCGAGACGTCGCTGACTTACGTCACCCTGTTCCACTACGACCAGGCGCCGCCGCGGGAGATGCGGCGGGTGGCCCGCGGGGCCATGCGCAACGTCTCGATGCGGGTCGAATTCCACCCCGACAAGATCCCGCGTCAGGTCTGGTGGGCGGTGTGGGACGGCATCGACGGCGACATCGTCACCCGGGACGAATTCGAGCTGCGCGCGTCGCGCTATGTGTTCAAGCGGCTGGACGCGATCGAACAGTCCGTGGTCGGCTTCACCTGGAACTGGTAGGCAGGCCCGGGGCGCACGGCCCCCTCCGCCGCACGCCCCGCGCCACGAGGGCGTGAAGGCCACGAGAAGCCTAAACCGGTTAAATCACAGAAAGATCGGACTCGCCGCGGGAGTAGGCCAGCTGCCAGAACGCGATCTCGCCACCGGCCTGAGTCTTGTTAGGAGGAGGCGGGCGGGGGAACACGTCGGGCATGACCGACAAAGCCGTCAGCGACCTGTGGTGGAAAGACGCCGTCGTCTACTGCGCCGACGTGGCGACGTTCCTGGACTCCGACGGCGATGGCGTCGGCGACCTGGCCGGCCTGACCCGGCGGCTCGACCACCTGGCCGCGCTGGGCGTAAACACCTTGTGGCTGATGCCGTTCTACCCGTCCCCGGGGGGCGACGACGGATACGACATCACCGACTATTACGCGGTCGACCCCCGGTACGGGACGCTCGGTGACTTCGTGGAGCTGATCCGCACCGCGCACCACCTGGGTATCCGCGTGCTGGTCGACCTGGTGCTCAGCCACACCAGCCGGGAGCACCCGTGGTTCCAGCAGGCCCGGCGCTCCCGCGACTCCCGCTACCGCCACTACTACCGCTGGAGTGACGAGAAGCAGCAGGAACCCAGCCAGGTGGCGTTCCCGGGCGAACAGGACAGCACCTGGACCTTCGACGATGACGCCGGACAGTGGTACATGCACCGGTACTACGACTTCATGCCCGACCTCAACATCACCGAGCCCGACGTCCGGGACGAGATGGACAAGGTCCTGGGGTTCTGGCTGGAGCTGGGCGTGGCCGGTTTCCGGGTCGACTCGCTGCAGTTCATGATCGAGACGATCGGCACCCCGGCCCGCGACAAGCCGGTTTCGTACCTGCAGTCGCTGGTGGAGTTCATGCAGCGGCGGCGGGGCGACGCGATTTTTCTCGGTGAGGCCAACGTCAGCGGGCAGGAGCAGCAGCGCTATTTCGCCATCGACGACGGTGACGGCGTGCAGATGCTGTTCGACTTCCGGACCTGTGCCGCCCAGTGGCTGGCCCACGCGCGGGGCCGGGCCCAGCCGCTGGTGGACGCGCTCAACGAACGCCCGGCCATTCCGGTCCACGCTCAGTTCGCCAACTTCTGCCGCCATCACGACGAACTGAACCTGGGCATGCTCAGCGACGGCGAGCGCGAGGAGGTCTTCGCGGCCTTCGCGCCCGAGCCGGACCACCGCGAGTACGGGCGCGGTATCCGCCGGCGGCTAGCGCCCATGCTCGGCAACGACCAGCGCCGGATCCGGCTCGCGCTGGCCCTGACCATGGCCCTGCCCGGCACCCCGGTGCTGATGTACGGCGACGAGATCGGCATGGGCGAGGATCTTTCGCTGCATGGGCGGCTCGCGGTCCGCAATCCGATGCAGTGGTCGGACCGGGCCGCCGGCGGTTTTTCAACGGCTGACCAGCTGTACCGGCCGGCCCGGGCCGACGGCCCCTTCGGCTACCGGGCCGTCAACGTGGCCGCGCAGCGGCACCGGCCCGATTCGCTGCGGTCGTGGCTGGCCCAGACGATCCGGATCCACCAGGAATGCCCGGAGCTGGGCTGGGGCCAGTGGCGGACGCTGCCGGTCGGTGACCCGCGGGTGCTGGCCATCGAAGCCCGGTGGCGGGACGGCTGCGTCGTCACCCTGCACAACCTGTCGGCCGAACCGGCCGCGGTGCGGCTGCCCGACGACGTGATCGTGCCCGCCCGCAGTGAGGACGTGGTGGAGGTGCTGAGCGACGGCGAATCGCCGGGCGGTACCGGGCCCGACATCGAGCTGGCCGGATACGGCTACCGCTGGCTGCGGCTGTCCGCGGAGACCTCTCCGGTCTGAGCCTGCCCGCCCCGACCTGGCCCTGGACCCGGTGCGCTGCTCGAATAGGAGGCCAGCAGGCTGAGCTTCTCGGCGTGGCTGGTGCCGGGCTCGGCGTGGTAGATGGCCAGCAGCTGGCCGTCGGTGCCGCCGATCATGAGCTTCTCCCGGTTCAGGGTGAGCTCGCCGACCTGCGGGTGGTCCAGGGTGACCGCGGCGCCCGCGCGGGACCGGACGTCGTGCCGGGCCCAGAGCTGGCGGAAGTGGTCGCTGGCCAGTGACAGCTCGCCGACCAGATCGATGAACCGGGGGTCGTCGGTGTCGGTCCCGATCGACTCGCGGAAGCCGGCCACCAGGGCGGCCGCGGCGCCTTCCCAGTGGGGGTAGAGGGCCTGCTCGGCCGGGTCGAGGAACACGTCCCGGAGGCGGTTGCGGCCGGCCACCAGCCGGGGCGAGAGCGCGGTGGCCAGCGGGTTGGCGGCCAGCACGTCGAAGCAGCGGCCTTCCACGAAAGCGGGCAGGGTGAGCGAGCCCAGCAGCGCGCGGATGCCGGCCGGCGTCACCTCCGGGCGTGGGCGGCGGCGGGCCCGGCGCGGCTTCTCGGCGCCCAGGGTGAGCAGGTACGCGGTGCCGTCGTCGTCGAGCTGGAGCACGCGGGCCAGCGACTCGAGCACCTGAACCGACGGGTTGCGGTCGCGGCCCTGCTCCAGGCGCAGGTAGTAGTCGGCGCTGATGCCGGCCAGCATCGCGACTTCCTCCCGGCGCAGGCCGGGCACGCGGCGCGGGCCGAACGACGGCAGGCCGGCCCGCTCGGGCGTGACCAGCTCGCGGCGGGCGCGCAGGTAGTCGCCCAACGAATTACGCGGTGGATTCGGCTCGCCGGTCATGACCTGATCGTAATCAGCGCCGGTGCCCACTGCCTGGCCCCGTCACCCCCAGCTGCGCTGCCCGGGGCGGCCGGGGCCGAGCCGGCCGACAAACGGGCCGGCCGCTGCGACGGTGGCAGCGGCCGGCGGGGGTGACCCATCTAGTTCATTGTGTAGTCGAGCTGCCGGTCCGGCACGACCTCGGTGCCGGTGGCCGGCATCGCGGGCTCGGCGGCCGGCTGCGGGCGCAGCATGGTCAGGGTGACCCCGGCGGCCGCGATGACTAGGCCGCAGGCGATCCAGAAGGCCAGGTGGTAGCCGCCGGTCAGGGCGACCGCGGCGGTCCGGTGCTGGGCGGCCAGGGCGCTGGTGCGGGACGCGGACACGGTGGCCAGCACGGCCAGGCCAAGCGCGCCGCCGATCTGCCCGGTCGTGTTGACCAGGCCGGAGGCCAGGCCCGCGTCCTGGTCGGTGGCGCCGGACATGGCCAGCGTCATCAAGGCCGGGAAGCACAGGCCGGAGCCGGCCCCGATCAGCACCGCGACCGGGAACACGTGCGGCAGGTAGGCTGCGCCGCTGGCCGGGGCGACCGCGAACAGGGCCAGGCCGGCCGCGATCAGGCCGAGGCCGGCCAGCATGACCGGCCGGGCGCCGAAGCGCAGCGCCAGCCGGTCGGTGTAACGGACCGACAGGGTGCCCATGATCACCGCGACCGGCAGGAAGGCCAGGCCGATCTGCAGCGGGTCGTAGTGCAGAATCTCGCGCAGGTAGAGCGAGCCGAGGAAGAACATCCCGAACATGCCCGCGGTGCCGAGGACCTGGACCAGGTTGGACCCGGTCACCGTGCGGGACGCGAACACCCGCAGCGGCATCAGCGGGTGCCGGGCGGTGCGCTGCCGCAGGACGAAGCCGCCCAGCAGGGCCAGCGTGGCCGCGCCCAGGCCGAGGGTCTCACCGGCCAGCCAGCCCTGCTGCGCGGCCGGGCCGACGATCGTGTACACGCCGAGCATCATGGCCGCGGTGACCAGCAGGGCGCCGGGCACGTCGGCCCCGGCCCGCAGGCCCGCACCGCGGTCGGGCTCGATCACCCGCCGGGCCGCGACCGCGGTCAGGACCCCGATGGGCAGGTTGACGAAGAAGATCCAGTGCCAGCTCAGCAGCTGGGTGATGACGCCCCCGGCCAGCAGGCCCACCGCGGCCCCCGCCGACGCCACGAACGCGAACACCCCGATGGCCCGGGCCCGCTCGCGCGGGTCGCCGAACATGGTGACGATCATGCCCAGGATGACCGCCGAGGTCAGCGCGCCCCCGGCCCCCTGCAGGAACCGGGCCGTGATGAGCAGGGCCTGGCCGGTGGCCAGCCCGCACAGCAGCGAGGCGGCGGTGAAGATCGCCAGCCCGGCCAGGAAGACGTTCCGCCGCCCGGCCAGGTCACCCAGCCGCCCGGCCAGCAGCAGCAGCCCGGCGAACGCGATCAGGTAGGCGTTCACCACCCAGGCCAGCCCGGACTGGCTGAAGCCCAGATCACCCTGGATCGACGGCAGTGCCACGTTCACGATCGTCATGTCCAGGACGATCATCAGCATCCCGGTGCACAGCACGATCAGCGCTGTCCAGCGCTTGCGCTCGTTCATGGTTCCTCCCGATGCGTTCACAGATTGGGACGGAACCCGGACCGGAAACTAATCGCCCGCGGCGGCCAGAGTTTCCGCGAACAGGGCGGTCACGCGGCGCCAGTGCCGGTCGGCCGCGGGCTCGCGGTAGGAGGGGTTGTCGGGGACGCTGAAGCCGTGGCCCGCGCCGGGGTACAGCTCGAGCTGGTAGCCGACCGACGCCTCGTCCAGGGCGGTGATCAGCTGGGCCTGGCTCTGCGGGTCGCAGGAGTTGTCGTGGTCGGCGACGCCGAAGTACAGCTGGGCCCGGATGCGGCCGGCCTGCCGGTGCGGGCTGGCCGGGTCGTCGGTGGCCAGGAAGCCGCCGTGGAACGAGGCCATCGCGGCCACCCGGTCCGGGTGGTCCCCGGCGGTGCGGAACGCCCAGTTGCCGCCCAGGCAGTAGCCGACGCAGCCCACCCGGCCGCCGTGGCCGCCGGGCCGGCCGGCCAGCGCGTCCAGCAGCGCCCCGGTGTCGCGGCCGAGGCCGTCCGGTCCGGCCAGCCCGACGATGCGCCCCATCCGCTGCCGCTCGCTCTGGACGCTGAACAGCGTGCTGAGGTCGAACGGCTCGTAGTGACCGGCCCGGTAGTACAGGTTCGGCAGCGCCACCAGGTACCCGGCCGCGGCCAGCTGGGCCGCCATGTCCTGCATGACCGGCCGTACCCCGCCCGCGTCCGCGAAGAAGATCACCGCCGGGGCCGCGCCCCCGCCCGGCGGTTCGTGCAGGTAAACGTCCATCGTCCCGTCTGGCGTCCGCACGTCGAGTTGGTTCACGGTCGTCATTGTCCCAGCCGGCGGTAGCGGCCGGTGCGGTCGGCCAGGCGGCGGCCGGGGCTGCGCCGGGTGAGCTCGGCCAGGGCCCGGTGCACGGCGCGGCCCAGGTCCCGGGCCAGGTCCCCGGGGCCGGTGATCACCTCGTCGACGAGGCCGGCCGCGGCCAGGTCGGCGGCGCGAATGCCCTGGCGGCGGGCCAGGCCGGCGGCGTGGCCGGTGTCGCGGAACACGATCGCGCTGGCGCCCTCGGGGGCCAGCGGGGCCAGCCAGGCGTCGGCGGCGGCCACCGTGCGGTCGGCGGGCAGCAGGGCCAGGGCCGCGCCGCCGGTGCCCTGGCCGAGCAGCACCGAGACCGTAGGCACCGGCAGCACCAGCAACTCGGCCAGGCAGTGCGCGATCTGCCCGGCCAGGCCGTCCTCTTCGGCCGCCACGGACAGCTCGCCACCGGGGGTGTCGATCACCGTGACCAGCGGCAGGCCCAGGCCGGCGGCCAGCCGCAGGCCGCGCCGGGCCACCCGCAGCGCGTCCGGACCGGGGGCCGGGGCGTGCCGGTCCTGCGCGGCCAGCACGACCGGGAAACCACCGATCCGGGCCAGGGCCAGGATCACGCTCCCGGTCCGGACCGGCACGACGTCGGTGGCGGCCGCGGCGATCAGGTCGCGGGCGTCCGGGTGGCCCGGCCCCCGGGTCCACAGCACCGAGGCCCAGGCATCCCCCGCCTCTAGCACCCCGTCTGCCCCGGGAGTCATGCTGGCCTCAGGGGCCGGGGTCAGCGCGTCCAGGACCCGGCTGACCAGCCCGCCCAGCTCAGCCGGGGCGAGCACCTGGTCCACCAGCCCGTGGGCGGCCAGGTTCTCCGCGGTCTGGACCCCGGCCGGGAACGGCTCGCCCCGCAGCGCCTCGTACACCCGCGGGCCCAGGAAGCCGATCAGAGCGCCCGGCTCGGCCAGGGTCAGGTGGCCCAGCGACGCCCACGAGGCCAGCACCCCGCCGGTGGCCGGGTGGCGCAGGTAGACCAGGTAGGGGAGCCGGGCCGCCTGGTGCGCGGTGACCGCCGCCGTGATCTTCACCATCTGCAGGAAGGCCAGCGTGCCCTCCTGCATGCGGGTCCCGCCCGAGGCGGGCAGCGCGATCAGCGGCAGTCGCTCGGCGGTGGCGCGTTCCACCGCCCGGGTCAGCCGTTCCCCGGCCGCCACCCCGATCGACCCGCCCAGGAACCCGAACTCGCTGGCGGCCACGGCCACCCGGTGGCCGCCGGCCTGCCCCTCCCCGGTGACCACCGACTCGTCCTGCCCGGTCCGCGCCCGGGCCGCGGCCAGGTCCGCCGCGTAGCCGGGATCGGCCGCGACCTCGGCCGGGGCAACGTCCCAGGACCGGAACGAGCCCGGCTCCAGCAGCCCGGCCAGCACTTCGCGGGCATCCATGCCGCCAGTATCACCGGAACCGGACGCGTGAGCGCCAGCCCCAGGGCGGGTGGGGCTGGCGCGGGACCAAGGGACGTGACCTTCGATGAAAATGGAACGCCGGCCGTCAGCAGACCCTGGCGATCAGGCGCTGGCCGCGTCGCTCTCCGAGGTGTCGAAGTTGGCCAGCTTCTGCAGCCGGTCCACGATGTCCTCGTGCACCTCGTCCGGGGTCCGGGACCCGTCGACCGTGAACATCCACTCGCGGCCCGCGTAGTAGTCCAGCAGCGGGATGGTCATCTCGCGGAAGACCTGGAGCCGGTGCGCGATGACCTCTTCGGTGTCGTCCGAGCCCCGGCCGCGGGCCAGCAGGCGACGGATCAGTTCCTCGTCCGGCACGTCCAGGTGCACGGCGGCCTGAACCTCGACCCCGAGCGCGCGGGCGGTCTCGAACGCCGCCTTGGCCTGGTCCACGGTACGCGGGAAGCCGTCGAGCACGTAGCCGCCGGCCTCGGCCGCCGCCACCACCGGCTTGCGCAGCATGTCCATGACCAGCGCGTCCGGGACCAGGTCCCCGGCGTCGACGTAGCTCTTGATCGTCTGCCCCAGCGCCGTCTGGTCCTTGACGTGCTGGCGCAGCAGGTCACCGCTGGAGATGTGGGCGATGCCGAAGTGTTCGGACAAGCGCTGGGCCTGGGTCCCCTTGCCGGCCCCGGGCGCGCCGATCAGCAGGAGGCGCATCGGTCACCTCGTCCTTCCGTCACGGCAGCACAGACCGCGACGTTGCGGTAACTGCCCACGGTGACCCTAACCATCTCAAGATCGTCCTACATTCTGCCGCTACCAGGCAATATCGCGCCGGTCACGTCGGGGTCGGCTTCGCGACACGCGTCTCCTGGTGCAGCACCGGTCGCTTCCGTCACTCGGGCAGCGGCTGGTCGGGTAGCGGTCCCAGGCCGCCGAACATCGGCAGGTAGGGGTCCACCGCCCCCGACCGGGCCCAGGTCCGGAGCTGGTCCGCGGTCCGGCGGGTCATCAGCGCCCTGGTCAGATCGAAGGTCGGGGCCGACAGTTCCAGGCCGGGATCGGCGTCCCCGGTGCTGAACATCCACTCCGGGCTCTGCAACTGGACCGGCGCCAGCTGGGCCCGGCGGATCCGGGTCGCGAACCGTTCGGCCATCACGTCCCGGACCGCGGCCAGGCCCTCGGTGTCCCGGCCACCGGGCCGGCCGACCGCCCCGCGCAGGTCCTGCTCGTGGATGACCACGTCGTTGAGCGGCCGCACGCCGTGCTGGCGCATCCAGCCCTGCATCGGCTCGGTCAGCGACAGCCACTCGGTGACCAGGTCGTCCGGGGCCCGGCCGGCCCGGCGGTCCACCTGGCGCTGGGTCCAGGTGCGGTTGTGGTCATCGGGTTCGTCGCCCGCCAGCACGTCCGCGTTCAGGCCCACCATGTGCGCCAGCAGCTGGGTCACGGTCCAGGCCGGGCAGGCCGGCACCGGTTGCTCCAAGTCCTTCTCGCCCAGTGACCCGACCAGGTCCACCACCCGGCGCTGAGCATTCGTCCATTCGGCGATCGCATCCATGTGCCGACGGTAACCAATGGCCGTGAGTGCTCCGGGCCGGGGCGGCCGGAACCGCGCCGCACTCACCTGTTGACAAAGTCCGGGCCGCTTTGTGAGCGGCCCGGATATTGCCCCGGGAATGCCTTTCCGCTCCTCTTGCCGCCGTTGTTACGCACCAGTAACGTACGCGCTGACCGTGGGGGGAGCGGCATCCAAACCGGGAAGTGATGACCATGAAAAAGCGGCTTGCTGGACTCCTGTTCTCGGTGACGGCGGTGGCCGGGGCCGTGGGCGCGGGGGTCAGCCCGGCGTCGGCCGACACCACCGTCAGCCTCACCTACCCGGTCAGCGGCAGCACCTACATCAACGCCATCCGCACCTCGATCCCGCTCGGCCCGGGCACCCTGTCGGCCACGGCCGACCTGACCACCAGCGCGGTCACCGGCAACGTGAACCTCCCGGCCGCCACCGGCTCGTTCAAGGAACTGGGCCTGGTGCCGGTCACCGCCACCACCGCCTTCGTCGAGCAGGGCCAGACCACCGGCACGCTGGAAAGTGACGGCGGCATTCAGGCCACCTCACACATAACGCTGAAATTGACCAGCTTGAAGGTCGCTGGAATCCCGGTCCCGGTCGGTAATTCCTGCCAGACCGCTGTTCCCGCCACCATCACCCTGACCTCGGAAAGCGGGTTCAACGCGCTGACCGGTGGCACGGTCAGCGGCACCTACACCATTCCGCGGTTCGTGCACTGCCTGCTGGCCACGCCGCTGATCAACCTGACCCTGCCCGGGCCGAACAACACCATCACCCTGAACCTGGGCGCCGCCACCGGCAGCTGACCCGCTTCTCTTATACGGCAGCTGAGGCCCGGTCCGCGCTGTTGGCGGACCCGCTGGGGCGGGTCGCCGGGTGCTTCCCCGCCGGGAGACCCGGCAGTCTTGCGGCCAGATGCTCACCGGGCTGCACCGCGCCCGCGAAGCTCACAGACGGTGGAACGCCTATGCCGAGGCAACGCCATGATCACAACGAACCACAGCTGGCGTATCAGAGGCGGGTGCTGCGGCGGTGTCTCGTCCTCCGGCCGTCGTCGACGAGGCGCCA
>DASXMW010000143.1:0-1864 GCA_036495425.1 Streptosporangiaceae bacterium | reverse complement strand
GGGTGGCGGGGTGCCCCACAGGTGCGGGGGCACATCCCAGTCGCCGGCCACCCAGCAGTCGTCGATCTGGTCGATGTCGGAGAACCACTCGATCCACGAGCCCCACGGGTCGGGGTTGTAGTGGAAGAAGTTCGATCCGATGGTGTGGCGGCCCAGGCCCCAGCCCGCCTGGTGGCCCTTGGCCCGCATCCGGTCGGCGCCGACCGCGATCGCGTCGATGGACGGGACCTCGAAGCTAGCGTGGTGGAAGCCGCGATGGGTGCTGGAGATGAAGCCGAACACGTGATGGTCGCCGGGCCCGGCGTTGAGGAACGTCACCAGGTCGTGGTGGATCGTGTCGCTGACCCGCAGCCCGAGCACCTGGGTGTAGAACTCCGTCATCCGCGCGGGCTGCGCGGTGAACAGCAGGGAGTGCCCGAGCCGGCGCGGCAGCACGTCCTCGGTGGCCGTCCGCCACTGGGCGACGTCGAACCGCTGGCGGGTGCCGCCCATGTTGACCAGCACCTCGGCGGCCGGCCGGGCGGGCGCCTGGGGTTCGTCGAGGAGCTGCACGGCGGTGCCGTCCGGGTCGCGCAGCCACAGGCCCTCCTCGGTGGCGCCGGGCGGCGGCTCGATGACGAGTGTGCCGGACCGTTCCAGCGCCTCGCAGACCGCGTCCGTCGTGCCGGGCCTGAGCGTGAAGGTGACGTGGTGCAGTCGCTTGGCCGGGGCCTCCACCAGCCTCACCTGCTCTTGCTGGCGCCCGGGACACATGGCCACCAGCGACCCGTCCTTCTCCCCCGTCTCCAGGCCGAAGTCTTGCAGGAAGCCCTCGGCCACCGCCAGGTCGGGCACTTCGAGCGCGTAGTGGTGCAGTCCTGAGATCACGGCCTTCCCCTTCGCCGGCAAACTGCATACAGTTTAGACATGCGGTCGGCCGTCTGGGAAGGGGAAGCTCGGGTGATTCGGGCCGAACGGGCGGCATCCTGCCTCCCGGCCGGCGAGGCGCTGCTGCTGCGCGGCAACGGGGCCCTCACCCTGGGCGCCACTCCCGGACTCGCGGTGGCCAGGATGTGGCTGCTCGCGGCCGCCTGCGACGTCTACCTGGCGGCGCTGGCCGCATCCGGGGCCGCATCGGGTGCCGGCCCGGTCACCACGCTGTCGGACCGCGAGATCGCGTCATGGCGCGCCGTCGGCGGCGAGCTGCTCCCCCGCCTCTGGGAGCACCTGCGGAGCGGGCCGGGCCCGGCCGGGCCGGGCTCGGCCGGACCGGGGCCGGGCGAAGAACAGGGCCAGGGCCAGCCCGGCGACCATCGGGGTCCACCAGCTCCACGGGTCGTGCCACTGGACCTGCGAGAAAAATGTGAGTCCGACGGTGGTGCACCCGACCGGGAGCAGACGTGACCAGTCGCTCGCGGCGGCGGCGAGGGCCACCGCCAGCGGTGGCCACAGGTAGTAGGACACCATGACCGGCTCGAACGCCGACCGGAGCGCCAGCGCGACCGCGGTCCACCAGAGCAGCTCGGTCAGCGCCCCGGGATCCCACCGCCCGGCCGTCCGTATCGCCCGCCCGCGGCGCGCCATCACCAGCGCGCAGCCAAGGGCCGCCACGATGGCCAGGATGCGGCCGGGGCCGGCCGCCACCTGCCAGTCGGCTATGTGCGGGGCAAGGTAGATCCACGGGGTAGGGTGGTCGATCGCCGGGAAGTTCGGCTGGCTGGTGACGGCGTGAACGGTCGCGGTCCAGTTGGCCGCGGCCGCGGCGGCCAGCAGCAGCGCCCCGGGGGTAGCGGCGCGGGCGACATAGCCCAGCCGGCGCCGGGGCTCAACGACCACGACGAGCAGCGGTAACGCGAGCAGCACGAGCGGCTGCACGGCCACGGCC
>DASXMW010000142.1:0-17910 GCA_036495425.1 Streptosporangiaceae bacterium | reverse complement strand
AGTCCCCTCGGCCCCGCCCGACCTTCCATCCCCACGAGCAGCTGCCGTCCCGGGCACCCCAGCCGCCTGAGTCCCTCCCAGAGCACGAATCCCGCCAGCCCTTGCCGTCGCGGTCGCCTCGGTCGCCTCAGTCCCGCCCCGCGCCTCAGTCCCGCCCCGCGCCCGAGTCCCGCCCCGCGCCCGAGTCTCACGGGTCTTCCCCGTCCCGAGCGCCTCAGCCGTCCCCAGAGTCCTCCCCGTCCCAAGCGCCTCAGCCGTCTTCCGAGTCACAGCAGCCCTCCTCGTCCCCGCCACCCTCCGATGCCCAGGCGACCCGCCCGCTTCGCATACCTCGGAAGCCCGACGAGCCCGATGAGCCGGAGGAGTCCCGCGACTCCCCGGGGTACCGGGCCCCGTCCGGCTGGTGGCGCCCGTCCGATGTCGATGACTGACCACGGCGACTCAGCCCCGGCCGAGATCGACGACTTCGCCAGCGACGTGCTCGACCTGGTCGACTCGATCCCGCCCGGGCACGTGATGTCCTACGGCGACATCGCCGAATACCTGGGCCGCTACGGGCCCCGGCGGGTCGGCCGGGTCATGTCCACCCACGGCGGGGCCGTGCCTTGGTGGCGGGTCATTCACTCCGACGGTTCGATGGTGCCGGGACACGAACGGGCCGCCCTGCGCCAGTACAAAAAGGAAGGCACCCCCCTCCGCGCCGCCGCCGACGGCCACTCGTTCCGGGTGGACATGCGCCGGGCCCGCTGGCACGGCCTGGAGACGGCCGGCCCGGACGACGCTGACACCCCGCGCTGAGCCGGCTTCGCGACCCGGTCGCCGCCCCGCCACTCCCTCCCGACCAGAAGCAGTCTGATCAGGCTCAATCTGGCCAGCCTCCCGGCCCGTGCTGGGGACGCACTGGCCGTCGGCGAATCGCAATCGGCGGGGACCGCCCGCGCCGCCGATCACGGACCGCGGCCCATGGGCCGGGCGGGGAGCGGGCTGTCCAGGGTGATCTGGCCGCCGGGGTGGGTGAACTGCAGCTGTCCGTCCGGGCTGCCGCTGAGCATCCAGCCGAGTAGGTGGATGAAGTAGTGGTGGTGCACGAAGCAGAGCAGGACCAAGTCGGGCAGCCGGGTGGTGCCGCCGTGTTTCCAGTGCCGGATGTGGTGAGCGGTGCACCAGACGGCCGGCATACCGCAGCCGGGCCAGCGGCAGCCGCGGTCCCGGGCGGTCAGGGCCCGGCGAATCGCCGGGGTTTCGGTGCGGTAGCGGCGGCCGACGTCCAGTGGCAGGCCTTCGCGCCAGCGGACGACCGAGATCTCGGCCCGGCAGGCCAGGGTGAGGACCTGCGCCGCGGTGAGCATGGCGCCGTGCCCGGTACGCGCGGGGCCGGTACGCGCGGGGCCAGTGCGCGGGTGGTCGGACGGCGGACGATCCTGGCCGCCGTCCGCTCCAGGCGGGCTGGGGTCGCTGCCGGCCGGGTCGCCGGGTGGGCTTGGTGCGTCGAGCAGCACGGTCACGTGCGGCATGGCGCCGTGGCGGCTACCGGCCCGGCCCGAGTCGAGGGCTGCCTGGCAGGCCGCGGTCAGCCCGTCCATCCGCCGCTGGCCAGTGGTCCGGTGCTCTCCGGCGCCACCAGGCGGGCCGAACGCCTCGGCCGCGGTCCTCATGATCTCGAGGGACAGGGCGTCGCCGCACGCGCCGCTGATCGTGCCCACGTCGTCCAGGGTCAGCCCGAAGCACAGATAGCGGCGCTCGAACCGCTGACGCTGACGTTCCTCCACACCGTCGGGGTCGGCTCGGTAGGTCAGGTCCTCACCCAGGCGGCGCAGCTCGCGCGGGTCCAGGCCCGGCCGCACCCACTCCGGGGATGACGGGCCTGCCGCCAGTCCTCCGGTCGCCGCGGTCAGCATCTGCTGCTCGGTCGCGGTCGCGGCCGCCCCGTCGCTGATCTGGTTCGCGGCCCGGGTGATCACGTGGGCGGCATCGAAGGAAAGCTGGCCCGCGGCCATGGCCTGGCCGGTCGCGGCCAGCTGGGGCAGGGCCCGGCCCACCGCGACCAGTTCCCCGGCCCGGGCGGCCGAACGGCCACAGCCGTGCCGCAGGAACGCTGCCGCCGAAGAATAACCCGCCTCCGCATGGGCGCCGGTGCGGTCCACCAGGCCGGCCAATCGGGCCAGTTCGCCGAGCACCTGGTCGGCGAAGACCGCGACCTGACGGACCTGGCTGAGCAGGCTCAAGGCGTCAACGTCCGGGGAGCCGAGGGTGGCCAGTTCGGCCAGCACCTGGTTCCGGGTGGTCACGCCATGCGAAAACATATTCGAATGATCTCATCTGGGTCTGACAAAACGACGACCAGAGCCAGGCGACGCCGTCCGGCCACGGAAACCCCAGCAGAATGTCGGTCCCTTCTGCTGAAATTCTTAGCGATGGAGAGCACTCAGCCGTACCGTCTGGTCCGCCACCCCGCCGCGACCGGGGCCCGGCTTCAGCTCGACGACGCCCAGCAGCAGGTCATCCGGCACTCCGGCGGTCCGCTGCTGGTCCTGGCCGGGCCGGGTACCGGCAAGACCGCCACCATCGTGGAGACCGTGGCCTATCGCATCGAGACCCGGCAGGTGGACCCGGCCCGGGTGCTGGTCCTCACGTTCAGCCGCAAAGCAGCGGGTGAGCTGAGGGAACGGATCGCGGGTCGGCTGCGCCGGACGATCCGGGAGCCGCTGGCCTTCACCTTCCACAGCTACGCCTACGCCCTGGTGCGGCGGGAGTTCCTGCTCATGGAGGAGGAACTCCCGCGGCTGCTGTCCGGGCCGGAACAGCTGCTGGAGGTCCGGCGGCTGCTGCGAGGCGAGATCGCCGACGGGGGCGCCTACTGGCCGGCCGCGCTCCGGCCGGCCCTGGCCACCCGCGGCTTCGCCGAGGAACTGCGAGACTTCCTGCTCCGCGCGGCCGAACGCGGCCTGGACGGCCGGCGGGTGGCCGCCCTGGGCCGCCAGCGGCGCCGCGAGGACTGGGTGGCGGCGGGCCGGTTCCTGGACCGGTACGCGGCCCGGTTCGACCTGGCCCCGGTGGCCGCCTACGACTACGCCGAGATCGTCCGCATCGCGGCCTCGCTGCTCGGCCGGGCCACCATCCGCCAGCGCGAGCGCGAAGCCTACGACGTGGTCCTGGTCGACGAGTACCAGGACAGCGACCCGGCCCAGGAGTCACTGCTACAGGCCCTGGCCGGGGATGGCCGCGAGCTGATCGCGGTGGGCGACCCGGACCAGTCCATCTACGCCTTCCGTGGCGCCGACGTCCGGGCAATCACCGAGTTCCCGGTCCGGTTCCGCGCCCCCGACGGCAGCCCGGCCCCGGTGGTCGCGCTGGGCACCAGCCGCCGCAGTGGTCCGGTCCTGCTGGCCGCCTCCCGCCGCGTGGCCCAGCGCCTGCCCGCCGCCCCCGCCGCGGCCAGCCCGGCCGCTCCCGGCCTCGCCGGCGGCCCGGCCGCTCCCGGTCCGTCCGCCGCCAGCCCCGCCCCTCCCAGCTCCTCCGCCCGCTCGGCGGCCAGCCACCGGAACCTCATCCCGCGCCCGGACGCCGAGCCCGGCGCGGTCCGCATCGTGGTGGCCGAGAGCGCCACCCAGGAGGCCGCGCTGATCACCGACACGCTGCGCCGGGCCCACCTGGCCGACGGGGTGAGCTGGTCGGACATGGCGATCCTGGTCCGCTCGGCCACCCGCCAGGTGCCGCTGCTTCGCCGGGCCCTGACCGCGTCCGGCGTGCCGGTGTCGGTGGCCGGCGACGAGCTGCCGCTGCCCGACGAGCCCGGTACCCGCCCGCTGCTGACCCTGCTGCGCTGTGCGCTCCGGCCGTCGGCCCTGGACGAGCAGACCGCCGCCGAACTGCTGACCGGGCCCCTGGGCGGCACCGACGCCCTCGGCCTGCGCCGGCTCCGCCGCTGGCTGCGCACCACCGCCGCCACCGAGACGACCGCTCCCATCGAGGCGACCGCTTCTACCGAGCCCGCCGCTCCCACCGAGCCCGCCGCTCCCACCGCTCCCACCGAGCCCGCCGGCCCAGAACGCCACCCGGACCCCAGCCGCCCCGTACTGCCCCCCACCGACCCGCTGGCCGGCGCGATCCTCGACCCGCGCAACCTGACCCTGGTCCCGCCGCCGGTGGCCGAGCCCGCCGAGAAGCTGGCCCGGCTGCTCGCCGTGGCCCGCGACACGATCAAGGCCGGCCGCAACGCCGAAGACGTGCTGTGGGCGGTCTGGGACACCTCCGGCCTGGCCGCCACCTGGCAGGCGGCCAGCGCCGCGGGCGGGGCCGCGGGCGCCGCCGCCGATCGGGACCTGGACGCGGTGCTGGCCCTGTTCGACAGCGCCGCCCGCTTCACCGACACGCTGCCCCCGGGCGCGCCGGGGCTGTTCGTGGACAGCCTGACCGGCCAGGAGATCGCCGGCGACACCCTGGCCGAGCAGGCCACCCGCGACGAGGCCGTCCGCATCCTCACCGCTCACCGGTCCAAGGGCCTGGAGTGGAATCTGGTCGTGGTGGCCGGCGTCCAGGAGGAGACCTGGCCCGACCTGCGGCTGCGCGGGTCGCTGCTGGGCGTGGACGAACTGGCCGAGGCCACCTCGGGCGCGCCCATCGGGGCCGACGACGCGGCCGCGGCCGCGCTGGCGTCCAAGCTGCTGGCCGAGGAACGCCGCCTGTTCTACGTGGCCGTGACCCGGGCCAAGCGCAGCCTGCTGGTCACCGCGGTCGGCGGCGACGGCTCGGACACCCGGCCGTCCCGGTTCCTGGCCGAGCTGGCCGGGGACGACATCGAGCCGGAAAAGGCCCTGGCGCCGGGCCACCGCTGGCTGTCGCTGGCCGCGCTCACCGCCGACCTGCGCCGGGCCGCGGCCGACCGCGGCCGCCCGCCAGCGGTCCGCGAGGCCGCCGCCGCCCAGCTGGCCCGGCTGGCCCAGGCCGGGGCCCGCGGCGCCCACCCGTCCCACTGGTACGCGCTGACCTCGCTGTCCGACGACGGGCCGATCGCCAAACCGGGCGAGCAGGTCCGGCTGTCCCCGTCCCAGGTCGAGGCGTTCACCCGGTGCGGCCTGCGCTGGCTGCTGGAGTCGGCCGCGGGAGCGGGCCGGTCCGACGTGCTGCGGCACCTGGGCACGGTGATCCACGCGGCCGCGGTGCTGGCCGCTCAGGGCGCCGACGACGCCGAGATCAGCAGCCGTATCGACGACATCTGGCACCACCTGGACTTCGGCTCGGTCTGGTACAGCGCCAAGCAGCGCGAGCTGGCCGAGAGGATGGTCCGCCGCTTCCTGGACTGGCACGCAGCCAACCCGCGCGAGCTGGTCGCGGTCGAGCAGGCGCTCAAGGTCGAGATCGGCCCGGTGCAGATCACCGGGCGGGTCGACCGGCTGGAAAAGGACGACCAGGAGCGCGCGGTGGTGGTCGACCTCAAGACCGGCGGCAGCGCGCCCCGCGAGGAGGAACTGGAGCGCCATCCCCAGCTGGGGGTGTACCAGCTGGCCGTGCTGCTCGGTGCGTTCGAACACTTCGGCCTGACCGATCCGGGCGGTGCCGAGCTGATCCAGGTGGGCAAGGCCGGGTACACGGTGCGGGCCAAGATCCAGCCGCAGCGGGCCCTGGGCGAGGACGACGAGCCCGGCTGGGCCAAGGACCTTGTGGAAACGGTCGCGGCCGGCATGGCCGGCCCGGTCTTCCAGGCCCGGGTCAATCCCGGTTGCCGGACCTGCCCGGTGGCCGGGTCCTGCCCGGTCAACGACGGCGGCGGGCAGGTCGAGCCGTGACCGCCCGGTACGGCCCCGAGGAGGTGGCCCGGCTGCTCGACCTGCCCGAGCCCACCGCCGAGCAGGCCGCGGTGATCTCGGCCCCGGCCCAGCCGCTGGCCGTCATCGCGGGCGCGGGGTCCGGCAAGAGCGAGACCATGGCCGCCCGGCTGGTGTGGCTGGTGGCCAACGGCATGGTGCGGCCGGACCGGGTCCTAGGCCTGACCTTCACCCGCAAGGCCGCTGCCGAGCTGGCCGAACGGGTCCGCTCCCGGCTGGATCGGCTGCGCCGGGCCGGCCTCGACCCGGCCAGCCAGCCGACTACCGCGACCGCCCCCGACCCCCCCGATCCGCCGGCCGACGCGGGCGACCCCAACCTCCCGTTCGCGGGCGACCCGGTGATCAGCACCTACCACGCCTACGCGGGCCGCCTGGTCTCGGACCACGCGCTGCGCGAGGGCCTGGAGCCGTCCATGCGGCTGATCACCCCGGCCGAGTCCTGGCAGCTGGCGGCCAGGATCGTGGCCGCCTACGACGGGCCCATGGCTGACATCGGCTGGGGCCCGCCCACCGTCACCGCGGCCGTGCTGGCCCTGTCCGGTGAGCTCAGCGAGCATCTGCGGGAACCCGCCGACGTGCGGGCCATCGGGGAGTGGCTCGACCAGCGGCAGGCCGCGCTGGGCGGCAAGCTGCCCGCCTACATCAAGAAGATGCTGCAGAGCCAGCGCGCCCGCGAGCAGCTGCTGCCGCTGGCGGCCAGCTACGCGGGCGAGAAGGCCCGCCGTGAGGTCCTCGATCACGGTGACCAGATGGCGCTGGCGGCCCGGATCGCCTCCCGCCACCCCGAGGTCGGGCTGGTCGAGCGGGGCCGGTACCAGATCGTGCTGCTGGACGAGTACCAGGACACCAGCCACGCCCAGCTGGTGCTGCTGCGCGCGCTGTTCGGCGGCGGGCACCCGGTCACCGCGGTCGGTGACCCGTGCCAGTCCATCTACGGCTGGCGCGGGGCCAGCGCAGGCAACCTGCGCCGGTTCTCCGAGGACTTCCCGGTCCTGCCCCGGACCCCGCGACCGGGGGTGGCCGGCTGGCCCGCCCCGGTCAAGCTGCTGTCGACCAGCTTCCGCAATGCCGGGCGGGTGCTCGACACCGCGGCCGTGCTGCAGGCGCGGCTGCGGGCCGAGGCCCCGGACGTGCCCAGGCTGCAGGCCGCCCCGGACCGGGAGGGCCGCGGCTGGGTGGCCTGCGCCCTGCTGGACACCATCGCCGGCGAAGCCGAATGGGTGGCCGGCCGGGTCAAGCGGCTGCTCATGCTGCCGCCCGGCATCGCCCCCGACGGGCAGCCGTGGCCGGACGGCAGCAAGGCCCTGGTCCAGCCGTCCGACATCGCGATCCTATGCCGCAAGCGATCCCAGTTCCCGGCCTTGCGCCGGGCCCTGGAGGCCAGAGACATCCCGGTCGAGGTGGTCGGGCTGGGGGGCCTGCTCACCGTGCCCGAGGTGCAGGACGTGGTGGCCACGCTGCGGGTGCTGAACGACGCGGCCGGGTCGGACTCACTGGTCCGGCTGCTGACCGGCCCGCGCTGGCGGATCGGCCCGCGCGATCTGGTGGCCCTGGGGCGCCGGGCCCGGGCCCTGGCCCGCGCCGACCAGGCCGAGGCCGAGAGCGCTACCCAGGCCGGGGCCACCAACGCCGAGGCGGCGGCCCCGGCCGACGACCCCGATGCCCTGGCCGAGGCCCTGACCGACCTGACCACCGACGCGGGCAGCCTGGTCGAAGCCCTCGACGACCTCGGTGACCCGGCCGCGTACTCGCACCCGGGCCACACCCGGTTCCGGATCCTGGCCGGGGAGCTGCGCTCGCTGCGCGGCCAGCTCGGCCGGCCGCTGCCCGACCTGATCGGTGAGGTCGAGCGCACCCTCGGCCTGGACATCGAGCTGGCCTCCCGCCCGGGCGCGGACCCGCTGACCGCGCGGGCCGACCTGGACGCCTTCACCGACGCGGCCGACGAGTTCGCGGGCTCCCGGGAGGAGCCGACCCTGGGCGCGTTCCTGGCCTACCTGGCCGCGGCCGAGACCGAGGAGTTCGGCCTGGAGACGGGCCGGGTCGGCGAGACCGACTCAGTCAAGCTGGCCACCGTGCACACGTCCAAGGGCCTGCAGTGGGCCGCGGTGCTGGTGCCCGGGCTGTCGGCGGGGGAGCGGTCGCAGGTGTTCCCGGCCCGGCCGCGGCTGTCCACCCGCTGGACCGACAACCCGCGGCTGCTGCCGTTCGGCCTGCGCGGTGACTCGGCTGACCTGCCGTCCCTGCGGGACCTGGACCCGGCCTCGGTCGACACCTTCACCCAGCGCTGCGCCGACCGGGACCTGGCCGAGGAGCGTCGGCTGATGTACGTGGCCGCGACCCGGGCCGCGTTCTGGCTGGGCTGCTCGGGTTACTGGTGGGGCGAGGGGGCCAGCCTGCTGGGGCCGTCCCCGTTCCTGGACGAGGTCCGGCGCGCCTGCCAGGCCGGCACCGGCCGCATCGACGAGTGGGCGCCGCCGCCCGCCGAGGACGCGGTCAACCCGGCCCTGGCCGAGCCGGCCGCCGAGACCTGGCCCGCCACCCCGGCCGGTGAGCGCTACCAGGCCGTCCGCGAGGCCGCCGCCCTGGTCACCGCGGCCATGAAGACCCCAGCCCCCAACGCCCCAGCCCCCCAAGCCCCAGCCCCCGAAGCCGCCGCCCCAACCCCCGCCCTGGACGACGACGCCGAGCTCCCCCCGGACGACCAGGCCCTGGTCGCGGCCTGGCAGCGCGACGCCGAGCTGCTGCTGGCCGAGCGTGAGCGCCGCCGGGCCGACGGTGGCCTGCGGGTCACGCTGCCCGGGCACCTGTCGGTGTCGTCGCTGGTCACGCTGGCCCGGGACCCGGCCGAGCTGGCCCGCCAGGTGCGCCGCCCCATGCCGCGCCCGCCCGCCCCCTACGCCCGCCGCGGCACCGCCTTCCACCAGTGGCTGGAGGAACGCTTCGGCCAGCAGCGGCTGATCGACACCGACGACCTGTTCAGCGCCGACGACCTCCAAGACGACCCCGGCCCGGCCGCCCGTGCCGAAGCCGAGGCCGAGGCCGACCTGACCGCCCTGCGCGACCAGTTCGAGGCCAGCGACTGGGCCGGCCGCTGGCCGCGCGAGGCCGAGGTCCCGTTCGAGACGCTGATCGGCGACCGGCTGGTCCGGGGCCGGATCGACGCGGTGTTCGACGACGCCCCGGACGGCCTGGTCGACGTGGTCGACTGGAAGACCGGCCAGCCGCCCAGGTCCGACCCGGAAAAGCACGCGGTCGCCGTCCAGCTGGCCGCCTACCGGCTGGCCTGGGCCGCCCTGACCGGCGTGCCGGTGGACCGGGTCCGCGCCGCCTTCCACTACGTGCGGCCCAACCTGACCGTCCGCCCCGCCGACCTGCTGGACGAGGCCGGCCTGGCCGCCCTCATCGAAGCCGTCCCCGCCGAAGCCACCCCATGACCCCGCGCCCGGCCCAGCGCCGCCCCGCCCCGAGCCGCCCCGGGGCCTGAACCGGAATCTTCACCGTCCGAACTTGGTTGAATTAACAGATGCTCACCGACCTGCTGCCCCCCACTCCTGACCCGGACGCGGTCTACAACAGTTTTGCCGACTGGGCCAAGGGCCAGGGCCTGAGCCTCTACCCGCACCAGGAAGAGGCGCTGATCGAGGTCGTGTCGGGGGCCAACGTCATCCTGAGCACCCCCACCGGGTCCGGCAAGAGCCTGGTCGCCGCGGGCGCCCACTTCGCCGCCCTGGCCAACGGGCAGCGCAGCTTCTACACCGCGCCCATCAAGGCCCTGGTCTCCGAGAAGTTCTTCGCCCTGATCGACACCTTCGGTGCGTCGAACGTCGGCATGATGACCGGCGACGCCAGCGTGAACGCATCGGCCCCGATCATCTGCTGCACGGCCGAGGTGCTGGCCAACATCGCCCTGCGCGACGGCGCCGGGGCCGACGTGGGCCAGGTCGTCATGGACGAGTTCCACTTCTACGCCGACCCCGACCGCGGCTGGGCCTGGCAGGTCCCCCTGCTCGAGCTGCCCAAGGCCCAGTTCGTGCTGATGTCGGCCACCCTGGGCGACGTCCGGTTCTTCGAGCAGGACCTGACCCGGCGCACCGGGCGGCCCACCGCGGTGGTGCAGTCCGACCAGCGGCCGGTCCCGCTGACCTTCGAGTACGTGCTCACGCCGCTGCACGAGACCCTGAAGGAACTGCTGGAGACCAGGCAGGCGCCGGTCTACGTGGTCCACTTCACCCAGGCGGCGGCGCTCGAGCAGGCCCAGGCCCTGATGAGCATCAACGTGTGCACCCGGGCCGAGAAGGACGCCATCGCCGAGACCATCGGCAACTTCCGGTTCACGGCCGGGTTCGGCAAGACGCTGTCCCGGCTGGTCCGGCACGGCATCGGCGTGCACCACGCGGGCATGCTGCCCAAGTACCGCCGCCTGGTCGAGACCCTGGCCCAGGCCGGCCAGCTCAAGGTCATCTGCGGCACCGACACCCTGGGTGTCGGGATCAACGTGCCCATCCGCACCGTGCTGTTCACCGCGCTGTCGAAGTACGACGGGACGAAGACCCGGCTGCTCCAGGCCCGCGAGTTCCACCAGATCGCCGGGCGCGCGGGCCGGGCCGGCTACGACACCGTGGGCACCGTGGTCGTCCAGGCCCCCGAGCACGTGGTCGAGAACGAGGCCGCGCTGGCCAAGGCGGGCGACGACCCCAAGAAGCGGCGCAAGATCGTCCGCAAGAAGCCGCCGCAGGGCTTCGTGTCCTGGGGCGAGCCCACCTTCGAGCGGCTGGTGGCGGCCGAGCCGGAACCGCTCAAGTCCCGGTTCACCGTCAGCCACGCCATGCTGCTGAACGTGCTGAACCGGCCCGGCGACGCCTTCGCGGCCATGAAACACCTGCTGACCGACAACCACGAAGATCGGGCCTCCCAGCGAGCCCTCATCCACCGGGCCATCCAGATCTACCGGGCCCTGCTGGCCGGCGGCGTGGTCGAGCAGCTGGCCGAGCCGGACGAGCTGGGCCGCCGGGCCCGGCTCACGGTGGACCTGCAGTTCGACTTCGCGCTCAACCAGCCGCTGTCCCCGTTCGCGCTGGCCGCCATCGACCTGCTCGACATGGAGTCCCCGTCCTACCCGCTGGACGTGCTGTCGGTCATCGAATCCACCCTGGACAACCCGCGCCAGGTGCTGTCGGCCCAGCTGTTCCGGGCCCGCGGCGAGGCCGTGGCCCAGATGAAGGCCGACGGCGTCGAGTACGACACGCGCATGGAGCTGCTTGACCAGGTGACCTGGCCCAAGCCGCTGGAGGAGCTGCTCGAGCACGCCTACGGCGTCTACCGCCAGGGGCACCCCTGGGTCGCCGACCACGAGCTGGCGCCCAAGTCCGTGGTCCGCGACATGTACGAGCAGTCGATGACGTTCACCGAGTACATCGGGCACTACCAGCTGTCCCGGTCCGAGGGCCTGGTGCTGCGCTACCTGGCCGACGCCTACAAGGCGCTGCGCCAGACCGTGCCCGAGGACGTCAAGACCGAGGAGCTCATCGACCTCGAAGAGTGGCTGGGCGAGCTCGTCCGCCAGGTCGACTCCAGCCTGATCGACGAGTGGGAGCGGCTGCGCAACCCGGACGCGACCATCGACGAGCTCGAGCGCGCCGACGCCGACCGGCCCCCCGCGGTCACCGGCAACGTGCGGGCGTTCCGGGTGCTGGTCCGCAACGCGCTGTTCCGCCGGGCCGAGCTGGCCGCCCTGGGCCACTACGAGGAGCTGGGCGAGCTCGACACGAGCAGCGGCTGGGACGCGGCCGCCTGGGAGGACGCGGTCGAGCCCTACTTCGACGAGCACGACGAGATCGGCACCGGCGCCGACGCCCGCGGCCCGGCCCTGCTCATCATCGACCAGACCCCGGCCGAGACCGCGGGCGTCTGGAAGCTGCGGCAGATCTTCGACGACCCGGCCGGCCACCACGACTGGGGCATCAGCGCCGAGGCCGACCTCGACGCCTCCGACGAGGCGGGCACGGCCGTCCTCCGCATCACCAGCGTCGGTCAGCTGTAAGCCGATCAACATATCTAAGGCTGGTGAGCGACCCGCACCGGACCGGCCCGGCTCCCGGGCCCGCCCGGCGCTTCGCGGCGATCCGGCTACCGGTCCGGCTCGGCCAGGTAGCGTTCCACGGTCTCGACCTTGGAGGTCAGGCCGTCGGTCACCCCCGGCCGCAGGTCGGCCTTGAGCACCAGGCTCACCCGCGGGGCCTTGGCCGCCACCGCGTCCACGGCCTGCTTGACCACGGCCATGGTCTCGTCCCACTCGCCTTCGACGGTGGTGAACATGGCGTCGGTCCGGTTGGGCAGGCCGCTGGCCCGGACCACCCGCACCGCCTCGGCGACCAGGTCCCCGACGGCCTCCCCGGTGCCGAGGGGCGTGATTGAGAACGCGACCAGCATGGCAACTCCCTCTCGCCCGGCAAGATCAACAGAATCCCCCGAGGCGCCTACGCGGCGGATGGCCGTCCGTGTAGCATGGGCGGCATGTCACGATGGTATTGGCGCTTTCAGCTGGCTCCAGGTGTAGCCAGCCGCGCCCGCCAGCGCTGACGATTCACCTGGAGCCAGACAGACAGAGGCGATCCGCCTCTGTCTTTGTCATGTAAGGGCAGACTGGCTCCCAGGTCGAGGGTGTCGCTCTGCCGGGAGGAGACACGATGCCCCACCACACCAGCGATACGCGCATCGCCGGCTACGAACCATTGCTCGCGCCAGCCGCACTGCTGGCCGAGCTCCCCTTGGGCGCGGACCGGGAGACCGCGGTTGAGCAGGGTCGCACCGAGATCCGCCGCGTGCTGGACATGGCCGACGACCGGCTCCTGGTGATCGTCGGCCCCTGCTCGGTGCACGACCCGGTCGCGGCGCTCGACTACGCCCGCCAGCTGGCCGGGATCCAGCGCTCGCTGAGCGACGACCTGCTCATCGTGATGCGGGTCTACTTCGAGAAGCCGCGCACCGTGACCGGGTGGAAGGGTCTGATCAACGACCCCGGCCTGAACGGCAGTTACGACGTGCACGCGGGCCTGCGGGCCGCCCGCCGGCTGCTGCTGGACATCGTGGAGCTGGGTCTGCCGGTGGCCTGTGAGTGGCTGGACCCGGTCACCCCGCAGTACATCGCGGACGCGGTGGCCTGGGGCGCGATCGGCGCCCGCACCACCGAGAGCCAGATCCACCGCCAGCTGGCCTCCGGCCTGTCCATGCCGATGGGGTTCAAGAACGGCACCGACGGCGACGCCCAGGTCGCCATCGACGCCTGCCGGGCCGCCGCCGCCCCGCACACGTTCTTCGGCGTAACCCCGGCCGGGGCCGCCGCCGTGGTCACCACCACCGGCAACAGCGACTGCCACCTCATCCTGCGCGGCGGGCGTTCCGGCCCGAACTACCACGCGGCCGACGTGACCGCCGCCCTCGACCTGGTGAGCAAGGCCACGCTGCCCCGCCGGATCATGGTCGACGCCAGCCATGGCAACAGCGAGAAGGACTACCGGCGCCAGCCGATCGTGGCCGAGGCCCTGGCCGAGCAGATCGCGGCCGGGGAGCAGGGCCTGGCCGGCGTCATGCTGGAGAGCTTCCTCGAGGCCGGCCACCAGGAGCCCGGCCCGCTGGAGGGGCTGGTCTACGGGCAGAGCATCACCGACGCCTGCATGGACATGGCCACCACCGGAGCCGTGCTCAACGGCCTGGCCGCCGCGGTCCGCAACCGCCGCGGCACCGTGCCCGAGCCCACCGGCCGCGAGCCCGGGCACACCGCCGGCGGCGAGCACGCCGGTACGGGCTCGTCCGGTCAGCCCCGCGCCACCGCGTCCGCCTGACCCGTCACCCTGGCCGCGCCGCCCCGGCTTTCCTCCTCCGGGGCGGCCCGGCCGTGATCATTTCGTGATCATCTGGCTGGTTGGGCGGCAGCAGCCGCCTGCGCCCCGTACACTGTGGTCATTGCCGTGCTGACCAGGCATATCTGGTCGACTGGGTCATTGCTGCCCGGGCGCGGACCAACGCCGACGTCCGGGGAACGCCGCTGACGTTCCGGGCCGCAGTGTGGCGGCCTCCGGCAGGCGCGACAGCTTTCATACCGCTGGAGATCAGCCCATGCCATCGTGGGCCGGCCCCCGCTGCCTCCAGCCGAGCACGACCCGGAGGTAATTGGATGGGCCTTGAACGCAGCGAGCGACGCCTGCTCGGACAGATCGAGCACGCGCTCCGCGGTTCGGACCCCAAGCTCCACGCCGCGCTGACCAGCTTCAACCGGCGCATGTCGCACCACCAGATGCCGCTCCGCGAGCGCCTCAGCCCCTCCCGGGTGGTCCAGTACGCCCCCGTGGCCATGGCCGCGTTCGTCCTGTTCATGATCCTGATCTCGGTCACCGTGCTCAGCCGCATCGGCCCCCCGGCCAGCCGTTCCGACGCCGCCTGCGGCATCGCCTGGATCCAGGGCTGCACCTCCGCCCCGCCGCACCCCGCCCACACCGCCAACCGGTAGGCGCCCCGCCGCCCTGGGCCCGATCCTGATACGAGTTCCCGCCCAGCCCCAGGCCGGGCGGGTCTTCAAGCTCAAGCCTGCCTCCCCGGCTCATGAACCGAGGCCCAGCCGCCCAGCGCCGCTCCGGTCCGGCTCCCCACCGTTGGTCGCTCCGCTCGGTCGCGGCCTTCCCACCGTTGCTCGTTCGGCTCGGTCGCGGCCTTCCCGTCTCTGGTCGCCGCTCCCCGTCCCGGCGTGGCCCTCCCCACCCCGGCCGCCCCCGCTTCGCTTCCAGTGCGCCCCTCGAGTCACTCCTGTCTCGGCCGTTGGCCACGCGGTGAGACGAGGCCATTCTCGGCCGAATTTTTCCGAACCAAAACGGTAGAAACGCCGTAGACCGGTTAGCAGATTTCGTGATGTGACCGATGAGTAGCCTCAGGGAGGCTCGCATGGCCCTGGCGGCGGACGAAGAGCGGGCGCTGGTTCGGATCGAAGAAGAGCTTTGCCGTTCAGATCCCAGGCTGGCCGCCAAGCTGTCCATGTTCAACCGCCTCACCCGGTCCGAGGCCATGCCCGAGCGGGAACTCCTGACCCCTCCCGGACGGCTGCGGCGGTTCTCCCGGCGCGCCGGGCTGTGGACCGCCCACTGGCGGCTCTACCCGCCGGTCCCGTCCCGAGGCCCGCGCACCGCCCCTCCCGGCCCGGCCACCCAGTCCCGTCCCGGCCGTCCCGGCCGTCACAACCGCCCTGCCGCCCGCGGCAACCCGGCCAACCCCGGCCCGCACCCCAGCCATCTCCCCAGCCCCGGCCCGCGGTCCAGCCTCAGCTACCACCCCACGGCCGGCCGGCACCGCTGGCCGTCCCGGTTGGCCGCGATACTGCCGGTGATCGCGACCGTCTGCGCGCTGGGCGTGGCGGCCGCGATCTTCTCCGCGCTCGGCCACGTCGGCGGCGGTGCCACCCGGGCCCCGGCCCGTTCCTGCCACTCGGTCATGCTGACCGGCTGCCAGTCCGCCACCCACGCCAAACCCAAACGCTGACCAGCCGGCCGCCCCGGGCGCTGGGCCCAGTCGGCCCCCGGGCGCTGGGCCCAGCCGCTCCGGAACCCCGGGCCCGGACTCGGCTGCCCAGACCCGTACCCGGCTGCGCCGGCCCGAGCCCGGCTGCCCTGGGTCCCCGTCAAATGGGCCGCCGACGCGCCCGTGGGCGGCCCGCCGGGCCTGGTTAGAGTGGCCTCATGGACCCCCGAACGTACGTTGAGGAGAACGCCAGCGCCTTCTTCGAAGATCTGAAGGAATGGCTCGCCATCCCGTCGATCTCCGCGGATCCGGCCCGCCGCGACGACGTACGCCGGTCCGCCGAATGGCTCGCCGCCCGGCTGGGCGCGGCCGGCTTCCCGGTCGCCGAGATCTGGCCGACCGGCCAGCCCGCGGCGGCCGGCCCCGGCCAGCCCACAGCGGATAGCCCGGGCCCCGGCCAGCCCGCGGTGTTCGCCGAGTGGCCGGCCGCCGACCCCGGCGCCCCCACCGTGCTGATCTACGGCCATCACGACGTGCAGCCCATCGATCCGCTGGCGGAGTGGCACAGCCCGCCGTTCGATCCCATCGAGCAGGACGGCCAGATCCTGGCCCGCGGCGCCTCCGACGACAAGGGCCAGGTCCTCTTCCACGTGCTCGGGGCCAGCGCCGTCCTGGCCGCGACCGGCCGGGACGCCCCGCCGGTCACCCTCAAGCTGCTGATCGAGGGCGAGGAAGAGTCCGGCTCCCCGCACTTCGCCGGCCTGCTGGACCAGCACCGGGACCGGCTCGGCTGTGACCTGATCGTCGTCTCCGACACCACCATGTGGTCGCGGGACGTGCCGTCCATGTGCACCGGCATGCGCGGCCTGGCCGAGGCCCAGATCGACGTGACCGGCCCGTCCCGCGACCTGCATTCCGGGTCGTTCGGCGGGGCGGTGCCCAACCCGCTGCAGGCCCTGGCCCAGCTGCTGGCCGGCCTGCACGACGATCAGGGCCGGGTGACGCTGCCCCGCTTCTACGACCGGGTACTGCCGCTCAGCGACGAAGAACGCGAGATGTTCGCCAAGCTCCCGTTCGACGAGAAGGCCTGGCTGGCCGAAGCCGGCGACAGCCGCGCCGCCACCGGCGAGGCGGGTTTCTCCACGCTGGAGCGGATCTGGGCCCGGCCCACCGCCGAGATCAACGGCATGTGGGGCGGGCACACCGGCCCCGGCACCAAGACCATCATCCCGCGCGAGGCCCACGCCAAGCTGTCGTTCCGGCTGGTCGCCGACCAGGACCCGGCCGACGTGCTGGCCGGCCTGCAGGAGTACGTGGCCGACCACACCCCGCCCGGGGTCGAGGCCCGGGTGGTGCTGCCCGGCCCCGGTGTGCGCCCGTCGCACTCGCCGGTGGACTCCCCGGCCGTGCTGGCCGCCCGCCGGGCCATGGCCCGGGCCTTCGGCCGCGAGGTGCTGTTCACCCGCGAGGGCGGCAGCGGCCCAGAAGCCGACCTGGCCGAAGTCCTGGGCGCGCCGCTGGTGTTCGTCGCGGTCGGCCTGGACGGTGACCGCATCCACGCCCCGAACGAAAAGGTGGACATGGATCTGCTGCTCAAGGGGGCCGAGGCGGCCGCCTACCTGTGGCAGGACCTGGCCGGGCCGGCCGCCCAATCCGGCCAGCCCAGCCAAAACGGCCAGCTCGGCCAGCCCAGCCAGAGCGGCCAGAACGGCCAGCACGAGCCGCGTCCGTGACCGCCGGTCAGCCGGTGGGCCCGCTCGGGGGATTGGTGCTGGCCCGGGAAACGGTCGACCGGGTCACCGAACGGCGCTCCGACCAGGCCTGGCTCGATCGGACCTGGGCCGACCCCGATACCCGGGTGCTGGTGGTGCACCACGGCCGGGCCCTGGTTCGCGTGGTCGAGGGCCGGGCCGAACTGGTCTTCGTCTCCCCGGCCGACGCGCCGGAAGGCGTCCGCTTCCTGCTCGGCGTGGAGACCGCGGGAAACAGCGACGGCAACCGCGGCGGCGAGGTCGTGTACTACGGCGTCTCCGGCCCGATCGAAGGCGCGCCCGACAACCCGCCGGAAGCGCGCGGCACCGGCCCGGGGCGCGAGGCCCCGGAACACGACGGCGCCCCCCGGCCGCTGTCCCTGCGCGAGGCCGGGTCGCTGCTGGGCGACCGCGACGCCGGGCTGATGACTCACGCCGTGGCCCTGGCCAACTGGCAC
Organism: Streptosporangiaceae bacterium; assembly: GCA_036495425.1. Taxonomy (GTDB): domain Bacteria; phylum Actinomycetota; class Actinomycetes; order Streptosporangiales; family Streptosporangiaceae; genus Bog-532. The sequence continues at coordinate 369 of DASXMW010000142.1, read as the reverse complement.
GACACCCACACCCACTGCCCGATCGACGGCACCCCGACCGTGGTCAACCCGGGCGGCCATTCGACCACCTGCCCGGCCGACAGCACCGAGCACTTCCCGCGCACCGACCCAGCCGTGATCATGCTGGTCACCGACGCCGAGGACCGCTGCCTGCTGGCCCGCAACAAGGCCTGGCCGGAGCACCGGGTGTCGATCCTGGCCGGGTTCGTCGACCCGGGGGAGTCGGCTGAGCACGCCGTGGTCCGCGAGGTGCACGAGGAGACCGGCATCACCGTGGACCAGGTCACCTACCTGGGCAGCCAGCCGTGGCCGCTGCCGCGCAGCCTGATGCTCGGCTTCCGGTGCCGGGCCGTGGGTGACCTCACCTTC
>DASXMW010000141.1:0-6212 GCA_036495425.1 Streptosporangiaceae bacterium | reverse complement strand
GGCCAAGGCGGTAAACGGCACGGCCAACTTCATCACCGCCGCCATCTGCAAGACCACCAGCAACCAGCCGTCGAACGTCTGCACCCCAGGCATCACCGCCCTGCAGTCCAAGATGAAGACGGTGGGCTGACCGGCTTCCCCGCTGGAACAGCAGGAACAGCCAGGCCAGCGACGGGACCAGCAGCAGGGCCAGCGAGGCCACACCCGCGGTCCACATCAGCACCAGCACGAAGATCAGCCACACGTGATTGGCCTCCCACGCCGGGCCGATCGAGCGGCCAAGGACGTGGACGCGTCAATGGCCCTCTACCAGCCGGATGCCACGCTGGGGCTGGTACGGCGTGGCCATGCTGCGCGACGGCCGTCACCCCTGATCAGAAACAAAAATGGAGGAGGGCCGGCAAGCGCTGGACGGATGGCGGACTGCCGGCCCCACCTCTTTTCGGGGCTGCCCTGGGCCCCGCCGCTCCGGAGAACTCTCCGGGGGGCTTACTTCTCCGGGGGGGAGTGAACGCTGGGGGGGATGGCGTTCACTCCCCCGCCGGAGAGCGGTGGACAATCCTGATCGTTGGGCGCCCGTTCGGCGGCCGCATTCGCTCTGGGGGGGAGGAGCGAAGTCGGTTCCTAGCGGTGCGGTCCCTCAGGAACATCCACCCGTTCGTGGTCGGACAACCGGTGCAGATAATGACGCAGGCGCTCGCCTCGGTCACGATCGTCACTGTTTGTCCCACAGTAAGTTCAGTTGTCTGGTTCAGCGGGAACCATGGCTCGATCCGACCGCGGCCGACGGTGGGGGGTGCCGTCGGCCGGGTACGTCTCTCGCCTCCTCTAGTGAAAGCCCCGTCTCCCTATGTGTTATGGATTTTTTCTGGATGTGTCCCACATATGCTGGTCCCACGGCCAAATCGGGCCGTGTCGTGGAGAGACAGATGGCCAACGATGACGCGGACGGCGGGAGCCAGCTGCGCGTCGGGGTGCTGGGGCCGGTCCGGGCCTGGCTCGCCGGCGAGGAGTTGCCGGCCGGGCCGCCCCGGCAGCAAGCCGTACTCGGCATGCTCGCCATGCGCGCCAACCGGGCGGTGTCCCGCGATGAGCTGGTCGACGCCGTCTGGGGCCAGCAGGCCCCGGCCAGCGCCGAGGGCGGGGTGCACACGTACGTCGCCGGGCTGCGCCGGGTCCTCGAGCCCGGGCGGTCGCGCCGCGGGCCGAGCCAGGTTTTGGCTTCGGCGGCCGGTGGCTACGTGCTGCGTCTGGACGCCGGCCAGGTCGACGCGACCGTATTCGAACGCGGCCTGACCGCGGGCCGGCGGCTGCGCGGCGCCGGTGACCTGAGCGGGGCGATCGCCGCCCTGGACACGGCCCTGGCCGAGTGGCACGGTTCCGCGTTCGCGGGCGTGCCCGGGCCGTTCGCCGGCGCCGAGCGGGTCCGCCTGGCCGAGCTGCGGTCGGCCGCGTCCGAGGAGCGGGCCGAGGTCCTGCTCGACCTGGGGCGCCACGAGCAGTCCGTGCCCGAGCTGGCCTCGCTGGTCGCGGAGTACCCACTGCGCGAGCGCATGCGCGGGCTGCTGATGATCGCGCTGTACCGGTGTGGCCGCCAGGCCGAAGCCTTGCAGGCCTTCCACGACACCCGGCAGGTCCTGGCCGACGAGCTCGGCATCGACCCCGGCCCCGAGCTGAGCCGGATCCACCAGCAGATCCTGTCCCTGGACCCCACCCTGGAGGCGCCCGGCCGCCCCGCCCCGGCGGCCCCGCCGCCGTCCCTGCCTCCGGTCGGCGGGACCGCCCCGTCCGACCCGGTGCCCGCGCAGCTGCCGCTGGAGGCGCCGGGCTTCTCCGGCCGCCACGCCGAGCTGGAGCGCATGCTCGCCCTGATCGGTGCTGGCCAGGACTCCGCTGGCCAGGACCTGGCCGGCCCGGACCGCGGCCCGGGCCGCGACACCGTGCAGATCATCGCGATCACCGGCACCGCCGGGGTCGGCAAGACCTCGCTGGCCAACCGGTTCGCCCGGCAGGTGGCCAAGCGGTTCCCGGACGGCCAGCTGTACGTCAACCTGCGCGGCTTCGACCCGTCCGGGTCGGCCCTGGGTCCCGAGAGCGCGCTGCGGTTCTTCCTCGACGCCCTGGCCGTGCAGCCCCAGCGGATGCCGGTCGACACCGACGGCCGGGCCGCCCTGTTCCGCAGCATGCTGGACGGCAAGCGGGTGCTGATCGTGCTGGACAACGCGCGCGACCCGGACCAGGTGCGGCCGCTGCTGCCCGGCTCACCGGGATCGCTGGTCGTGGTGACCAGCCGGTCCCAGCTCACCGGGCTGGTCGTGGCCGAGGGCGCCACCCCGCTCAGCCTGGACGTGCTGACCGAGGAGGAGGCCCACGAGCTGCTGGGCCGCCGGCTCGGCCCGGACGTGATCGCGGCCGAGCCCGAGGCCGCGTCCGAGCTGATCTCGCTGTGCGCCCGGCTGCCGCTGGCCTTGGGCGTGGCCGCGGGCCGGGCCGCCATCCGCCCCGGCTTCTCGCTGGCCGCCCTGGCCGCCGAGCTGCGGGACACCCGGAGCCGGCTGGAGGTGCTGGACGCCGGGGACGCCGCCACCGACGTGCGGGCCGTGCTCTCCTGGTCGTATGAGCAGCTCAGCCCGTCCGCGGCCCGGATGTTCCGGCTGCTCGGCCTGCACCCTGGGCCCGACGTGTCGCTGGCCGCCGCGGCCAGCCTGGCCGGGGTCAGCCGCTCCGAGGCCGGCTCGGCCCTGCGCGAGCTGACCCGGGTGCACGCCGTGGCCGAGCACGTCCCGGGCCGGTTCGCCTTCCACGACCTGCTCCGTGCCTACGCCGTGGACCAGGCCGAGATCATGGACAGCCCGGCCGACCGCCAGGCCGCCGAGCGCCGCTGCGCCGATCACTACCTGCAGACCGCGCACGCGGGCGCGCTGCAGTCCAACAGCCTGCGCAAGCCACTCGACCTGGACCCGCCCGCGCCGGGTGTGGTGCCGGAGGAGTTGTCCGGTCGCAGTCCCGCGCTGGCCTGGTTCGAGGCCGAGAACCCGATCCTGGTCGGCCTGCTCAATCAGGCCATCGCCGACGGCCACGACCAGTACGCCTGGCAGATCACCTGGACGCTGGCGCCGTTCTTCTACCGCCGGGGCCGCTGGCACGAGTGCATCAGCCTGCAGCGCCAGGCCCTGAAGGCCGCGCAGCGCCTGGACGACCTGGTGGGCCTGGGCCACGCCAACTACGAACTGGGCCGTGGCCTGGTCATCACCGGCGACTTCGCCGAGGCCGAGTCGCACCTGTCGGCCGCGCTGGACATCTTCGGGCGGCTGGGGGACCGGGCCAACGAGGCCACCGTGCATCAGGGTTTCGGGGCGCTGTTCGAGCATCAGGGCCGGTACGCCCAGTCGCTGGTGCACGCCCGCGAGGCCATGCGGGTGGTGGAGGAGATCGGCCCGCCGTCCACCCTGGCCGGCCTGGAGAACAGCGTGGGCTGGCTGTACGCTCACCTCGGCCAGTGCGAGAAGGCGCTGGTGTACTGCCAGCGGTCGCTGGAGTTCCAGCGGGAGATCGGCTACCGCGGTGGCGAGGCCGACACCCTGGACAGCCTGGGCTACACCCACAGCCGGATGAGCAACCACCAGCAGGCCGCCGAGTGCTACCAGCAGGCGGTGGACATCTACCGCGAGATCGGTGACCGGTTCCACGAGGCCGGGTCCTACATCGGCCTGGGCGACGCCCAGCTGCAATCGGTGGGCTCGGCCGCGGCCCGGGAGAGCTGGGACCAGGCCCTGACCATCCTGGAGTCCATCCCGCACGAGGACGCCGACCTGGTCCGGCAGCGCATCGCCGAGCTGGCCGCCGACAAGGCGTCCGCCGCGCCGGTCGCGGGCGTCTAGCCCCCGGTGCCGCCACGGCCCGGCACGGTCACGCGTAGATTAGAGGGGCCTGCGGGGATCGCCCAGGGGAACGGCCCAAAAGGGATGGAAAGGGTGCTGGACACGATGAACGCGCCGAAGCGTGCGCTGCTGCTGGAGAACATCCACCCCGACGCGGTGGCCCGGCTGACCAAGGCCGGCTACCAGGTCGAGACGCGGGCGGGTGCGCTCAGCGAGGACGAGCTGGCCGAGGCGCTGCCCGGTGTCAGCCTGCTCGGCATCCGGTCCCGCACCAACGTCACCGAGCGGGCCTTCGCGGCCGCGCCGGACCTGGCCGCGGTGGGTGCGTTCTGCATCGGCGTGAACCAGATCGACGTGGCCGCCGCGTCCCGTCGCGGGGTGGCCGTGTTCAACGCGCCGTTCTCCAACACCCGCAGCGTGGTCGAGCTGGTGCTGGCCGAGATCATCTCGCTGGCCCGGCGGCTGCCGGAGAAGAACGCCAAGCTGCACCTGGGCGAGTGGGACAAGTCCGCGGCCGGCAGCCACGAGGTACGCGGGCGCAAGCTCGGCATCGTCGGCTACGGCAACATCGGCGCCCAGCTGTCCGTGCTGGCCGAGAACCTCGGCATGTCGGTGTACTTCTACGACATCGCCGACAAGCTGGCCATGGGCAACGCCCGCCGCTGCGGCACGCTCGAGGAACTGCTGGAGTCGGTGGAGACCGTCACCCTGCACGTGGACGGCCGGCCGGGCAACAGCGGGCTGTTCGGTGAGGCCGAGTTCGCCCGGATGCAGCCGCGCAGCCTGTTCCTCAACCTGTCCCGCGGCTTCGTGGTCGACCACGACGCGCTGCGGGACAACATCGAGAGCGGCCACATCGCCGGCGCCGCCATCGACGTGTTCCCCGAGGAGCCCAAGGGCAAGGGCGAGGAGTTCGTCTCGGTCCTGCGCGGCCTGCCCAACGTGATCCTCACCCCGCACGTCGGCGGGTCCACCGAAGAGGCCCAGCAGGACATCGGCGAGTTCGTCGCGGGCAAGCTGCAGGACTACGCGGCCGGCGGCACCACCTCGCTCAGCGTCAACCTGCCCGGCATCGCCCTGCCCACCGCGGCCGGCACCAGCCGCCTGGTCCACATCCACCAGAACGTCCCCGGCGTGCTGGCTTCGGTCAACCGCGTCCTGGCCGACCACCACGTCAACGTCGAGAGCCAGATGCTCGGCACCCGCGACGAGATCGGCTACGCCATCACCGACATCGCCACCGAGTTCCCCGCCGAAGTCCTGGCCCAGCTGGAAGCCATGGACGTCACCATCCGCCTCCGCACCATCCGCACCGCCGCCTGAGCCAGTTCCTGCCGGGGTGGGCAGGCTTTACCGCAGCATGTGCGGAAAAGCCTGCCCAGCTCCCCCCGCGCCGCCCCCAGCCGTCACTCCGCCCCAGGCGCCTCCCTAGGGTGGGCACACTCCGGGCCGCGACGATCAGCAGTCCGGGGCGTCGGCGGCGGCCGGGTAGCTGCCCGGCGACAGCATGATCTCGTTGACTCCAGCGGGCCGGTAGGCGGTGGAGCCGTCGGGGAGCAGGGTATTGATCATGGCCAGGATGCCGCCGCCCGGGTCGGCAGCGGCGGGGGTGGCCCGCGCGTGGCCGACGGTGCGGCTGGTCAATTCGACCTGGTAGCAATGGCCCTTCTGGGCGCTCCATATTTCGCGCGCGTCGGCCGGTAGTTCCTGCGTTGCCCGCTTTATCGCGTTGTCAACGGTGATGGTGCCGGTGTTGATTGTGTATTCGACCACCCGGCCACCTTGCGGGGTAACGTTGGAATAGGCGGCGCCGGACCGGTGGTGCGCACTCCACGCCGCCATGGTCGCTCCGAAGCTGGTCAGGCCGTCATCAGCCGCCCGAGCCGCCCGAGCCGCCTTGGCCGAGCGCGCCGCCGCCCCAACCGCCCCATTCGCCCTAACGGCCCCAACGGCCCCGGCTGACCTGGCCGGATCCGGCCCGGCGGTGGGCCGCGGCGTGCCCGACGACCCACAGGCCGCGACGACCAGAATTACCGAAAGAAGCATGAGTGCGCCCCACGGCCGCCCACCACGTGAATGCGAAAGAAAGCCCAATTCGTCCCCACCTCAGCGCCGGATAAGACCGGAGGGACGATACTGAAGCCCACCGCTATTGGCCAATTGATCATTGCCCGCTAAAGCGGCGTCACATAAGCCCCGGAAATGCCGCCATCGACCAGGAACGAAGAAGCGGTGATGAACGAGGCGTCATCGCTGGCCAGGAAGGCCACCGCGGCCGCGATCTCGCTGGCCTCGCCGAAGCGGCCCATCGGGATGTGCACCATGCGGCGC
>DASXMW010000140.1:0-6997 GCA_036495425.1 Streptosporangiaceae bacterium | reverse complement strand
CGGGCCGGTGCCGCGCGTCAGCTGAGGTCGGTCTCGCTGACGGGGACCAGGTGCGGGCTCTGGGTGGGGTCGGGCGCGCTGCGGTCGAAGCGGACCTTGGCCCGGCGGCCTTCGAAGTCCAGGGTGGCCAGCATGTTGGAGAACCAGGGGCCCCTAGTCAGCTCCCAGCTGAGCTGGGTCGCGGGCACCCGGGCCAGGCGGGCCAGGGTGCCGCCGACGACCGCGCCGGCCCGCGAGGTGATGATGCGCTGGAGCTGGCGGAAGTTGTTGGGCAGCAGGTTGTGGATGGGCGAGCAGACCAGCTGGTACACCGAGGTCGCCGACCTGGTCCCGGCGGCCAGCCTGACCTCGGCCAGGTAGCTGTGGTGGACGTCGCCGCCGAGCAGGGTGACCGAGGCGGGCGGGCGGCCCTGGGTCCCGGTGGCCAGCCCGGTGATCAGCTGCTCGAACGCGGTGAACGAGCGGCCGAACGCGGCCCAGTGCTCAAGGTCCCCGAGTCGGCGTATCTTCTCGCCGACCGGGATGAACCGCCGCCCCCAGGCGCCCGCGGCCACGGCCTCGTTCCAGGCCTCCAGGTCGTGGATACCGCGGGACAGCAGGACCGGCAGCGACGAGGCCAGCACCACGTGGTCCCAGTCACCGGACACCGACTCGGTGACCCACTGCCACTCGGCGTCGCTGACCATCTGCCGCAGTTCCCGCCCGGTCTCGCGCCGGGCCGGCCCCGAGATGCGCGGCTGGCCGTGCCCGTCGTCGAGGACCCGGCCGCTGCGCGAGTCGATGGCGACCAGCCGCACCCGGCCGAACGTGCGCCGGAAGCTCCACTGGATGCCCTCGGGTGACTCGTCGGCCCGCTGGGCGAACTCCCGCAGCAGGGCGCCCACGTCGTCGCCGGCCTCGCGCACCGTGCGCCACAGCTTGTCCTGGGCCAGGTCGTCCGGGGCCAGGTTGCCCAGGTGCTGGTAGATCCAGTAGCTCATGTAGGCGCCGTCGATCCGGTTCCGCCACCACGCCTTGGCCAGGTAGTCGCGGCGCCAGGCGGCCGAGGTGTTCCAGTCGTCGTGCACGTCGTGATCGTCGAAGATCATCGCGCTCGGCACGACCGACAGCAGCCAGCGCACGATGGGCCCGCTCCAGGCCTCGCGGTAGAGGAAGCAGTACTCGGCGAAGTCGGCGACCTCACCCTTGGGCGGCGCCGACTTCGGCGGCACGGTCTTCGGAAACGCCGACGAGCCCCGGCGTTTCCGGATGAACTCGCGGGTGGCCGGCCCGATCTCGTCCGCGTACACCTGGTCGCCGATGAGCAGCATCACGTCGGGCCGGCGGTCCGGCGGCGCGTCCAGAAGGTCGAGGGCCAGCGCGCCGAGCGTGTCCGCGCCGTGGTCCTGCTCTCGCCGGTCCCGCCTCCACCGGGTGTTCAGCTCGGCGATCCGGCAGGAGCCGAACACCAGGCGCAGCGGCCGGCCGGGGTCCAGCGTCCGGATCGCGCTGGGCGGGAGCTTGGTGCCCGGTTCCGGCCAGCACACGGTCCCGTCCAGGCGGACCTGGTATTCGTAGGCCTGCCCGGGCTGCAGGCCTTCGATCACGGCCAGGGCGTAGTGGTGCCCGGCGACCTCGAACGTGGCCACCTCGTGATCCAGGATCCGCACCTGGCAGGCGCGGTCGGTCTCGACCCAGATCGTGGCCGCGGTCTCGCCCACATAGCGCAGCAGCGGGCCCAGCACGAGGGCGGGAGCATCCATGCCGCCCCTTTTTACCCGAGATTGACCCGGGCGCACCAGCCTCCCGGCTCAGCCGTAGGTGCTGACCGGGGTGGTGACCACGGCCGGGGCGGTCTGGCGCGGAGCCCGGAACAGCCACCCGCAGATCGCGGCCAGGATGACCACGAAGATGCAGTAGAACCAGAACACCGGGGTGACGCCCTGGCTGATGGTCAGCCCGAGCTGGTTGGCTTCGGCGTTGGAGATGCCGAACTGGGTCGGCGAGACGCCCTCGCCCAGCTGGGCCAGGGCCGAGACGGCCTGAGCGACCATCGGGATCACGGCCCCGGCCAGCAGCACGGCCCCCAGCCGGAGCGGCCGCCACAGGGTCGCGGCCACCGTGACCAGGACCAGGGCCACCATCACGGCCACGTCGCCGACGATCACGGCGGCCGGGTTGGAGAAGGCGTTGCCCGCGGTCAGCGAGTGCACGGCCCCGGCCGCGGTCCGCAGCGTGTAGCTGTCCCACGAGGGCGCGAACGTGATCGCGGCCCCGAGCGCGGCCAGGGCCGCGATGATCACGGTGAGGATGGCCCGGCGGGTGGCCGGGTTCTCCCAGCGGGAGGCCGGCCGCGGCAGGCGGGCGCCGTAACCGGGGTAGGCGCCGTAGGGGACGGGCGCGGGGGTGCTGTCCTGCTTGACTTCGGCGTCCGGCTCGGCCTGGGTCTCGGCCTCGTTCTCCGGGGAGGGCACAGGTGGGGCCTGCGGAACCGGCGAGGACGACGGCAGCTCAGCGGCGGGGCCGCCCGGCGGCACGGCCGGCGCCTGGGCGCCCGGGCTGGGGACCCATGGCGGCGCGGGCTGGGGGCCGGGGGCGAACTGGGCGGCCGGGGCCGGGGCGAAGGTGGAGCGGAGCTGCGCCATCGAACGGCGGAAGAACCCGGCCTGCAGCGGCAGCGCCACCACCGAGCCCGCCGCGCAGGCGACCCAGCCGATCAGGCTCAGGGCCAGGCCCGCGCCCATCAGGTGCGCGCCGGACGCCATGACCTGGCCCGCGTCGGCGAAGAAGAAGCCGAAGGTGACGATGGACAGGCCCAGGCTGAGCAGCACGCCCACCTTGAGCCGGGATCCGCCGAGCACGATCAGGGCCAGGCTGGCGGTCCAGCCCGCGAGGTAGAACACGTGCGGGATGAGGTCGGACGCCGAGCTGGTCAGGCTGCTCCCGGCCAGGTAGGCCGGGAACAGGCCCGCGATCCCGCAGATGATCCCGGCCGCCAGCAGGCCCGCCGACAGCAGCGCGCGGGTGCCCAGGCGGCCAGCGACCTTGGCGGGCCGGCCGACCATGGCGATGCTGCTCGGAGTCTCGAGCGCGTTGAAGCGCGCCCACGCACCCTGCCAGCCGTCGGGGGTGTCCGGCCACCACTCGATCGACGGCGGCCGGGGCGACCCGGCGGGCCAGATTCCGTAGAAGCCTGGCCCGCTCCCCAGCTCGAAGTTGGTTCCCCGGTAAAGAATGCTTTCGGTCTCTGGCACGGTGCGGGCCCTTCCTGCTGTTGCTGTACGGCCAGTCTTCTCCCCGCGCCCCACCCTAGGAACTCGCGCTGCACGATGCCTGGACAACCCCTGAGACATTCCTGACCCTCGGGCCGGGCGGCAGGCTCGGCCCAGGTCAGCGGCGGTCGGTGGCCACCACGGCCGATCTGATGACCACGGCCACCTCCCGCTCCGGGTCGGCCAGCGGCCTGATGTCGTCCAGGGGATTGTGGCGGGTCAGGATCAGGTCGGCCCGGGCCCCGGCCGCCAGCGTGCCGACCTGGCCCTCCAGGCGGAGCAGGCGGGCGGCGACGGTGGTGGCCCCCTGAAGAATGCGTGCCGGGGACTGGACGGCGGCCCGGATGCCGAACTCCTCGCTCTGGCGCCGCTGCAGGTCGCCGAGGAGGTCGCTGCCGTAGGCGATCTGGACTCCGGCCTGGTCGGCCAGTTCCAGGGCCCGGAGTCCGGCCGCGTAGACCTGGCGGGCCTTGGCCAGGGTCACCTCGGGCAGGCCCGCGGCCCTGCCATCCTCGACCAGGGCGGTGTAGGCGATCAGGGTCGGCACGTAGAAGGCACCGTGCTCGGTGAACAAGGCCACGCTGGTCTCGTCCATCAGATTGCCGTGCTCGATGGTGCGGACGCCGAAGCGCAGGGCCCGGCTGACCGCTTCGGCGGTGTAGGCGTGGGCCGCGCAGTACAGCCGGGCGGCGGCGGCTTCCTCGACGATGGCGCGCAGTTCCTCGTCGGAGAACTGCACCGAGTCCAGCCGATCGGTGGGGCTGGCGCAGCCGCCGGACGCGTGCAGCTTGATGTGCCGGGCACCGCGGCGCACCTCGTCGCGCACGGCGCGGCGGACGTCGGGCACGCCGTCACAGACCCGGTTCAGGGTGGGCACGAAGTAGTGCGGATCGTAGACGTCGCGCCCGCCGGGCCGGCCGTCGCCGTGACCACCGGTCTGGGACAGCGCCTTGCCGCCGAAGATCAGCCGCGGCCCGGGCAGCCGGTCCTCGGCCACCGCCCGGGCCAGGCCGGCGTCGGCGCCGCCGACGTCGCGGACGGTGGTGAAGCCGCGGTCCAGCATGGCCCGCAGGTTGCCGGCCGCCCGGGCCGTGACGTAGCTGGGGTACCAGTCGGCCTGCTCGTCCGGGCTGACGCTCACGCTCATCGCGTGCACGTGACAGTCGATCAGCCCGGGCGCCGCGAACAGCCCGGCTCCGTCGATCTGTCCCCCGGTCACCGGTCCGCCCGGGTCGGCCGTCACCTCGGCGATCGCCCCGGCCGCCAGCCGGATGGCCTGCTGCTCCCCAACCTGAGCGGTGGCCGGGTCCACCACCGCCACCCGCCGCACCAGCAGCACGGCCCCGTGTTCCGTACCGGACTCCGTCATGCCTCCCATTCTCCGGCCCAACCCGTCAATCGGCGTCCAGCAAATGCCGAAGGAAGTCCCGTCTCCGTCCGGCATCCGTCGCTATCGCTGGTCAGCTCGGGTCGCTTAGGGTCGGGGAAGGATCGGCGGCCTCGAGAGGAAGGACAGGTCCGTGAGTGATGAGCGGGGCGCGGCCCGTTTCGCGGGGGTGTACGCGGCGACCACCATTCCGTTCCGGGAGGACGGGGCGGTGGACTTCGACCTGTTCGGCAAGCACTGCGCCTGGCTGGCCGACGAGGGCGTGGCCGGGCTGACCCCCAACGGGTCGCTGGGTGAGTACGAGACCCTGACCGAGTCCGAGCGGGCCCAGGTCGTGACCGTGGCCATCGAGGCGGTCGGCGGCCGGATCGCGGTGGTGCCGGGGGTGTCCGGCAAGTCGGCCCGCGAGGCCACCGGGTGGGCGGAGCAGGCGGCCGGGGCGGGCGCGCCGGCGGTGATGTCGCTGCCGCCCACGTCCCACAAGCCGGCCGACGACGAGGTGGTGGCCCACTACCGGGAGATCGCCCGGGTGGGGCTGCCGATCATCGCCTACAACAACCCGTTCTCGACCCGGGTCGACCTGACCCCGCCGCTGCTGGCCCGGCTGGCCGAGATCGAGCAGGTTGAGGCGGTCAAGGAGTTCTCTCAGGACTCGCGGCGGGTGGCCCAGATCCGGGAGCAGGCCCCGCGGCTCGAGGTCATCTGCGGCTGCGACGACACCCTGGTCGAAGCGGTGCTGCTCGGCGCCACCGGCTGGATCGCCGGCTACGTGAACGCGTTCCCGGCCTCGTCGGTGCGGTTGTTCGACCTGGCGGTGGCCGGGGATTTCCCGGCCGCCATGGCGCTCTACCGCACGCTGCTGCCCGCGCTGCGGTGGGATGCCGATCCACGCTTCGTTCAAGCCATAAAAATCGCTCAGGACGAGGCCGGACGCTACGGCGGCCCGGTCCGCCTGCCCCGGCTGCCGCTGCCCGCCGACGAGGCGGCACAGGCGCGGGCGGTGGCCCGCGCGGCCGCGGCGGCCTGATGCGGGCCCGCAGGGTCTTCTCCGCGGTCGACAGCCACACCGAGGGCATGCCGACCCGGGTCATCACCAGCGGCCCGGGGGTGCTGCCCGGGGCCACCATGTTCGAGCGGATGCAGTACCTGGTCCGGGAGCGGGACGACCTGCGCACGCTGCTCATGTACGAGCCGCGCGGGCACGCCTCCATGTCGGGGGCGATCCTGCAGCCGCCGACCCGGCCCGACGCCGACATGGGCGTGGTGTTCATCGAGGTGTCCGGCTGCCTGCCCATGTGCGGGCACGGCACCATCGGCACCGCCACCGTGCTGGTCGAGACGGGCATGGTCGAGGTCACCGAGCCGGTCACGGTGATCCGGCTCGACACCCCGGCCGGGCTGGTCGAGGCCTCGGTGGCGGTCAGCGACGGCCGCGCCACCTCGGTCACCATCCGCAACGTCCCGTCCTACCTGCACCTGCGGGACGCGCGGGTCAAGGTACCGGGGCTGGGCGAGCTGACGCTGGATGTGGCGTTCGGCGGGAACTTCTACGCGATCCTGCCCGCGACCGCGGCCGGGCTGGAGGTCGAGCCGCACCGGCACGACGAGATCGTGGCCACCGGACTGCAGATCATCGAGGCGGTCAGCGAACAGCTCGAGTTCTCCCATCCGGAGAATCCGGAAATTATCGAATGCCGGCATGTGGTGTTCACCGCCCCCGCCGAGGGTGACCAGCCCGCCCGGGCCGCGGTCGCCATCCATCCCGGCTGGGTCGACCGCTCCCCCTGCGGCACCGGCACGTCGGCCCGGATGGCCCAGCTGGCCGCGCGCGGCGAGCTGGCCATCGGCGCGGACTTCGTGCATGGGTCGCTGATCGGCACCACGTTCACCGGGCGCCTGGTCGACACGACCACGGTGGGCGAGTTCCCGGCCGTGGTGCCGACCGTGCGCGGCCGGGCCTGGCTGACCGCGATGGGCCACTACCTGCTCGATCCGGACGACCCGTTCCCGGCCGGCTTCCTGATCGGACACTGACCGGCGGGTTATGTGATCGCCTTCTCGTCCAGAGACCTGGCCTCCGGAAAGGAACACGCGTCCTCGGGCTGCTTTCTTACCCGCCATACTTGCGCCTCTGCGGCATCATGGTATCCGTGGGTGGCGGACATCCGACGTCACCGTTACGGCGCGCATCACTCTGCGAGGCTTAGGACGTAAACGAGATGAGGCGTCTGCGGCGATCTGGCACCGATTCCAGAGTGAACGCTCCGCCGGATGAGGCGGAGTCACCGCCGGTTCCGGCGTCCGCCGAACAGGATGCCGCGCAGGCCGAGCAGCCGGGCGGCCCTGCGGTCATGCGCAG
>DASXMW010000139.1:0-9670 GCA_036495425.1 Streptosporangiaceae bacterium | reverse complement strand
TCCAGGTCGTTGCGGACGCTGCGGGCGTTGGCGAACCGCGGCTCGCGCATCTCGCGGTTCAGGTACTTGCCGAACGCTTCTTCGGCCTCATCCGACAGGTAGTAGTTGGCCTGGCCCAGCATGACCTCACCGATCGAGAGCAGCTCGTCCAGCTGATAGTCGGCGAAGTCGATGTGGTGCGCGATCCGGGAGCTCATGCCGGGGTTGGAGCTGAAGAACTCGTCCATCCGGTCCTTGTAACCGGCCAGGATCACCACCAGCTTGTCCCGGTCGTTCTCCATGACCTGCAGCAGGATGCCGATGGCCTCGTGCCCGAAGTCGCGCGAGTCGTCCGCGTGGTACAGGTAGTAGGCCTCGTCGATGAACAGCACGCCGCCCATGGCCTTGTCCAGCACCCGTTTGGTCCGCGGGGCGGTCTGGCCGACGAACTCGCCGACCAGGTCGTTGCGCATGGCGTGGACCAGGTGGCCCTTCTCCAGGTAACCGAGCCGGTGCAGCAGCCGGCCCATCTTCAGGGCCAACGTCGTCTTGCCGGTGCCGGGCGCCCCGGTGAAGCACATGTGCAGGTTGGGCCGGGGCGCCTCCAGGCCGAACCGGTGCCGGGCCCGGTCCACCAGCAGCAGCGAGGCGATCTGGTGGACCCGGTCCTTGACCGGTACCAGGCCGATCAGCTCCTGGTCCAGTCCGGCCAGGATGTCGTCGATCCCGGTCGCGTCCCGTTCGGCGGCCAGCGTGATGCTTGCTTCCGGGGGGAGCCGGTCGCGGCCCGGGTCGCGGTGCTGCGTCCGGCGCTGCGTCCATCGGGGCCGCTTCGATCCGGACGAGGTCATGCGATCCATATCCTGTACGGGATCATTCCTGCGCCCCTCCCCCGAAATAGCCGCCACCTCCGATAGGGGCGACATTATGACCAGATGTCAAGACCGGGCCCGGAACCATTCTGCATCGGCGGGAGCTGGGCGCGGTCGCTGGCTACCCGGTGCTCCGCCGCTCATTGCTGGCGGCGGTGCCGGATCAGGGTGGCCGCCGAACCTCCGGCCAGCGTGAGCAACGCGGCCACCAGGAACGATCCGATTGAGGCGGACATCCAGCTGGCCGGGGTAAAATCGATCTGCTGCCGGACCCAGGTCCAGGCCGACACCCACCAGGACAGGTAGCCCGGGTTGATGAGCTGGTAGGCGATGAACCCGGCCACCCACGGCAGGAGCATCGGCCAGCGCGACCGGGCGGTGGCCGACACGTCCCACCGCCCCCGCGACAGCAGGTAGAAGTCCACCGCCAGCACCGCGAACATCGGCACGAACACCGAGCCCAGCAGGGTCAGGAAGTTCTCGTAGTCGGCGATGTTCAGCAGCAGGGCCAGCGCGGTGGCCAGCCCGGTGATCAGCCCGGCCAGGATCCGGCGGTCCCACCGCGGGCGCAGGTTCTGCGTGGACACCGCGGTGGAGTAGATGTCGGCGAACGACTGGTCCAGCTCCCGCGCGGCCAGGATCGCGAAACACACCGTGCCCAGGGGCAGCGCGATGAACGCCCCGTAGATGTCGTTGGGGTCGCGGGCCACCGTGACCAGGGCCAGCAGCCCGATCACGTAGCACAGCACCTGGGTCACGCTGTACCCGATCATGACGCCGGCGAAGGCCGACCGGGCCGACCGGGAGTGCCGCAGGTAGTCGGCGGCCATCGGCGCGAACGAGATGGCCACCGCGACCACGGTGTCGGTGGCGGGCCAGAAGCCCGACCAGGAGCCGTGGGTCAGCGGCGGCAGCGGGTGCCGGGCCAGCTGGACCAGCAGGTACACCAGCACCGCGGCCACCACCACCGCGGCGTAGCGCCGCAGCACCCGGATCGAGCCCAGCGGGTACAGGGTCAGCAGCGCGGTGATCACCCCGGCGATCAGCACGAACGCCCAGCGGGGCAGGGCGGGGGCGATGGTGTGGGCGGCGGTCGCGATCGTGACCAGTTCGAACACGCCCCAGCCGAGCAGCTGGAGCATGTTGATGGCCGTCGGCAGGTAGGACAGCCTGGCCCCGAACAGCCCGCGCAGCAGCACCATGGCCGGGGCGCCGGTGCGCACCCCGGGCAGCCCGGACACGGCCACCCCCAGCGTGCCCAGGATCGTGCCCACGACCAGCGCGATGGTGGCGGCCTGCAGCGAAAGCCTGGGGGTGCCGGTGCCGCCCGGCTGCAGCACGAACAGGGCCCCGGTGAAGCCGAGCAGGCTCACGCCCAGGTTGCCCCACAGTCCCAGCTGATCGGCGAAGCTCAGCGCCTGCGGCACCGGCTCGGCCAGGGTGCGGGGCGCCTCGGAACGGTGGTCGCCGGGAACGGTGGTGAATTCCCCGGTCCCCGCGGGCGGCGCGGTCCCGGTGGCAGGAGTGGGTGCAGCAGTCACGACGTCTCCCTACGCCGGCATTACCCGGTCAGGTTCGGACGGTCGGTGGCGCCGTTGACCTGCCACCCTCTCAGCCCGGTCGGCCCGAGCTCCCGTGTGCTTACACTCAGAGTATGCCTGAGCTGCCTGAAGTCGAGGCGCTGGCCGCGTTCCTGCGCGAGCGGGCCAGCGGTCACGCCGTGGCCCACGCCTATGTGGCGGCGATCTCCGTGCTGAAGACCTACGACCCGCCTCCCGACCGCCTGACCGGCCTGGTCGTGGGCGACGTGACCCGGCACGGCAAGTTCCTCGACCTGTCGCTGGCCCCGGCCGGGGGCGGCGATCCGGTGCACCTGATCGTGCACCTGGCCCGGGCCGGCTGGCTGCGCTGGCGGGAGGAGATCCCGGCCCAGCCGCCCAAGCCGGGCAAGGGGCCGCTGGGCTTCCGGGTCATCCTGGACGACGGGTCCGGCTTCGACCTGACCGAGGCCGGGACGCAGAAGCGGCTGGCCGTCTACCTGGTCCGCGACCCCATGGACGTGCCCGGGGTGGCCTCGCTCGGCCCGGACCCGCTGGCTGAGGCCTTCACCGCTGACATCCTGGGCGAGCTGCTGGCCGGGCGGCGGATGCAGATCAAGGGCGTGCTCCGCGACCAGCACATCATCGCCGGCATCGGCAACGCCTACTCCGACGAGGTGCTGCACGCGGCCAGGATGTCCCCGTTCAAGATGGCCGCCTCGCTCACCCCGGACCAGGTCACCGGGCTGTACGAGGCGATCCAGGCCACCTTGCGGGACGCGTCCAAGCGGGCCTCCGGGCTGGCCGCCGGCGACCTCAAGGCCGAAAAGAAGACCGGCTTGCGGGTGCACGGCAAGACCGGCCAGGAGTGCCCGGTGTGCGGCGACACGATCCGCGAGGTCTCGTTCGCGGACTCGTCCCTGCAGTACTGCCCGACCTGCCAGACCGGCGGCAAGCCGCTGGCCGACCGGCGGTTGTCCCGGCTGCTGAAGTAGGGCCGCCCCCTGGGAGGGCCGCCGCCCCACGCGGCCGGGCGGGCACCCCGTAGCATCGCGGGGTGACCAAAACAGTCTTCGTGACCGGGGCCAGCGCCGGGTTCGGCGCGTCCATCGCCCGCCGCTTCGCCGCCGACGGGGACCGGGTGGTGGTGACCGCCCGCCGGGCCGACCGGATCACCGACCTGGCCAAGGAACTGGGCGACGCCGTGCTGCCGGTGACGTTCGACGTCCGGGACCACGCTGCCGTGGCCGCGGCCGTGGCCGGGCTGCCCGCCGAGTTCGCCGAGATCGACGTGCTGGTCAACAACGCCGGCCTGGCCCTCGGGCTGGAGCCGGCCCAGAAGGCCGACCTGGATCAGTGGGACCAGATGGTCGACACCAACTGCAAAGGCCTCACCTACTGCACCCGGGCCATCCTGCCCGGCATGGTAGCGCGCCGCCGCGGCCACGTGATCAACCTCGGCTCCATCGCCGGCACCTACCCGTACCCCGGGGGCAACGTCTACGGGGCGACCAAGGCCTTCGTCCACCAGTTCAGCCTGAACCTGCGGGCCGACCTGCACGGCACCGGAGTCCGGGTGACCAGCGTGGAGCCGGGCCTGTCCGGCGGCACCGAGTTTTCTGTGGTCCGGTTCGAGGGCGACCAGTCCCGGGCCGATCAGGTCTACCAGGGTGTGGAGCCGCTGGGCCCGGACGACGTGGCCGAGGCCGTGCACTGGACCGCCTCGCTCCCGCCGCACGTGAACATCAACGTGGTGGAGATGATGCCGGTGGCGCAGAGCTTCGGCCCGCTGCCGGTCGCCCGCGAGGAGTAGCCACGGCCGGCGCCCAGCGCGGCGGCGCCCGCGCGCTCACGGCCGGCGGCCGGTGACCTCGTACTCGTAGAGGGCCAGGTTGCTGTTGCGCTTGCGGATGACCGTGGTGCGCATGTCGGTGAAGCCGGCCGCGCCCAGCAGCGCCGCGTACCAGCGCTCGGCCGGCACCACGTGACCGTAGAACGTCGAGTTGCCGATGATGTAGCTGGCCGTGCCGCGGCTCCGGACGTGCTCGAAGGCCGCGCCGAAGTGGCCGGCCATGTCGTGGAAGTACTTGGTCACGTAGGTGGCCAGCAACGGCCCGTGCTTGCCGCCATCGCTGGCGATCAGCGCGGTCACCGCCCGCAGTTCGTCCTCGATGACCGCGAGGGCTGGCGCCGGCCGGTCCGGCACCCAGTCGTGCAGGCGCGACGTGGCGATGCCCCAGGTACCGCCGATCGCGGTCCAGTCCAGCTCGCCAGCGTCGCTGGCCTGGTCCAGGAACCGCAGCCAGTACATGTACGGCCGCAGCTCACGGATGTAGGACATCCGGTTCACGTACGGCGGCGACGTCAGCAGCAGGTCACACCGGGGCAGCCCGGCCGTGGCCAGGTCGCGGGCGTCAGCCGGGACGACCCGGCCCGTCCCGGGCAGCTCAGTCTGGGCGCTGGCCAGG
Source organism: Streptosporangiaceae bacterium (assembly GCA_036495425.1). Lineage (GTDB taxonomy): Bacteria > Actinomycetota > Actinomycetes > Streptosporangiales > Streptosporangiaceae > Bog-532. Next base: position 4,813 of record DASXMW010000139.1, on the reverse strand, counting down.
ATCTGGCCGGCTTCGGCGGCGAACCGGCCGGTGACGTGCTCGCCGTCCGGCCCCGGACCAGCCCCGGCCGCGAACGACATGCTCTGATGATTGAAGGTCGCGTGACTGACTCCGATCGCGGTCCGGCAGAACGCGATACTGAGCAGGTCGTCCGCCCGGCCGGGCAGCTCGGCCTGGTCCCGGGCCTGGTCGAGGGCGTGCCGCAGGCCCTGCAGGGCGGCCAGCGTGCCCGGTGACCACCAGCGGCTGATGTTGTACAGGTTCGGGACCCACAGCCCGCTGGCGTCACCGGCGCACCGGACGGCCAGTTCGGTCAGCCGCGGGACCGCGGCCCGCGCGGCCGCCAGCACCGGGGCCGGGTAGCTGGCGGCCTTGGCGTTCCCCAGCCAGACCAGGAACGGGTTGACGTCCACGGCCTGCCCGACACACCCGTGTTCGGCCGCGGCCAGCACGGTGGTGCCGCTGCCGGAGAACGGGTCGGTGACCACCGCCCCCGCCGGCAGGTGCGCGGTCCGCTCCCGGACCAGCCGCACCGAGTACGCGGGCGTCAGCCGGAGCCACCCATGCCGCCCGGTACCCGCGTTGGCCCGGTGCGTAAGATACGAGTTCTGCCGCGTGGCCGCCCGCTCGCTGGGCCGCGTGGTCACCCGCTCGCGGGATTTCGCCGGCCGGACCACCACGGGGAGAGCGTAGCGGCTGGCCAGGCACTACGTGTCGTTCCGACACGGCCCCGGTTGGCTGGTCGGTCGGCCCCATTGTCCGGCATCGCCGGTCTCCAGCGCGCACTGGACGGCCTCCCCACCCCCAAGCGACCCAGCCGACCCATCCGCCACCCCAACCCCGCGGTGACGGCATTGTTACTTGCTTAGAAGCAAATTCTCGCCCGCGCGCGGGAACGTACGGGGCAAGCTAGGCGTTGCAATTGCATATGGCGGGCCACCGCACCAGAACGGACCTCCGCCCGCCACGGGGCCAAGAACACATGTCATTCTGTATTTGCTGGTTGAGGTGAACCGAACCATGTCTAACGCACGCAGGCCTTCGGTCGCGCTTCCCCGGCCCAACTGGGGCTGGCAGGACCGCGGAGCATGCCGCGGCGAGGACCTGGGCCTCTTCTTCGGGCCGGACGGTGAGCGCCAGCCCGAGCGCGACATCCGCGAACGAAAGGCCAAGGCCATCTGCGCCGACTGCCCGGTGCTGGCCGAGTGCCTGAACTACGCGCTGTCCCGGCCGGAGAAGTACGGCACCTGGGGTGGCCTGAACGAAGAGGAGCGCGCGGCCGAGCGGCGTCGCCGCATGCGCCGGGCCAACGCCGCCTGATCGTCCTGGTCCTCGCCGGATCCCAGGACGCCTACCCGGGCTGGAGCTTCGGCTCCGGCCCGGGTTTGCGTTTCAGGTAGCGGAGCGGCCACCGGCAGTCGATGAACTCCCGGTCCAGCCGGTCGGCCAGCCGCGGTTCGAAGTCCGCGGCACCGGCACTGATCGCGACCGCCCGCTCGATCGCCGACGGCTCGGTCAGCCCGAAGGCCAGCGGGCGCACCGCCTCCGGGTCGTCGTCCGCCCAGCCGAGCAGGGTGTCCACCGGGCCCACGGCATTCCCGGGCGCCGGGGCCAGCCACTTCGGCTCCTGCTCCGGGCACAGCCACGTCCCCTGCGTCACCCGGACCCGCATCGCCGTGCCCACGTGGGACGCCAGGTCCGGGGCGCTGACCCGGGCGCTGATCAGCGGGATCCGGGCCGCGGCTGCCGCGTCCACAGCGTGCGACAGCGCGCAGTCCCGCCGCCGGGCCGGCAGATCGCGGACCAGGTTGAGCAGGGGAGCGGCCGGGATCGGCATCGGCCACCCCGTCAGGTGGGCGAGCACGGAAAGCTCGGCCCACAGGGCGAGACCGGGGATCTGTTCGGCGGTCCGCTGGGCTGCGCGCATGTCCCGCAGCGTGCACGGGCGGGCGATGCACTCGGCCCCGCAGGTCACGCTGCGCACGGAAGCGACGGTGGCCGGGCTGGCCGGGGCCGGTGTCGGGGCGGCCTCGGCGGCGGTCGCGCGCTCGGCGTCCGGGCGTGCGGCGTCTGGATGTGCGGCGGCCTCCCGGGCGGTGCCGTCCGGCATCCGCACCAGCAGCGGATGGTCCATCCCGTCGGTGGCCACCGCGGCCTCACCCGGCACCAGGGTGACCAGGTATCTCGACTGGCCCGGGCTCAGGTTCATGGTCGCCCCCACCGCGTCACGGTCATCGGCGGCGGGCAGCCGGTGCACGATCTTGATGGCCGTGTTCTTGATGACGTCCGGGACCAGCCGGGCCGGGATCTGCTCGGCGATGACGATCCCTTCCCCGTAGGCGCGTATCTCGGCCAGCAGCCCGGCGAACATCTCCACCGCGTGCGCGGCCACCCCGTCGCGCCCTTCGGGCCGTCGCAACAGCCGGTGCGCCTCCTCGAACACGGTCAGATGCCTCAACCCGGCCGCCGGCCCAGGGCCACCGCCCCCGACACCCTCACGCCCCTCCAGCCTCAGATGCTCTACCAGTCGCAGAAGCACGGTCCCCATCAGGAAGGCCTTGTCGCGGTCGTCGCCGACGTCCTCGATCTCCAGCACCACGTTTCGGCGCAGCAGGCGGGCGAAGTCGATCGGGTGGCCGCCCTCCAGGAACCGCCCGGTGGTGCCGTGCCGCAGGCTGGACAACCGCACCCGGATGAACCCGAGCACGTCGGCACTGGTCTCGGGCCCGTAGCCGATGCCCCGCACCACCTGCTCGGCGGCCCGCTGCAGGTCGGCCAGGCCCGGGTACCCCGGCACTAATCCCGGGGTGAGCGGCTCACCCAGCGCCAGGTCCCAGCCCGCTTCTTCGTACACCCTGGTCAGCGCGGCGCTGAGGACCTGGGGAAACGGTTCTTCGGACTGGAAGGCGGCCAGGAACAGGGCCCGCACCAGGTCCGCGTGGGTCTGCAGCGGGAAGCGCCGGCCGTGCCCGTCGCCAGCCGGCTCCAGCGGATTGAGCCCGGCCGCCACCGCGTCCGCCTCCCCGGGCCGGATCCGCACCACCTCGGCACCCAGTTCGGCCAGCCCTACCCCGGCCCCGGACCTGGCCGGCGCCCCGGCCGCCGATCCGGCCGGCGGCACGGCCGCCGCGGACCCGGCCAGCCGTGCCGCCATCAACCGGTATTCGGCCTTGGCCGGCTCGACCACCAGCCAGGGCACCCCGGCCCGGCTGGCCGCTTCCAGCAGACCGCGCACGGTCTGGGACTTCCCGGCCCCGGTCGCCCCGCACACGAACACGTGCCGGTTCAGCGAGTCCAGCGGCACCCGGAACGGACCGGCCGCCATCCGCTGCCGGTCCAGCACCTGGCCCAGGTCGACGCTCGCGGCCCCGTCCGCCGCGCCTTCCTGGCTGACGTCGAAGTCCGGTCGCAAAGTCAGCCGCACCCCCGGGATCTCCCGTTCCGGCGCCCGGGCCAGCACGGTCAGCAGGGCGGTGCTGGCGTGAAACGGCGTCTTCGGCCCGGCCTCCCCGTCCAGGTCCGACAGATCGTCCGGCGCTTCCAGCTCGGCCTCGACGGCCGGCGCCGTGTCCAAGAGCACCCGCAGTCCCGTGGCTGGGGTCGGGGCCGGGGCCGGGTGGATGTTCCCCGTGAAACCAGCCCCGAGCCCGGCCCTGGCCAGCGGCGCCTCGGTCTGGGCCGGGGTCAGCGAGTAAGGCAGCCCGTGCAGGTCGGTCGAGGCGCACGCCAGCCCGGCGATCCGGGCCGCCGCGGCCGGGTCGGTGCCGCCGGCCAGCAGGTGAGTCCGCCACACGCCGGTGGACAGCCCCTGCCGCAGTTCGGTGTGCCGGTACCGGTGCCGCCGGGCCTGGACGTCCTGCTCGGGGAAACGGTCGGCCATCGTGGTGGCCAGTCGTTCCCGCCGCGCTTCGTCGTCGGCGAGTCCCCGCAGGTCTGAGGGCCGCACCGGCTCGGCCAGCACGATCCAGCCGAACGGCCCGCCCCAGGCGGGCAGCAGGCACTCCTCCAGCGAGGGCCCGAACGGCGCATCGTCCGCGGCCTTCTCGTCGCCGGACACCAGCAGCCCGTCGCTGATCCCGCCGATGGGCCGCCAGCAGGACAGCCCGGCCATCGCCCCGGCCAGCCCGCCCAACGGCAGCACCTGTCCCCGGGCCCCACCCGGCAGCGCCAGCACCACCTCGGCCCCGGCCACGTCGCCCACCAGCGCCGCTCCCGCCGCCAGCACCCACACCGGCCCGCCCGCCCGCTCCCGCAGCCACCCGAACGCCACGGTCTCCCCCGCGTGATAGGCCGCCACCAGCGCAGCCATCCGCTGCGCCCGCCCCGGATCACGCTCGCGTCCGGCCCCGTCCTCGTCCCGCCGGGGTATCTCGGTGATCTGGTAAGCCTGCAGCCCGCACAGCCGCCGCCAGGCCGAAGCCACCGCTACTCAGCCCACCGCTGCCGAAACCGCTCCACCAAATCAGCCGCCTCATCCGCGCTGATCTCCACCAGATCCGGCCCGAAATTCTCGCCGCGCTCGTGCTGGTAGATGGCGTTCGTGAATTGCCACGAACAATCCCGAGTGAAGGATTCGTCGACAGGGCCATCGTGTGTATTCCGGCGACGTGCTATTCCCGACGGATCGGCTAGGGTGCGGCCGGTACCGACGACCGCGTAGTAGATGGTTTCTTCTGTCAACTTATTTGCCCTTCTGCTTGGAGGGAACGAAGTCAAGGGCGCCGGGCGGGGTTGGTATCTGTGCGGAGATATCCCGCTGATATTCACGAAGCTTGGCGCGGTCGGCTGCCGCCGTCTCGGGTGATTCGATCTT
>DASXMW010000138.1:0-34095 GCA_036495425.1 Streptosporangiaceae bacterium | reverse complement strand
CAGCGACCCGACCCCCAGCTCATGGTCATAACCCCGGCGGGCGAAATTGTCCGCCACCGCCACCGTGTGCCCCGCCGCCGACAAATGCAGCGCCGCCGGCCAGCCCAGATACCCATCCCCACCCAGGACCAGGATCCTCATCGCCTGTCACCACCTCGAGTCACCGGGCCGCCCGCGGCCCGGCAGTTTCGGCCCGGCCGTTACACAAAAGCCGGGGTCCGTTACACATTTGATGCCGTTTTCCGCGCATTCCCCGCCTGCCCGGGGGCAGCATTAGCTGCGCGCGGTGCAGCGACAAGGTAGCGTGCTGGACAGCAGCCGTGAGGCTGATGGGGAGATTGAGTAGCATCCAGGGCGCTGTTGGCCTGTGGCGCCGGCCCCGTATACCCGCTCTCTGGAACCTCTCCGATGCGTATTGTCGGCGGTCACGTACCCTAGGAAACAAATGGTGCTTGTGAAGAGTCGGATCGGTGCGGCCTTGTGGCGTAAGGCCCGCAGCAATGTTGGCATCCGTTTCACCCGGTTCACGCTGGTGGCGGTCGCGTCCGTCGCAGCCAGCCAGGTGGCGTTGACCCTGCTGCTCGGTCCCGGGCACCAGACCGCGGGTTTCTCCGGTGGCCTGGCCGCCGTGATCGGCGCGGGCGTGAGCTACGTGCTGAGCCGCTGGGCCTGGGAGCGCAAGGGCCGCCCGAACCTGCTCAAGGAGACGCTGCCGTTCTGGGCCGTGTCGGTCGCCGTCTGGATCCTGCTGGCCCTGGCGGCCAAGCTGGGCGTGCACATGGCCGCGGCCTTGAACCTGCACGGCGCCGAGCGGATCGCGCTCACCGACGGCACCTACTTCGCCGCCAACTGCGTCACGTTCCTGCTGCGCTTCCTGCTCTTCCACTACATCCTCTTCGCGGACCCCCGCTCGCAGCGGGAGTCCGCGAAGCGCGCCGACGCGGCGCTGGCTCAGCGTGAGTCCGCTCCGCTGCTGTCGGCCGAGGCCGTTCCGGGCGCGGACCCGTCCATGAGCTCGTCGAGCGAGCTGGACACCGGCGCCGGCGACGAGTCCTTGGCCGACGTCACGCCCGACCGGCGCTGAGCGTCCGACCGGCGTGAACGCTCCCGCCACCAGGTCCCGAACACCACCCGGCTGAACCGGAACCCGTAGAACAGGTTGTTCACGCCCGGGATGTGCAGGTTGTACAGCGGGTTCTGGCCCTTCTTGGACTCTCCCACCCGCCGCCTGTGGATGGTGGCCGGCACCTCGGTCACCTTGTAGCCGTGGGTGATCACGCCGATCAGCAGCTCTGACGCCTGGTACTGCGGCTGGGACAGCCGCACCGCCCCGGTCACCTCGGACCGCATGGCCCGCATCCCGAACGTCGTGTCGGAGATGTGCTGACCGGTCAGCAGGCTGATCGTGGCCGCGAAGAACCGCACCCCGGCCTGCCGGACCGGGTCGTGGCTCTCCGCGCTGCCCAGCCGCCTGGAGCCGGTCACGAAGTCGGCCTGGCCAGCCAGGATCGGCGCCATCAGCTTCTCGATCTCGGCCGGGTTGTACTGGCCGTCGGCGTCCGTGGTCACGATGTACTGGGCGCCGCCGTCGCGGGCGACCCGGTACCCGAGCCGCAGCGCCGCGCCCTGGCCCCGGTTGACCGGAACGTCGGCGACCAGGGCCCCGGCCGCGTCGGCTTCCTTGGCCGTGGCGTCCGCGCAGCCGTCGGCGACGACGATCGTCGCGGTCTTCAGGCCGCACACCTCGGCGGGCAGGTTCTGCACCACCGGGCCGACCGCGCCCTCTTCGTTGTAGGCCGCGATGACCAGCGCCACCGGCGGCAGTTTGCGCACCCGGTCGCCGTACTGCTCGGCCATGACCGCCAGCGCCGCGTCGTCGATCGCGACGTCCTGCGCGCCCGCGTATGCATCGGTCCCGCTCATCGGGCTCCCTCCGTCACCAGCGACCCGGCGGGGTCGAAGTCCGGCCACACCGTCGCCATACCCTTCTCCAGGTCGTACGTGGGGGAGTAGCCCAGGCTCCGGGCCACCGAAATGTCCAGCTTGACCGCGGGCATCTCGCCCTGCTGGATCGGCGCGTTCTCGGACGGGATGTCGATGCCGGTCACCCGCCGCGCCGTTTCCACCATCTGGTTCACCGTGACCGACTGGCCCGAGCCCAGGATCATGGGGCCGCTGTGGTCGCTGTGCCAGGCCGCGAAGATGCCGCTGACCACGTCGTCGACCTGGATGACGTCACGGACCATGGTCCCGTCGCCGCGGACCTTGACCCCGGAGCCGTCCCGGGCCGCCTTCATCAGCCGCGGGATGAAGCTGTCCTTGTGCCCCATGCCCGGCCCGTACACGTTGGAGAAGCGCAGCGCCACCCCGCGCACGCCGTAGGCGGCCGAGTAGCAGCTGATCAGCATCTCCGAGGCGGCCTTGGTGGCCCCGTACGGGGTGAGCGGCCGCAGCGTGGCCCGCTCGGTGATCACCGACTGGCCGACGTTGCCGACCACCGCGTTGGTGGACGCGAACAGGAACGTCTGGACCCCTCGCTGCCGGGCCAGCTCGAGCAGGCCCGCGGTCAGCGCCACGTTGTTGCGGTAGGTGGCCTCCGGGTCCTGGATCGACTCCAGCACGGAGGTGCGCGCGGCCAGGTGGATGATCGTGTCCGTCCCCGGCGCCACCGCCTCGGCCGCGATCTCCGGATCCACCAGGTCTCCGGTCACCACCCGGACCGACGGGTCACCGGTGAAGGGTTTCAGGTCCGCCACCGTCACTTCGGCCCCATCGGCCAGCAGCGCGGCGACTACCCGCCGGCCGATGAACCCGGCACCGCCGGTCACCAGCACACGGGAGCGGGAGTCGTTCCCCATCCAGGCTCCATTCGGGATTAGTTCGCTAATGGTCAAATTTGTAACGCGTGTACGTTACTGGTGTCAGCCGAGGTTAGCTGCACGCCATCCGCGGAAAGCACGCCCTGTCGGCAATCCCAGTCGGCGATCCCAGGCCGAGCCGACGGATCAGATGCGCCAGGTCAGTGTATCGGCGCCCGCCCGTCAATCTTCGACCTTGCCAAATGTGTCATGCTGGGCGCAGGCGGTACGCGGAGGAACTCCGGTGCGAAACCGGGGCTGTCGCGCAACTGTAACCGGTGAGCAACCCTTCGGTTATGCCACTGCCGCGCAGGCGGCGGGAAGGCGAGGGCGAGTGCTGATCCGGGAGCCAGGAGACTCCGGCCGCCGGTCGACCCCCACGGGCGCGAAACCCGGAAAGGACGCTGCACATGACGGCCAGCGACGTGACCTCTGGCGACCACCGGCAGGCCGGACCCGGCGCCGCCGCGGGAGCCGCAGGTGCCGGGCCCGCGCCGCTCTACCCGTTCGCGGCCATCGTCGGCATGGCCGACCTCAAGCTGGCCCTGCTGCTCAACGCGGTCTCGCCCGCGATCGGCGGGGTGCTGGTCCGGGGCGAGAAGGGCACCGCCAAGTCCACGGTCGTGCGCGGGCTGGGCGCCCTGCTGCCGCCGGTCCGGGTGGTGACGGGCTGCCGGTTCTCCTGCGACCCGGCCGACCCCGACCCGGGCTGCCCCGACGGCCCGCACCCGCCCGGCGCCCCCGAGCGGTCCCGCCCGGCCACCCTGGCCGAGCTGCCGGTCGGCGCGACCGAAGACCGGCTGGCCGGGTCCCTGGACATCGAGCGGGCCCTGTCCGAGGGGGTCACCGCCTACGAGCCGGGTGTGCTGGCCGCCGCCCACCGCGGGCTGCTCTACGTGGACGAGGTCAACCTGCTGCACGACCACCTGGTCGACCTGCTGCTGGACGCGGCCGCGCTCGGCGTCAGCTACGTGGAGCGCGAAGGCGTGTCGATCCGGCACGCGGCCCGTTTCCTGCTCGTCGGCACGATGAACCCGGAGGAAGGCGAGCTGCGGCCGCAGCTGCTGGACCGGTTCGGGCTGACGGTGGAGGTGGCCGCCAGCCGGGACCCGGACGAGCGGGCCGAGGTGGTGCGGCGCCGCCTGGCCTTCGAAGCCGACCCGGCCGGGTTCGCCCGCCGCTTCGACGCCGACTCCCGCGCGCTGGCCGAGGCGGTGGCCGCGGCCCGGGAACGGCTGCCGCGGGTGGTGCTGCCGGACGCGGCCCTGCGCCAGATCTGCGCGGTCTGCGGCCGGTTCGGGGTGGACGGCATGCGGGCCGACCTGGTCACGGCCCGGGCCGCGATCGCGCTGGCCGCCTGGCACGGCCGAGCTGAAGTCGGCATCGACGACATCCGGCAGGCCGCCCGGCTGGCCCTGCCGCACCGGCGCCGCCGCGACCCTTTCGACGCCCCCGGCCTGGATGAGCAGGAGCTGGAGGACGCGCTGCGCGAGCCGCCCCCGGACCCGCCCGAGCCACCCGAGCCGCCCGACCCCGACCCCGGCTCCGACTCCGGCCCCGACTCCGGCCCGGACGGCCCCAGCGGCCCGGACAGCCCCGGGCCTCAGCCGCCCGGCGGCCAGCAGGACCAGGGATCCGCGCCGGACCAGGCCCCGGAGCCCAGCCCCGGTCCTGCTCAGCCCCCCGCCGGTGACCAGAATGCCGGTCCTGCTCCAGCTGATGACGATGATGATCGAAGGTCGCATCCCCCGGTATCCGGCGAACGGCGCGGCGACACGGCGCCGTCAGCCCCACCGTTCCGGACCCGGCTGCTGACCGTGCCCGGGATGGGCGCGGGCGCCCTGGGCCGCCGCTCGGCCGCCTACACGCCGCAGGGCCGCTCGGTCGGCGCCCGGCCCCCGGCGGGCCGGGTCACCTCGGTGCACCTGCCCGCCACCCTGCGGGCCGCCGCGCCCGCCCAGCCGGACCGTCGCCGCCGGACCGGCCAGACCGGCCCCGGCCTGATCCTGGCCGGCGGCGACCTGCGTGAGGCCGTCCACGTGGGCCGGGAAGGCAACCTGGTCCTGTTCGCGGTGGACGCCAGCGGGTCGATGGCGGCCCGGCAGCGGATGCGCGCGGCCAAGGGCGCGGTGCTGTCCCTGCTGCTCGACGCCTACCAGCGCCGCGACAAGGTGGGGCTGGTCACGTTTCGCGGCGACGGGGCCGAGCTGGTGCTCCCCCCGACCTCCTCGGTGGAAGCCGGGGCGCGGCGCCTGGACACGCTGGCCACCGGGGGCCGGACCCCGCTGGCGGCCGGCCTGGCCAAGGCGGCCGGCGTGCTGGCCGCCGAGAAGCTGCGCGACCCGGCCCGGCGCCCGCTGCTGGTGGTGGTGACCGACGGCCGGGCCACCCGGGGCACCGGCGCCGACCTGGCCCGGGCCACGGCCCGGCTGGCCGGGACCGCGGCCGTGGTCGTGGACTGCGAGACCGGCCTGGTCCGGCTGGGCCTGGCCGCGGAGCTGGCCGCCCGGCTGGGGGCCGCCCTGGTCGGCCTGGACGAGCTGCCCGCGGGCGCCGCCTCGGCCGGGGGCGGCGGCCCGCTGGCCGGCGTGGTCCGGGCGGCCCGGGGTCTCGCGGGGCCGGGGAGGGCCGCCTGATGCCGCAGGGACAGCCCGAGCGCGTACCCGACGACGGGCTCACCACCCGCCAGCGGCGCGGCCAGCCCCTGGTCATCGTGCACACCGGCCCCGGCAAGGGGAAGTCCACGGCCGCGTTCGGGCTGGCCCTGCGGGCCTGGACCCAGGGCTGGCCGATCGGCGTGTTCCAGTTCGTGAAGTCGGCCAAGTGGCGGGTCGGGGAGGAGAACGCCCTGCGCACCCTGGGCGCCAGCGGGCAGGGCGGCACCGTGGACTGGCACAAGATGGGGGAGGGGTGGTCCTGGATCCAGCGCCACCCCGAGGACCACGCCGCCCAGGCCGCCGAGGGCTGGGCCCAGATCAGCCGGGACCTGGCCGCGCAGACCTACCGGCTCTACGTGCTCGACGAGTTCACCTACCCGATCAAGTGGGGCTGGGTCGACGTCCAGGAGGTGATCTCGGTGCTGCGCGACCGCCCCGGGAACCAGCACGTGGTCATCACCGGCCGCGACGCCCACCCGGCCCTGGTCGGGCAGGCCGACCTGGTCACCGAGATGACCAAGGTCAAGCACCCGATGGACCGCGGCCAGAAGGGTCAGAAGGGCATCGAGTGGTAGCCGTCCCCCGGCTGGTCATCGCCGCCCCGGCCTCGGGCAGCGGCAAGACCACGGTGGCCTGCGGCCTGATGGCCGCGCTGCGGGCCACCGGCCTGGCCGTGTCCGGGCACAAGGTCGGCCCCGACTACATCGATCCCGGGTACCACTCGCTGGCCACCGGCCGCCCGGCCCGCAACCTGGACCCGGTGCTGTGCGGCCAGGCGCGGGTGGCCCCGCTGTTCACCCACGGCGCGGCCGGCGCCGACGTGGCCGTCATCGAGGGTGTGATGGGCCTGTTCGACGGGGCCACCGCCCCATCCGGCGAGGGTGCGGGCGACCCCGGCTTCGGTTCCACCGCGCACGTGGCGCGGTTGCTGGCCGCCCCGGTGGTCCTGGTCATCGACACCTCGGCCGTGGGCCGCTCGGTGGCCGCGGTGGCCACCGGGTTCGCGCGCTTCGACCCCGGCACCACGGTGGCCGGCGTCATCTTGAACCGCGTCGGCTCCGACCGCCACGAAGCCCTCCTCCGCCAGGCCCTCACCGACGCCGGCCTCCCGGTCTACGGCGCCATCGGCCGCACCGACCAGATCAACGCCCCCGCCCGCCACCTGGGCCTGATCCCTGTGGCCGAGCGCTCCGCCGACGCCACCGAGGCCACCGCGCGCCTGGGCGCCCTGATCGCCGAGTCCTGTGACCTGCCCGGCCTGATGGCCCTGGCCCGCTCGGCGCCGCCGCTCCCCGGCCCGGCCTGGGACCCAGCCGCCGAAGTCCCCGGCTCCGAAGTCCCCGGCTCCGAGGTCCCGGCCCGCCCGGTCGTCGCCGTGGCCGGCGGCCCCGCCTTCACCTTCAGCTACACCGAGCACTCGGAGCTGCTGGCCGCGGCCGGACTCGACGTGGTCACCTTCGACCCCCTCCGCGACGAGTCACTGCCCGAGGGCACCGCCGGCCTGGTCCTGGGCGGCGGCTTCCCGGAAATGCACGCCAGTGGCCTGTCCGCCAACGAACCCCTCCGCCACGCGGTCGCCGCCGCGGCCGCCCGCGGCATCCCCGTCGCCGCCGAGTGCGCCGGCCTCCTCTACCTGGCCCGCACCCTCGACGGCGTCCCCATGTGCGGAGTCCTTCCCGTCGAGGCGTCGATGACCCCCCGGCTGACCCTCGGCTACCGCGAACCCACCGCGGCCACCGGCTCCATCCTGGCCACGGCGGGCACCGCGGTACGGGCTCACGAGTTCCACCGGACCACCACCGACCCCGGGTCCGGCCCGACCCCGGCCTGGCTCCTTTCGCCCGGCCGCCAGGAGGGTTACGTCACCCCGAACGTGCACGCGTCCTACCTGCACGTGCACTGGGCGGGCTACCCGTCGATCGCGACCCGGTTCGCGGCCGTCTGCCGCGCCGCCGCCGCCCAAGGGGCCCGCTCGTGAGCACGCTGATCGGCGTCGGGGTCGGCCCCGGCGACCCGGAACTGGTCACGGTCAAGGCCGTACGGGTGCTGCGCGAGGCCGACGTGGTCTTCGTCCCGGTGATGGCCGGGCCGGGGGAGAAGACGGCCGGCCCCGGCCGGGCCGAGACCACGATCCGCGCCCACGTCCCGCCGGACCGGATCCGCCCGGTCCCGTTCGCCCTCAACGACACCGGCGGCGTCACCCCCCGCCGCGCCGCCGCCTGGCAGGCCGCCGCGGCCGAGGTCGCCCGGGCTTTCGCCGACGGGGCCGGCACCGTGGCCTTCGGCACGATCGGCGACCCCAACCTGTACTCGACGTTCAGCTACCTGGCCCAGACCGTCCGCGGGCTGGTCCCCGGCGTCGTCATCGAGACCGTCCCCGGCATCACCGCCATGCAGGACCTGGCCGCCCGGTCCGCCACCTCCCTGGCCGAAGGCGACGAGCCGCTCACCCTGCTCCCGCTCACCGCCGGCGCCGATGCCCTGCGCGACGCCCTCACCCGCCCCGGCACGGTCGTCGCCTACAAACTCGGCGCCGCCGCCGGCCCCACCCCGGCCGAAGTCACCGACCTGCTCACCAGCCAGGACCGCCTCGACGGCGCGGTCATGGGGGCCCGCCTCGGCCTCCCCGGCCAGGACCTCCGCCCCGCCGCCGGCCTGGCCGGCCTGCCCGCCGTCCCCTACCTCTCCACCCTCATCGTCCCCGCCCCCCACCGCACCGCCCCCGGCTCCAGCCTCAGCACCTCTCAGGTCACCTCAACCTCAAGCACCTCACCACCACCCAAGCAGCCCCACAAACCCTGGGAGACACGTGACTCGGGCGATCAATAGGGGATGCGATGGCGCCATTGCACCCCCTATAGCCGGTGCAATGGCGCCATCGCGCCCATTCGTATTGCCGGACTCGGCGCACCCGGATGCCGCGGCTACCGCCGCCCCAACCTCTGCCGTCCCAGCAGCCCCACTGGCCTCGGAGAACACATGAGCACCGGCAAAGTCACCTTCGTCGGGGCCGGACCCGGTGCGCCGGACCTCATCACCCTGCGCGGCGCGGCCGCCATCGGCGCCGCCGACGTGGTGATCTGGGCGTCGAGCCTGGTCCACCCGGGCGTCCTGGAGCACGCCAGCAGCACCGCCGAGATCGTCGACTCGGCCGAGCTCCCCATGGAGGGCGTCCTGCCCCACTACGAGCGCGCGGCGGCCGAACACCTGGCCGTGGCCCGCGTCCACTCCGGCGACCCGGCCCTGTGGGGTGCGGTCCAGGAGCAGCTCGACCGCTGCGCCGAGCTCGGCCTGGACACCGAGATCGTGCCCGGTGTGTCCAGCTTCACCGCGGCCGCGGCGGCCATCGGCCGGGAGCTGACCATCCCCGAGGTGGCCCAGTCGGTGATCCTGACCCGGCTCGGCGGCGGCAAGACCCCGATGCCGCCGGGGGAGCGGGTGGCCGAGTTCGCCCGGCACGGCACCACGATGGCGCTGTTCCTGTCGGCCGCCCGGTCCAGCCAGCTGCAGGAGGAACTGCTGTCCGGCGGCTACCCGCCCGACACCCCGTGCGTGGTCGCCTACCAGGTCAGCTGGCCCGACGAGCTGATCGTGACCTGCCCGCTGCGGGACCTGGCCGCCACCATGAAGTCCCGCAAGCTGTGGAAGCACACGCTGGTCCTGGTCGGGCCGGCCCTGGCCGCGGGCGGTACCCGGTCCCACCTGTACCACCCCGGGCACTTCCACGGTTTCCGCCGGGCCGACGCCAGCGCCCGCCGCGACCTGCGCGCCCACGACCGGGATCTCACGTGACCAGCGCCCAGGTCACCGTGATCGGCTGTGACGGCGGCCCGCTGCCACCGGAGGCCGCCTCGGCGCTGGCCGCGGCCAGCGCCGTGGCCGGTGCCTCCCGGCACCTGGCCGCCGTGCCGCTGCCGGCCGAGGCCGAGCGCATCCTCATCGGCCGTCTCGGCCTGGCCTTGGACGCCATCGCGGCCCATCCGGGCCCGGTCGTGGTGCTGGCCTCGGGCGACCCCGGGTTCTTCGGCATCGTCCGGGCCCTGCGGGCCCACGGCATCACCCCCGCGGTGTTCCCGGCCGTGTCCTCGGTCGCGCTGGCCTTCGCCCGCCTCGGCCTGGACTGGGACGACGCCCTGGTCCTGTCGGCTCACGGGCGGGACGCCGGCCCGGTCACCGCGGCCGCCCTGGCCCATCCCAAGGCCGCCATTCTCACCGGCCCGCCCGAAGCCGCCACCGGCGCGCTCCGGACCACGCTCCGGGACGCGGGCCGCACCGTCTACGTGGCCGAGCGCCTGGGCGCCCCGGACGAGCGCGTCCGCGATCTCACCGCCGACCCCACCGCCGAGGTCACCGACCCCCACGTCCTGATCACCCTCGCTCCCACCCCCGCCCGCCCCGCGAGCCACACCGAGCCCGTCATACCCGCCAACCCCAATAACATCGCCGGTCACACGGGACCTCGCTGGACCACCGGTCACACGGGACCCCGCTGGATCGCCGGTCACCCCGGGGCCCCGGCGACCTGGGCCCTCCCCGAAGCCGGCTTCGACCACCGCGACTCGATGATCACCAAGTCCGAGGTCCGCGCGCTGGCCCTGGCCAAGCTGGGCCCGGGACCGGGCCGCACGATCTGGGACGTCGGGGCCGGCTCGGGTTCCGTGGCGGTCGAATGCGCCCGCTTCGGCGCCTGGGCCATCGCCGTCGAGTCCGACCCGGCCCAGTGCGACCGGATCCGCGCCAACGCGAGCCGGTACGGCGTGCTGCTGCGCGTGGTGGAGGGCCGCGCCCCGGCCGCCCTGGATAACCTGCCCGCCCCAGACGCGACCTTCAATGGCGGTGGGGACGACACCGTGCTGGAGGCCAGCATCCGGGCCGGGACCCCGGCCCGGGTGGTGGTCACGCTGGCTTCGGTGGACCGTGTCGGCTCCGTCTGCGACCTGCTCACCGGCCTCGGCTACGCCACCGAAGGCACGCAACTGCAGGCCTCCCGGCTGTCCCCGCTCCCCGGCGGGTCGCTCCGGCTGGCCGCGAACAACCCGGTCTTCGTCCTCTGGGGAGACCGCGCCGGGGGACGGCCGTGATCGGCCTGGTCGCGGTCACCGCCGCGGGCCGGGCCGCCGCCGCCCGGCTGGCCGCCGCCTGGCCGGACGAGACCCGGGCCTACGACGGCCCCGCCGCCACCGCCCTGCCCGACGCGTTCCGCGGCACCGGCACCGTGGTGGCCTTCCTGGCCGTCGGCGCCACCGTGCGCCTGCTGGCCCCGCTGCTCGGCAGCAAGCAGCACGACCCCGGCGTGGTCTGCGTGGACGAGGCCCTCCGCTTCGCCGTCCCGGTCGTCGGCGCGCACGCGGGCGGCGGCAACGATCTGGCCCGCCGGGTGGCCGGCGTCCTGGGCGCCGAGCCGGTGATCACCACCGCCAGCGACAGCGCCGGGTCGGTCGCGCTGGACGAGTTCGGCGCCGGCCTGGGCTTCGTGATCGAGCCCGGCAGCGACCTGGCCGCGGTCGGCGCCGCGATCCTGTCCGGCCAGCGGGTCACGTTCAGCAGCGATCAGACCTGGCCGGTGCCCCCGCTGCCGCCCAGCGTGATCACCGCCGGCCCGGAACCAGGGGTCCCCGCCATCGTGGTCACCGATGGCCCGGCCCCGGACCGCGACGCGCCCACGGTGATCTACCGTCCGCCGTCCCTGGTCGTCGGGCTCGGCGCCAGCCGCGGCGTCCCGGCCGCCGAGGTCAGGACGCTGATCGACCTGGCCCTGACGACGGCGGCCCTGTCCCCGCTGTCGGTCCGGGCCGCCGCCACCGCTGACCTCAAGGCCGACGAGGAAGGCCTGCTGGCCGCGGTCCGCGAACGCGGCTGGCCCCTGAGCACGTTCCCCGCCGCCGACCTGGCCACGGTCCCGGTCCCCAGCCCCAGCGAGACCGTCCGCGCCGCCGTCGGCACCCCCAGCGTGGCCGAAGCCGCCGCCCTCCTCGCCGCCAGCCACCCCGCCCCCGCCAACCCCACCAGCAACACTGGCCCCAAAAACCTCATCGTCCCAAAACGCACCAGCCCTCATGCCACCGTCGCCATCGCCCGGGCCACCCCCCGGGGCCGCCTGGCCATCGTCGGCATCGGCCCCGGCGCCCGCGACCTGCTCACCCCCCGCGCCGTGGCCGAGCTGAGACGGGCCCGGATCGTGGTCGGCCTGGACCAGTACGTCCGGCAGGTCGAAGACCTCCTCCGCCCCGGCACCACCGTCCGCGCCAGCGGCCTGGGCCAGGAGCAGGAACGCGCCGAGGCCGCGGTCGCCGACGCCGCCGCGGGCCACGCCGTGGCCCTGATCGGCTCCGGCGACGCCGGCGTCTACGCCATGGGCAGCCCCGCCCTGGAAGCGGCCAGCGCCACTATCGACGTCATCGGCGTCCCCGGCGTCACCGCCGCCCTGGCCGCCGCCGCCGTGCTGGGCGCCCCCCTCGGCCACGACCACACCATGATCTCCCTGTCTGACCTGCACACGCCGTGGGAGATCATCGAACACCGGGTCACCGCGGCGGCCGAAGCCGATCTGGTCGTGTGCTTCTACAATCCGGCCAGCCAGCAGCGGGACTGGCAGCTCCGCAAGGCCCTGGCCATCCTGGCCGGGCACCGGCCGCCCGGCACCCCGGTCGGCTGGGTCCGCGACGCCACCCGCTCCGGCCAGTCGGCCGGCACCGCCACCCTGGCCGGCTTCGACCCGGCCGTGGTCGACATGCGCACCCTGGTCGTGGTCGGGTCGTCGCGGACCAGGCTGGTGTCCGGGCGGATGGTGACCCCGCGGGAGTACCGCTGGGCAGGCACATCGTGACCGTGCGCCCTATTGTCGAAGTCGTGCCGTCACCCGGGAGGAACCGTGACTGAATTCGAGCCCTCATCCAGCGCGCCGAACCCCGGTGACCCGCACCCGATCGAGGCCGAGTCCTACCGCATCCTGCGCTCCCGGATCGACCTGAGCCACCTGCCCCCGCTGACCCGCGCGGTCACCGAGCGGGTCATCCACGCCAGCGCCGACTTCGACTACGCCACCGACATCGTGGCCGACGAGGCCGCGCTGGCCGCCGGGGTGGCCGCCATCCGGCGCGGTGCCCCGGTCGTCACCGACGTGGCCATGGTCGCCTCCGGCATCACCGGTTACCCGGTCATCTGCAAGGTCGGCGAGGGCCTGGCCACCCGGCTGTCGCGCACGGTCGGCATCACCGTGTCCGCGGCCGCGGCCCGGCTGGCCTTCGGCGAGGCCGGCCCGGGCGCGGTCTGGGTCATCGGCTGCGCCCCGACCGCGCTGGCCGAGATCCTGCAGCGGGACGTGAGCCCGTCCCTGGTCATCGGCATGCCGGTCGGGTTCGTGGGCGCGGCCGACAGCAAGGCCATGCTGCGCCACAGCGGCCTGCCCGCGGTCAGCAACAAGTCCGAGAAGGGCGGGTCGGCGGTGGCCGCGGCCGCGTTCAACGCGCTGCTGCGGGTGGCCCGCCAGCAGGACGAAGAAGGACAGAAGATCGACCGGCTCACGGGCGGCCGCCGTTGAACCCGGGCCTCTCCAGGCCGGCCGCCTCCCAGCCGGCCCCGCCCAGGCCAGCACTGCTGATCGCCGGGCACGGCACCCGCGACCCCGAGGGCGTCGCCGGTTTCACCGCCCTGACCGACCGCGTGGCCCGGCTGAACCACGAGCAGGCCGTGGCCGGCGGGTTCATCGAGCTGTCCGAGCCGCCGCTGCGGGACGCGGTGGCCGGCCTGGTCGGCCAGGGCCAGCGCCGCCTGGTCGCGGTGCCGCTGATGCTGGCCGCGGCCGGGCACTCCAAGGGCGACGTGCCCGCCGCGCTGGCCCGCGAGACCGCGCGGCACCCGGGGCTGAGCGTCCGCTACGGGCGGCCGCTGGGCCCGCACCCGGTGCTGCTGGACCTGCTGGCCCGCCGGGTCGACAGCGTGCGCGGCGGCCTGGCCGGGCCGCCCGCGGTGCTGGTCACCGGCCGCGGCACCACCGACCCGGACGGCAACGCCGACGTGGTCAAGGTGGCCCGGCTGCTGTGGGAGGGCCGGGACTACGAGTTCACCGACACCGCGTTCATCTCCCTGGCCCGCCCCAGCGTCCCCGAGGGGCTGGAACGCTGCCGCCGCCTGGGCGCCCAGCGCATCGTGGTCGCCCGCTACTTCCTGTTCCCCGGCGTGCTGCCGGACCGGGTCGCGGAGCAGACCGCCGAGTTCGCGGCCGCCCACCCGGACCTGGACGTGCGCACCACCGACGTGCTCGGGGACTGCGACGAGATCGCCGGGCTGGTCGCCGAGCGGTACGCCGAGGCGCTGGCGGGCGACATCCGGATGAACTGCGACGTGTGCATGTACCGGACCGCGCTGCCCGGCTTCGCGCACCGGGTCGGCGTGCCGCAGCAGCCGCACGACCACCCGCACGACCACGAGCACGTGCCCCTCCATGGCCATTGAGACCGGCGCCGGGCCGGCCGTCCGGGCCCAGCCGGATCTGGCCTTCCACGGTGACCGGGAGCTGGCCGCGGGCCTGACCGACCTGGCCGTCAACGTCCGCCCCGGCCCCCCGCCGCCCTGGCTGCGCGCGGCCATCCGGGACGCGGTCGACGACCTGGCCGCCTACCCGGACCCGGCCGCGGCCACCGCGGCGGTGGCTCGCCGTCACGCCCGCCCGGAGTCCGAGGTGCTGGTCACCGCGGGCGCGGCCGAGGCGTTCACGCTGATCGCGCGGGCCTTCCGCCCCCGCCACGCGGTAGTGGTCCACCCGCAGTTCACCGAGCCGGAAGCCGCGCTGCTGGCGGCCGGGCATGAGGTCGGGCGGGTGATCCTGGAGCCTGATTTCCAGCTCGATCCGCGGAGGATCCCCGCCCGCGCGGACCTCGTGGTCATCGGCAACCCCACCAACCCCACCGCGGTCCTGCACCCGGCCGCTGTGCTGGCCGGCCTGGCCCGGCCGGGCCGCACGCTGGTGGTGGACGAGGCCTTCGCCGACTGCGGGCCCGGCGAGCCGGAGAGCCTGGCCGCCGCGCGCGACCTGCCCGGCCTGATCGTGGTGCGCAGCCTGACCAAGACCTGGGGCCTGGCCGGGCTGCGGGCCGGCTACCTGCTGGCCGGCCCGGGCCACGTGCGCGCGCTGGCCCGGCCCCGGCCGCCCTGGGCGGTGTCCGGCCCCGCGCTGGCCGCGGTGGTGGCCTGCTGCACGCCCCGCGCCCTCGCCGAAGCCCGCGCATGGGCCGCGGCCATGGGCGCCGAGCGCGACCGCTGGGCCGCCGCCCTGGCCCGGCTGCCCGGGATCAGGCTGACTCCCCACTCGCAGGCGTCCTTTCTATTGTTCGAATGTTCGCTGCCCTCGCTCCCGGTTCCGGCCGGCGCCGTCCCGCATCCCGGTCCCGTCGCGGGTCCCCGGGTGCGGGAACGCCTGCGCCAGGCCGGGTTCGCGGTCCGCCGCGGCGACACGTTCCCCGGCCTGGGCCCGGACTGGCTGCGGGTGGCCGTCCGCGACCGGGCCACCAACGACCGGTTCACCGCCGCCCTGGCCGCGGTTCTCGGCACCTTGGAGGAGGTCACGCAGTGAGCGAAGAACACGCCCAGCCGTACCCGGACGACCAGCGGGCCGCCGTCTACCGGGTCATCGCCGAGCGCCGCGACGTCCGCCAGGGCTTCCTGCCCACCCAGGTCCCGGACGACCTGCTGGCCCGGGTGCTGGCCGCCGCCCACCAGGCCCCGTCGGTGGGCCTGTCCCAGCCCTGGGACTTCATCGTCATCACCGACCGGGCCCAGCGCGAACGGGTCGCCGCCCTGGCCCGCCGTGACCGCGACCGTTACGCGGCCAGCCTGCCCACCGCCCGGGCCCGGGCCTTCGGCGACCTGAAGATCGAGTCCATCCTCGACACCCCGGTCAACATCGCGGTCACCTGCGACCGCACCCGCGGTGGGCGGCACACGCTGGGGCGGCACAGCCAGCCGGAGACCGCGGAGTTCTCCTCGGTGCTGGCCGTCTCCAACCTCTGGCTGGCCGCCCGGGCCGAAGGCCTCGGCCTGGGCTGGGTCAGCTTCTTCGAGCCCGGCGACCTGGCCACCGAGCTCGGGCTGCCCGCCCACCTGGAGGTCGTGGCCTACCTGTGCCTCGGCTACGTGCGCGAGTTCGGCCCGGAACCGGAACTGGCCAGCACCGGCTGGGCCAAACGGCGGCCGGTGTCCTGGGCCGTGCACGCGGGCGAGTTCGGGCGGCGCGGCCTGCCCGGTGCCCAGCCGGTGCGCCCGCTGGACGAGGTGGTGGCGGCCATCCGCCCGCTCGACGAGCAGGCCATGGCCTCGGCCCGGGAGCGCCTGGACCGGATGACCAAGCCACGCGGTTCGCTGGGCGTGCTCGAGGACGTCTCGGTCCAGCTGTCCGGGCTGGCCGGGCACTGCCCGCCGCCGCTGCCCGAGCCGGCCGCGGTGGCGGTGTTCGCCGGCGACCACGGCGTGCACGCCCAGGGCGTCAGTCCCTGGCCGCAGGAGGTGACCGCCCAGATGGTGGCCAACTTCCTGGCCGGCGGCGCGGTCGTCAACGCCTTCGCCGCCCAGGCCGGGGCCGAGGTCGTGGTGGTCGACACGGGGGTCGCCGCCGACCTGGACCCGGCCCCGGGCCTGCTGCCGCGCAAGATCGGCCGCGGCACCGCCGACTTCACCCAGGGCCTGGCCATGACCCGCACCCAGGTGGTGCAAGCGCTGACGGTCGGCATCGAGGTGGCCCGGGACCTGGTCGCGGCCGGGAACCGCTGCCTGGTCACCGGGGATATGGGGATCGCCAACACCACGGCTTCGGCCGCACTGATCAGCGTGTTCACCGGCCAGGATCCCGCCGCGGTGGTGGGGCCGGGCGCGGGCGCCGACGAGGCCGCCCTGGCCCGGAAGGTGGCCGTGGTCCGGCGGGGCCTGGCCCGGCACCAGCCCAGCCCGGGTGATCCCATCGGGGTGCTGGCCGCCTTCGGGGGGTTCGAGCATGCGGCCCTGGCCGGGTTCATCCTGGGTGGGTCGGCCCTGCGGGTGCCGGTCATCCTGGACGGGGTCATCGCCGGCGCCGCCGCCCTGGCCGCGGTGGCCATCGCGCCCGCCGCGAGCGGGGCCTGCCTGGCGGGCCATCGCGGCAGCGAGCCCGGGCATGCCGCTACGCTTGGTCACCTATGGCTGCGGCCACTGATCGACCTCGACCTGCGCCTCGGGGAGGGGACCGGGGCCGTGCTGGCGCTGCCCCTGGTGCAGAGCGCGGTGCGGGCCCTGCGCGACGTGGCCACGTTCGACTCGGCCGGCGTCAGCGACAAGACGTGAGGAGCCTGGACACGTGCTGACCGGTAGGACCGGCGATGGCTGACCGCCGGCCGTACCTGCTCGGGCTACAGCTCAGCGGCAGGCGCGTGCTGGTCGCCGGCGGCGGCGCGGTGGCCAACCGCCGGGTGCCCGCCCTGCTCGACGCCGGCGCCGACGTGCTGCTGGTCGCCCCGGAGGTCACCGGGTCCCTGGAGGACCTGGCCCAGTCCGGCCGGATCCGCTGGGAGCGGCGCCGGTTCGCCCCCGGCGACACCGATGGCGCCTGGCTGGTCTGCGCCTGCACCGACGACCCGGCCGTGAACGAGGCCATCAGCGCCGAGGCCGACGAGCGGCACATCTGGTCGGTCCGGGCCGACGACGCCTCCCGGTCCCGGGTCTGGACCCCGGCCTCCGGCCAGGCCGGCGACGTCCAGGTCGGGGTGCTCAGCGGCGATCCCCGGCACAGCGCGGGCGTGCGCGACAGCATCGTGGCCGGCCTGCGGACCGGCACCGTCGGCGCCCGCCGCGGCCGCCAGCACCGGTCCGGCGTGGCCCTGGTCGGCGGCGGCCCCGGCGACCCCGGGCTGATCACCGTGCGCGGCCGCCAGCTGCTGGCCGAAGCCGACGTCGTGGTCACCGACCGGCTCGCCCCCCGGTCCGTGCTGGCCGAGCTGCCCCCCGACGTCGAGGTCATCGACGTGGCCAAGATCCCCTACGGCCGCTCGGTGGCCCAGGAGCACATCAACGCGGCTCTGGTCGAGCAGGCCCGGGCGGGCAAGTTCGTGGTCCGGCTCAAGGGCGGCGACCCCTACGTGTTCGGCCGCGGGGCCGAGGAGGTCATCGCCTGCCTGCGGGCCGGCGTCCCGGTCACCGTGGTCCCGGGCATCACCAGCGCGGTGGCCGTGCCCGCCACGGCCCACGTCCCGGTCACGCACCGTGGCATCGCCCAGGAGTTCAGCGTGGTGTCGGTGCACGTGCCGCCGGGTGACCCGCGGTCCACCGTGAACTGGCCCGGCCTGGCCGCCGCGCAAGGGACGTTGGTCCTGCTCATGGCGGTGGAACGGCTGGGCGCGGTGGCCGAGACACTGATCCGTAACGGTCGGCCCGCTGGCACTCCCGTTTCGGTCACAATGGACGGTACTCTGCCTACTCAGCGCACAATTGTGGCAACGCTGGACACTGTCGGGTCAAGGGTGTTGGAAGATGGGATCCGGCCGCCGGCCGTAGTCGTGATAGGTGAGGTCGTGAACGTCGCAGCCGAGATCGCCGAGCTCATGCGGGCCCTGCCCCGCGTCGTGCCCGGCCAGCCCGGTGCTCACCCGGCCCCCGCCGGTCCAGGGACGGCCCCGGCGTGAGACCCCCGTCCCCGCCCCAGGACAGCGCCCCCTCCGACGCGTCCGTCCCCCAGGACCCCCAGGACCCCCAGAAGCCCCCGGAGTCCCAGCCCGCTCAGGAGCCGCCCGCACCGCAGCGGTCCCGGGGGCGCCACGAAGCCGCTGAGCCCGGGGAGCCGCAGGTCACGCCCGTGGCCGCCGGTGAGCCCGACGGCCCGGCCGGCCCGGCCGGGGCCGACAGCGAGCCCGCGGACCCCGGGCCGCCGGCCGACTCCCCGGCCGAGCCGCACGTCCGGCTGGACGCCCAGGCCCTGGAGGGTGCCCTGGTCAGCCTGGGCCAGCGCATCGCCGCGGTGCCGCTGCTGTTCGAGACCCCGGACCTGGCCGAGATCCGGGCCGAGCGGACCAAGCTGCTGAGCCAGGTCGACGACTACCTGTTGCCGCGGCTGCGCCGGTCGACGGCCCCGATCCTGGTGGCGGTGGTCGGCTCCACCGGGGCCGGGAAGTCGACGCTGGTCAACAGCCTCGTCGGCCAGCAGGTCAGCGCGACCGGGGTGCGCCGGCCGACCACCAACAGCCCGGTGCTGGCCTGCCACCCGGACGACGCCGACTGGTTCGCCGAGAACAACTTCCTGCCCAGCCTGCCCCGGGTCCGCCAGGAGGGCCTGGCCCGGCCCGGCCGCGACGGCCTGCTGGTGCTGGCGGCCAGCGAGCGCATGCCCCGCGGCCTGGCCCTGCTCGACACCCCGGACATCGACTCGGTCGTGCAGGCCCACCACGAGTTCGCCTATCAGTTCCTGGACGCCTCCGACCTGTGGCTGTTCGTCACCTCGGCCAGCCGGTACGCGGACGCGCCGGTCTGGCAGGTGCTCCAGCACGCCCGGGACCGCGGCGCGTCCCTGGGCATCGTGCTGTCCCGGGTCCCGAACAGCGCCCGGGCCGAGCTGGTCGCCCACTTCAACGCCATGCTCGACGCCAACGCCATCGAGGCCGCCGACCGGTTCGTGATCCCCGAGACCCGGCCGGCCGCGGGGATGCTGCCGCCCGAGGCGTTCGAGCCGGTCCGCGCCTACCTGACCGACACCAGCCGCCGTGAGGAACGCCGGGTCGCGGTGCTCACCCAGACCATGGCCGGGGTCCTGGACACGTTCCGCACCCGGGTCCCGGCTCTGGCCGCCGCGGCCGAGGCCCAGCTGGCCGTGCGGACCCGGCTGCGCCAGCAGGCCGAGGGCCCGTACCGGACCGCGCTCGGCACCGTCCAGCAGGCCCTGCGGGACGGCGAGCTGCTGCGCGGCGAGGTCCAGGCCCGCTGGCAGGACCTGGTCGTCACCGGGGACCTGACCCGGACCCTGCGGACCCGCAAGCCGCCGCGCCAGGGCAAGCGGGCCCGCAAGCGCCAGGCGCCCGAGCGGTCGACCGCCATGCAGGCCGCGCTGCGGTCGGCGCTGGAGGCCGTGATCGTGTCGGCCGCCGACCGGGCCTCCGAGGAGGCCGAACGCGAGTGGCGCGACGACCCGGCCGGTTCGGTCATGCTGACCACGGTGAACGAGCAGCGGGTCAACGGGCACCAGGCCGACCGGCTGTTCGCGTCCGCGTTCGGCGACGGGTCCAGCCCGGACAGCACGCTACAGGAGCTGAACCTGTCCCGGTCCGCGGCCGGCCTGCCGGCCCGGGCCGCCCAGGCCGTCAGCGCCTGGCAGGACCACGTGCTCCGGCTGGTCCGGCAGGCGGTCGGGCAAAAACCCGGCCGCGGCAAGTCGGTGGCGCTCGACGACGATACGCTGACGCTCGTCACCGTGCTCGCCATCCTCGGTGAGGGGGCGATCGGCAGCCACGCCGCGGCCTCGAGCGACGACAGCGACATCCTGACCCTGCCCCGGCGGGTGGTCACCGCGGTCCTGGGGGAGGAGCGAGTGCAGGACATCTTCCACACCGCCCGCGCGGAGCTGAACGAGAGGGCCCGCTTGCTACTCGACGAGGAACTCCTCCGCTTCCCGGAGGTCATCGACGAAGTGGGCCGCTGCGACGAGGTGGCCGGGGTGCGGCTGTATCAGGCCGGGTTCACGCTCGAGGCACTTCAGTGACCACCAGTGCGCCCCCGTTCGCCGGGTTGCCCAGCGCCCACCTGCCCGAACGGCTGGCGGCCCTGGCCGGCCTGGTCGAGATCGCCCAGGAGCGCAGCGGGGCGGGCGGGTTCAGCCCGGACCTGGTCGGCGAGGCCGAGGCCCTGCTGGCCCGGGCCGGTGAGCGGCTCAAGCTGTCCGCCGCGCACACCGTGGTCACGCTGGCCGGCGGCACCGGCAGCGGCAAGTCGTCGCTGTTCAACGCGCTGGCCGGGGCGAACTTCTCGCCGTCGGCGGTGACCCGGCCCGCGACCAGGAACGCGCACGCCTGCGTCTGGGGCATGCAGGGGGCCGCGCCGCTGCTGGACTGGCTGGGCGTGGAAGGCCGCTACCGCTACGCCCGGGCCAGCGCGCTCGACGCCGGCGAGGCCGCGCTCAGCGGGCTGATTCTGCTGGACCTCCCCGACCACGACTCGGTCGCGGCCGGGGCCGCCACCGCCGTCGACCGCCTGGTCAGCCTGGCCGACCTGATGGTGTGGGTGCTCGACCCGCAGAAGTACGCCGACGCCGCCGTGCACAACCGGTTCCTGGCCAAGCTGGCCGGGTACGCCACCGTGACCACGGTCGTGCTCAACCAGTGCGACCTGCTCACCCCGCAGCAGGCCTACGACTGCGAAGAAGACCTCCGGCGCCTGCTGGACTCCGAGGGGCATGGCGAAGCCCGTGTCCTGCTGGTCTCCGCGGTCACCGGCACCGGCCTGGACAAGCTGCGCCAGATCCTGGCCGACGCGGTGTCGGCCCGGCAGACCGCCACCGAGCGCATCACCGCCGACATCGACAGCATCATCCGTAAGTTCGGCAAGTTCGGCGTCTACGCCATCGACCCGGCCGCCGTGGCCCGCGGCTCCGAGGTGTCCGGCTCCGGCCCCGCCGGCTTCACGGGTCCCGTCGCTCCGGCCAGCCTCAGCGAGCCCGGCAGCCGTCCCGATCTCGACGGCCTCACCGTCACCCCCAACGGCGCCGCCCGCGCCGCCTCCCGCCCGGCCGCCCGGCCGCCCTGGGAGGACGCCGCGTCCGGCCTGGACGCCGACGGCCCGGCCCGCACCGCGCTGGACAAAGTTCCGCCCGGCCCCGCCCTGGCCCTGGCCGACGCGCTGGCCCACGCGGCCGGCCTGGCCGGCGTCACCGACGCACTGGAAGACGTCCGCGAGATCCACGCGGCCAAGTACCTGAGCTGGCCGTTCGCCCGCGTCCCCGGCTGGTTCCCGGGCCGCGACCCGGTGCGCTCGGTCCGGCTGAGCCGGGCCAGCGCCGACGCCCGGATCGCGGTCGCGGCCGGCGCCGACGCCCAGCAGTCCGAGGTCGACAGCGCCATCACCGTCTTCGCCGGCGCGATCAGCCAGGGCCTGCCCGACCCCTGGCCCCGCACGGTGCGGACCGCGGCCCGGTCCCAGGCCGGCAGCATCAGCGGCGCGCTCAGCAGCGCGATCAGCGAGAGCGTGCCCACCGCGGCCCGCGTCCCCGGCTGGTGGCGCCTGGTCTGCGCGTGGCAGTGGCTGCTGGTCGCACTGGTCATCGCCGGGATCGGCTGGATGGGCGTGCTGCTCGTGGTCGGAGTGTTCCACGCCATGGGCCACCACCCGCCCGAACTGCTGGGCAGCGTGGCCCTGATCCCGTGGGTCGCCGCCATGGTCGTCGCCTTCCTCTTGCTGGGCTGGCTCACCGCCACCGGCAGCCAGAACGCGGTCACCCTGGCCTCCGACCGCGAACGCGAGCAGATCGCCGCCGCCATGCGCTCCCGCATCGACGCTGTCGCCCGCGACCTGGTCGTCATCCCGGCCGGCACCGAGCTCACCACCTACACCACCTTCTGCACCGAGCTGACCGCCGCCTCCCGGATTTAGCCTCGGGGGCACAGCCCCCCAGACCCCCTACTCGGGCTGCGCCCGCGTAGCCCACAGGGCCCCCGAACCCGTCACGTGTCCTTCGTCCGCGCTGCGCAAGTCCGCCCCGGTCCACCGTTCCGCTGATGGCATAACCCCGGCCGGAAGCTAGCCGCCCGCCAGCCTGTTGCCTTGTAATGCTGTAATCACCGTAAATGGAGGCGGTCCATGGCAGCAGACCGTCCTTTGGACGCGTACTCGCTCATTGTTTCTGGCGTGGCCGAGAGGCTGACGCCCAAGGTGGCTAGCCTGCGGGTCCCGCGTCACGGACGCGGCCCCGCCAGCGGCGAAAGCCTGGGTTCGGGCGTCGTCTTCACCGGCGATGGATTCCTGCTCACTAACGCACACGTCGTCGGGCAGGCGGATAGTGGCACGGCGGCGTTTTCGGACGGCACGACGGCCCCCTTCCGCGTGATCGGCGCCGACCCCCTGTCGGACCTGGCGGTCCTGCGGGCCACCGGGCCCACCCCGCCGCCCGCCGAGCTCGGCGAAGCCGACGACCTGGTCGTCGGCCAGCTGGTGGTCGCGGTCGGCAACCCGCTGGGCCTGGCCGGCTCGGTGACCGCGGGCGTGGTCAGTGCCCTCGGCCGGTCCATGCCCGCCGGTGGCCGTGGCGGCACCCGGCTCATCGAAGACGTCATCCAGACCGACGCCGCGCTCAACCCCGGCAACTCCGGCGGCGCGCTCGCCGACGCCGGCGGCAAGGTCGTCGGCATCAACACCGCGGTGGCCGGGGTCGGGCTGGGCATGGCCGTCCCGGTCAACAACACCACCCGCAAGATCGTGTCCGCGCTCATGCGCGACGGCCGCGTCCGGCGCGCCTACCTGGGACTGGTCTCGGTGCCGGCCCCGCTGTCCGCGCCCTGGCAGGAGCGGATCGGGCGGGCCAATGGTCTCCGGGTGGCCCAAGTGGTGCCGGGCGGCCCGGCTGACCGCGCCGGCCTGCGCCCTGGCGACCTGCTGATCTCGGCCGCCGGTCACCCCGTCGCGGCCGCCCAGGATCTGCAGCGGCTGATGTTCGAGGAAGCGATCGGCAAGCCGCTGGCGATCACGGTCATGCGCAACGGCGCCTTGGTCGACGTGATCGCCCAGCCGTCCGAACTGGTCGCGGCCTAGCCGGGACCGGGCCCGTCTTCGCCAGGGGTGGTCGCGCCCGGCTGGGGAACGCCGCCCGCGTTCCCCAGCCGGCCCACCCCGGCCGCGGCCAGGAAGCGGCCGATCTCCCCGCGGCTGCGCAACCGGACGAAGTGCAGGTGCGTCCAGACCGGGTCCACGATCGCGGACGCGTACCGGTCCCGCTGGACCGAGTAGTGGTGCCAGGCCCAGGAGATGACCGAGTCCTCCGGCGCCCAGGTGAACAGGTTGGCCCACCGCTCCCGGTTGCCGTTCCAGAGCTCGACCCGGAGCGCAACCCGCCGCAGCGTCCGCCAGATGATCTGGCGCATGACCATCCGGCGCGGCAGGTCCAGCCACACCACGGTGTCGGCCCGGGCCCAGACCAGCGGCTGGGCGACGCTGTAGTTCCCGTCGATCACCCAGCCGTCGCCCGCGGCCGCCTCGCTCACCCGGCGGCGGAACTCCGCTGGCGCCAGCGGCACCCAGCCCGGCTGGTGGTAGATCGAGTCCAGCTCGATGAAGGGCAGGCCAAGGTCCTGGGCCAGCCGGCGGCCGACCGTCGATTTGCCCGAACCGGACGTGCCGACCACCGAGATTCGCCGCACGAAGCGAGACCGTAGCAGGCGCCCGCGCGCCGGCCCCACTGAGTTCCTGCCCGGCGGCCTGAGCCCGCCACCACAGCACACCAGCGAGCAGGATGGGAGAATTGAGGCCATGAATGACGACGACGTTCAGGCCGTAGCCGATCTCGGCGGCGGCGTGGCCATGCCCATGGCCGGGTTCGGCACCTGGCAGCTGCGCGGGAACTCCGCGTACCAGTCGGCCAGGTACGCCCTGGAGGCTGGCTACCGTCACCTGGACACCGCGACCATGTACAGGAACGAGACCGAGGTCGGCCGGGCCATCCGGGACAGCGGGGTGGACCGCCGCGAGGTCTTCATCACCACCAAGCTCCCGCCGGGCAACGCCGGCCGTGAGCGAGCCACCATCGAGGCGAGCCTGCGGGACCTCGGCACCGACCACGTGGACCTGTGGCTGATCCACTGGCCACCCGGCCGGGGCGCGTCGGTCCCGGTGTGGGAGCAGTTCATCCGGATCCGGGCGGCCGGGCTGACCCGGGCTATCGGTGTCAGCAACTACAGCCCGGCCGAGATCGATGAGCTCATCCGCGCCACCGGCCAGCGTCCCGCGGTCAATCAGATCCCCTGGAGCATCCCGCAGTACGACCCGCGGGTGCTGGCCGCCCACCGCGAGCGCGGAATCCTGGTCGAGGGATACAGCTCGCTGAAGCGCACGAACCTGCGCGACCGGACCATCACCGAGATCGCCACCCGGCACAAGGTGCAGCCCGCCCAGGTCGTGCTGCGCTGGCACCTGCAGCACGACATCGCGGTGATCCCCAAGTCCTCGCACCGCGACCGGATCGAATCCAACTTCGCCCTGTACGGCTTCACCCTGGACGACACCGAGATGACCCAGCTGGACGCGCTCGCGCGCCGCTGACGCCTGGGTGCCTGCCACCATGGCGCACCGCCTTTCCTCCTGCGCCGCCGGCGGCCCCGTGCCCGCCCGCGCATCCATCGGACCGCTGCGTGCGGGCGGCCGCCAGCTCTGGCCGCGGGCCTGTGGAAAACCGTGAGTTATCCACAGGCCCGGCGGCCGTCCTGTCGTGGTCCGGCCGCGGCCCGGCACCGTGGGCAGTGACCGGCCACCCGGGCACCGGGTCGGCCACCACTTCGGCGGCACGGAGCCGCCAGATCGCAGGAGGAACGTGATGATTCAGGGCGCAAACGTGACGCTGGTCGGCTTCGTCGCCACCGAGCCCAAGGTGCGCTACGCCGGCAGCGGGGTCCCGGTCGCGCACATGCGCATCGGGTCGAGCAGCCGCAAGATCGACAGGGAGACGGGCGAGTGGAAGGACGGGGAGACCCACTTCTACTCGGTCAGCTGCTGGCGGGCCCTGGCCAGCAACTCGGCCACCTGCCTGCGCAAGGGCCAGCCGGTCATCGTGGCCGGCAAGCTGCGGGTCAGCCAGTGGCAGGACCGCGCCGGTCAGCAGCGTTCAGAGGTCGAGGTCCAGGCCGACACGATTGGTTTCGACCTGAGCCGCGGCGTCGCGCAGTTCTCCCGGCTCAAGCGCTCACCGGACGACAACCTGAACTTCGGTGAGGCGATCCGCTCCGGGCAGGCCGAGGAGCCCCTGCCCGGCCTGGACGGCCCGGGTGAGAGTAAGGCTGACCAGGACGGCGGGATGTTCGACGAACACGCCATCGCAGCACTCGACCAGGAACTGGATGCGTCAATGGCGGAGCCGGCGGCCAAGTAGCGGCACCGGGCTCAGGTCCAGATGACCCCTCGCATGGAACTCACTTCCTACGGGTAGCCAGTGTCCGGCACGTCGGGTCGTACCGGGCCTTACGGCAGGCCGCGCGGGGCGGGGTCACGCTCTGCGGATGAGTAATCCGTCTGCGTAACCGCTCCGTGCGGCACCCAACATACAACGCCGGGACCTTGGTCACACGCGTTGGGGCCCCCGGGGCCTATCCGCTACCGGACTGTGACCTTGCAGGTGCAAACGCCCTTTCGCCCGCACGTGACCGCCCCGGAGTGAGCCAGGAGCAGCGCCGGGCGGGCCCAAATCACATCGGGCCAGCTCAGCACATTCTGTCTTAGTCAAGTTACTCAAAGTGATGCGAGGCGATTTCTGGCCACGTACAGTGGTCGTGTCGAACCGATCAGTGACAGTCGATGGATGACGGGCGATGGGCATGTCAGCAGCCGACCAGGTGGTGACGCAGCGGGTGGCTTCCCGCGGACTGCTCCGGCGATTTGGCCGGCCGCGTAGCCGGCAGCTCTTCGCGCTGCCGCACTTCGTGGTCGGCTACGTCTTCCTCATCATCGCCGCCGACCTCGGCCTGACCGGCTGGGGGCTCGCGGTGACTCCGGTCCGGGGCGCCGACGCCGCGCTGTTCGCGGCCCTGCTGGCCTGTGGCGCGGTCTGCATCGAAGCAACCCGGCGGCTGGGTCAGCCCACCGGCGTGTCGCGCGACCTGCTGTCCGCCTGGTGGCTGCCGATCGCGCTGCTGCTCCCGCCGGTGTACTCACTGGTCGCGCCGGTCATCCTCGGTGTCCTGCTGTACCTGCGGATACGCCGGACCCCGGCCTACCGGCGGCTGTTCAGCTCGGCGGCGCTGGGGCTGGCGGGTGCGGCGGCGTCGGTGACGTTCCGGCACCTGGGGCCGACGGCGGCCGCGGCCCAGTCGGTGCCGTGGCTGTCCCACCCCGAGGCCCAGGCCTGGTTCCTGCGGCCGCCCGCGGTGCTGGCCGCCCTGGGCAGTGCGGCCCTGTTCAACGTGCTCAACACGGGCATGGTCGCGGTCGCGGCGCACGCGGCCCAGCCGCAGGCGCGCTGGGCCGAGGTGCTCTGGGACCACGAGAGCCTGCTGCTGGACCTGACCGAGATCTGCGTGGGCGTGCTGGTCGTGGTGTCCTGCGCGCTGAGCCCGGTGCTGCTGCTGGTGGCGCTGCCGCCGGTGATCGTGCTCCAGCGCTGCCTGATGCACCAGCAGCTGCAGGCCGCCGCCCGGACGGACGCCAAGACCGGGCTGCTCAACGCGACGGCCTGGCAGCGGGAGGCCGACACCGAGATCGCCCGGGCCATGCGGTGCGGGGAGGACCTGGCCCTGCTGCTGGCCGACGTCGACCATTTCAAGCGGGTCAACGACACCCACGGCCACCTGGCCGGGGACGAGGTGCTGCGCGGGCTGGCCACCGAGCTGCGCCAGCAGGTGCGCGGTTCGGACGTGGTGGGCCGGTTCGGCGGTGAGGAGTTCGTGGTCCTGCTGCCGCGGGCCGACGCCGACGAGGCCTGCAAGATCGCCGGGCGGCTGCGGCACCGGGCCAGTGTGATGGGCGTGTACGCCGACGGCGTAGCGCTGGACGTGACAATCTCGATCGGCGTGGCCGTGCTCGGCGCTCACGGCCGGGACCTGTTCGAACTGCTGACCGCGGCCGACTCGGCGCTGTACCGGGCCAAGGACGAGGGCCGGGACCAGGTGCGCCTGTACACGCCCGGCGACGCGGCCCGGCCCCGCCGGTGCGCGGACGGGACGCCCGAGCCCGCGGCCTTAATCCCGCCCGCCCACGACCGTGACGACGAGGCCGAGGACCCGGCCGCCTGACCCGCCGGGCCATGGCGCCCAGAGCGGACGGCCAGAGCGGACGGCCAGGGTATGGCGATCAGCGCGGACGGCCAGCAAGCCGGGAGCCGGGTCTAACGAGGCGCTGAGGCTAATACGCTAGGGGTATGCCGGAGTTCATCTACCAAATGCGTACCGTGCGCAAGGCGCACGGAGACAAGGTAATCCTTGACGACGTCACGCTGTCTTTCCTGCCTGGGGCCAAGATCGGCGTCGTGGGGCCGAACGGAACCGGCAAGTCCACCCTGCTGAAGATGATGGCCGGGGTCGAGCAGCCTTCCAATGGTGAGGCTCGCCTGATGCCCGGCTTCACGGTCGGCCTGCTTTCGCAGGAGCCGCAGCTGAACGAGGACAAGACGGTACTCGGCAACGTCGAGGAAGGTGTCGCCGAGACCAAGGCGATGCTGGACCAGTACAACGAGATCGCCGAAAAGATGGCCACCGAGTACTCCGACGAACTGCTGGAGGAGATGGGCCGTCTGCAGGAGCAGCTCGACCACCGGGACGCCTGGGACCTGGACAGCCAGCTCGAGCAGGCCATGGACGCGCTGCGCTGCCCGGCGCCGGATTCGCCGGTGACCAACCTGTCCGGTGGCGAGCGCCGCCGGGTGGCCCTGTGCCGGCTGCTGCTGTCCCAGCCCGACCTGCTTCTCCTGGACGAGCCCACCAACCACCTGGACGCGGAGAGCGTGCAGTGGCTGGAGCAGTACCTGGAGAGCTACGCCGGGACCGTCGTGGCCGTCACCCACGACCGGTACTTCCTGGAGAACGCGGCCCAGTGGATCCTGGAGCTGGACCGCGGCCGCGCCTATCCCTACGAGGGCAACTACTCGACCTACCTGGACACCAAGGCGGCCCGG
The DNA here is from genome assembly GCA_036495425.1 of Streptosporangiaceae bacterium. Classification (GTDB taxonomy): domain Bacteria; phylum Actinomycetota; class Actinomycetes; order Streptosporangiales; family Streptosporangiaceae; genus Bog-532. The sequence goes on along the minus strand of DASXMW010000138.1, from coordinate 5,776 downwards.
ATCAAGGTCGAGGGAGCCAAGGACGTCAAGCGCCGCAAGCGCCTGGAGGACGAGCTCGAGTGGGTGCGGTCGAACCCCCGCGCCCGCCAGGCCAAGAGCAAGGCCCGGCTGGACCGCTACGAGGAGATGGCCGCCGAGGCCGACCGGAATCGCAAGCTCGACTTCGAGGAGATCCAGATCCCGCCCGGCCCGCGCCTGGGCAACGTGGTCGTCGAGACCGAGAAGCTGACCAAGGGATTCGGCGACCGCATGCTGTTCGACGGGCTGAGCTTCTCACTGCCCCGTAACGGCATCGTCGGTGTCATCGGCCCGAACGGCGTCGGCAAGACGACCCTCTTCAAGATGATCGTCGGCGAGGAGAAGCCCGACGCCGGGACCGTCCGGCTGGGGGAGACGGTGGAGGTCTCCTACGTCGACCAGAGCCGGGAGAAGATCGCCCCCAACAAGAACGTGTGGGAGGCCATCTCCGACGGCGAGACCCACATCAACGTGGGCACCACCGAGATTCCGAGCCGGGCCTACGTGGCCGCGTTCGGGTTCAAGGGCGCGGACCAGCAGAAGCCGGCCGGGGTGCTGTCCGGCGGCGAGCGCAACCGCGTCAACCTGGCGCTCACGTTGAAGAAGGGCGGCAACCTGCTGCTCCTGGACGAGCCCACCAACGACCTGGACGTCGAGACGCTCTCCTCGCTGGAGAACGCACTGCTCGACTTCCCGGGCTGTGCGGTGATCACGAGCCACGACCGGTGGTTCCTGGACCGGATCGCCACCCACATCCTGGCCTGGGAGGGCGGCGACAACTGGTTCTGGTTCGAGGGCAACTTCGAGGCCTACGAGAAGAACAAGATCGAGCGGCTCGGCGCCGAGGCGGCCCGTCCGCACCGCGTCACCTACCGCAAGCTCACCCGCACCTGACGCACCAACCACAGAGCCCGGGCCGCCCCACGGCGGCCCGGGCTCGCTGCGGTGGTCAGCCCGTCAGTGGGGCGTGAGACCCAGGTCCCGCCCCGCGGGCGGCTCGCTGGGCCGGTTGAGCAGGCTGTGCGCCGCCATGACCAGGTAGTCCCACAGCTGGGCGTCCAGCGCCGGGTCCAGCTCCAGCTCGTCCAGGGACGTGCGCATGTGCCGGAGCCAGGCGTCACGCGCGGCCTCGTCGATGACGAAGCGCGCGTGCCGCATGCGCAGCCGGGGATGGCCGCGCAGCTCGTTGTAGGTCTGCGGGCCGCCCCAGTACTGGATCAGGAACAGCCGGAGGTGGTCCTCGGCCGGCTTCAGGTCCTGGGCCGGGTAGACCGCACGCAGCTGGGGGTCGCCGGCCACCAGCTCGTAGAAGCGGTGCACCAGGCGGTCGAAGAACTCTTCGCCGCCGGCGGCCTCGTAGAAGGACCCCGGGGCCGGGGGAGCCGGTTCAGTGTTCATAGCGCCTCCCAGCCTACGGTGAGGCCGACCCGTTCTGGTCCGGGCGGTTCGGGTGCCCGGGGTGTCCCGCCTGACCAGGGTGTCCCGGGCCGGGGCGGTCCTTCGGCTCGATCTCGTCGGAGATGGGGTCGTCGCCCCCGGCGTGCCCGGTGCGGGACCGCATGGTGGTCCGGGGCGACTTGGGCCGCCGGGTGTCCTCGCCGACCGCGGCCAGCTGGGCTGCGGTCCGTCCCGGCTGCGGGTCGATCTGGAGGTCGAGCAGAGCCAGGTCGATGGCGGACACCACGCGCTCGCGCAGCTCCCGGCCGACCTCATACTGGCGCAGGGGCAGCGTCTTGGCCGCGACCCGCATTGTGACCTGGGTGTCGGTGATGGCCTGCACCCCCCACACCTCGGGCTTCTCCAGCATGAGCTTGTGCCAGCGGCGCTCGCGCCACATCGTGCCCGCGGCCTGCTCCATGATCTTCCGGGTGTCGGGCAGGTCCAGCTCGGGCGGGGCCGGCACGTCGACCACGGCCCGGGCCCAGCCCTGGGATTCGTTCCCGACCTTCTCCAGCGCGCCGTTGCGGATGTGCCAGACCACGCCGTTGATGTCCCGCAGCCGGGTGGTGCGCAGGCTCACGGCTTCGACCGTGCCGGTGGCGTCGCCGATGTTGATCACGTCGCCCACGCCGTACTGGTCTTCCATCAGCATGAAGATCCCGGCCAGGAAGTCCCGGACCAGGTTCTGGGCGCCAAAGCCGACCGCGATCCCGACCACCCCCGCGCTGGCCAGCACCGGGGCCAGGTTCACGCCCAGGTCGCCGAGGCCGATAGCGGCCGCGATCGCGAAGATCGTCACCGAGGACCCGCTGCGCAGGATCGAGCCCAGCGCGTGCGCGCGCTGGTGCCGCCGCTCCGAGACCGCCTCGGTCACCGCCTCCGAAGCGGTGTCCATGTCCTCTGGGTCGGTGGAGCCGGTCATGGCCGCCTCCGCGCCGGCCAGCACCGCATCCTCGCGGGCGGACTCGGCTGCGGCCTGCTCGGCGGTGAACTCGGCATGAGCCCGGGTTAGTTCCCGGGTCCGGATCGGGTGCAGCAGCCGGGACAGCGGCCGGCGCCGCATCCCGCTGTGCTGCCGCAGCCGGCTGGCCAGCGGGGCGTCCGCGGCGCGGACCGTGACCCGGTTGATCAGCCGGTGCAGCAGCACCCGGGCCACCAGCGCCAGCAGCACCAGCCAGGCCAGCTTGAGGATCAGGTTGACCGGCCCGGCCAGGTACACCGAGGTCAGCTTGGCCGCGGTGCCGCTGTGCGAGAGGTCCCAGACCATCCGGCAGGCGATGCCGGGCTTGGGCCCGCAACTGGCCAGCAGCGTGCCGGGGTCCGCGGAGAAGCCGAAAGCGGTCAGGTGAGCGTGAGGAGACACAAGATCCTTCCTGCCGTAGGGGCGCATCCGGCCGGTACCGCGCGCTTGCCGACCTCCCTATAGTGGCCGGCCTCTCCGCAGCGGGCGGGTTGTTCACCCGGGCTGAGGGATGCTGGTGGCCGCAGCGGTGAATCGTCAAGCAACGTCGCGAACAGCGGCATCGGTCATCTCGGGCCGGCCAACTCACCTTGGCGGGGTGAAGCGCGCGGCGGCACACTGGGGAACGGTAGACGAATGCAGCGGTCAAGCGCCCGGCGTAGTGCCACGATCGGCGGCCAGTCCGGGATCTTCAGCAGGAGGCATATGTTGTCTGACACCGGTCCCGGGGTGGGTCCTGCAGCTAACGGCTCGGGTCAGGTCTCCCCTACCGATCGTTATGTGGCCACCCCGCCGGGCGAGCCGGGAATGGCGAGCAGTCCATGATCCTGCAGGCGGCCGGGCTCGCGCTGCTGGCCGCGCTGTCCCCGACCACCTTGCTGGTGTCCGCCGTCTACCTCGGCTCCGCCCGGCCACGGCTGGTTGGAGCCGCTTACCTGGCGGGCGCGATCATCATGAGCCTGGTGATGGGCCTGGTGGTGATCGCGATTCTCCGCAACACCGGTCTGAGCCACCACAGTCAGCGCACACCTCGCTATGGCCTACGGCTCGGCCTCGGCCTGCTGATGCTGGCGGGCGGTGCCGTCCTCGCCGGGCGGAAACCGAAGCAGCCCGATCCGGACCACCCCAAGCAGGGGTTCATCTCGAAGATGATCGCCAATCCCGCTCCCGGGAGCGCGTTCGCTGTCGGCCTGCTGCTGTTCGCGCCGGGTGTCACCTTCATCGCCGCCGTTCAGGTGATCGCCACGGCCAACGCCGACATCGAACTCACCACGACGGCGATCATCGTCGTCGTCGTGATCAATGCGCTTCTCGTGTGGCTGCCCCTGCTGGTGCACATTTTCGCGCCCGGCGCGACGACTCGGTATCTGACCGCGTTCAACGGCTGGCTGCGGGCGAACGGCAACAAGGTCCTCATCGCCGTCCTGCTCGTAGGCGGCGTGATCGTGGCCGTCAACGGCCTCCTCGGCCTCGTGACCGGCTGACCAGATCTCCGGTCATCCGTTGCCGATGACATCGTGCGGTCACCCAGGAGAACGCCGCGTGCCGGCGTCCGGTCCGTCGTCGCGCTGTCGCCCCGGGCCGGGATTAACCAGGCTCACCGTCCTCCACAGCCAACACTGTGCTCACTAGTCACACAGGTTACTTAGCAGTAGGTTTCAGGTTACTGTCAGGTAATCTCCAGTCGACGGTCAGGCCTGTCGCCGATTCTTTAGGTGGTCCTCTCCGGCCACGGTTCCGATCCCCACCCGGAGAGGGCTCCATGGCGCGCCCCGTCGGCCCTGCTCTCACCCCCCCGAGAGCGCCCCTGATGGCCGGCGGGGCGCCTCCCGCCTGACCTGGGGTCACATCACCTCCGGCGGGTGAGGCCGGGAGCGTCAGGGGCTGGCACGCTGCCGTCAGAGCCGGATGATTGAACCGATCAGATGGGACGCGCCGATGTCCGTGCGGGAGCGCGACGACCGGACAGGTCGCGTCGGCCCCTTCGTGACCTTCGTTGAGCACGTCCGCCCCGATGGCGTGGTGGCGCACTGGGATTCCCGGCGCCACCGCAAGCATTTGCGGCCCGCCTTGGCGGCCGGCTCAACGTGGTGGGCCCCTCGGCAGCGGGGCTGGTGGATCGCGGTGCTGTTCGCGGCCGGTTCGCTGCTGTTCGCGGTCGGCGCGGTCCCCGGCTACGCGAGTGCGGTGGACACCCGCGGGGACGCCGCTACCTTCTTCATCGGCTCACTGTTCTTCACCGCGGCTGGTTTTCTCACCTACCGGGAGGCCGTGGACGCCGCGCCGCAGCCGTCACACGTCAGCCGGCGTCGCTTCTTCGTTTTCCAGCCCCGCCGGATCGACTGGTCGGCGACGGCGGTCCAGCTGGCCGGGACCATCTTCTTCAACCTCAGCACCGGGAACGCGCTGCGGGTCGACCTCACCGCCTCGGCCGCACATCAGCACGTGTGGCGGCCCGATGCCATCGGCTCGATCTGTTTCCTGGTGGCCAGCGCGCTGGCCTGGCTCGAAGCCTGCCACGCCTGGGTCGCATGGCGCCCCCGGTCGTGGTCATGGTGGATAACTCTGCTCAACCTCGTCGGCTCTGTGGCATTCGGTGTGTCGGCCGTGGCCGGCTACATCAGCCCGGCGACCGGCCAGCTGCGCAATGCCGAGCGCTCAAATCTGGGGACCTTGATCGGCGCCCTGTGCTTCCTCGCCGGGGCATTGCTGCTGCTGCCCGAACGCACCGAGAGTGAATAGAGGGCATCACGCTGGGGTGAACGCATGCGCCGCTCCCGGCCGGCCGCTCCGGCACCGCCCGGTCAGGTCAGCCCCGCTGGAGCCGAGGCAAAGAGGTTGAGACCGAGCGCTTCCGCCAGATACCTGGTACTCCGCTGCCCACGCACGCTGTTGCCGGCCGCGTCGAGCGGCGGGGAAAACGTGCCGACGCCCCCCTTACCGGGCGACACCGTCAAAAGGCCCCCGCTGACTCCGCTCTTGCCGGGAAGGCCGACGTCGTACAGCCACTGGCCGGACTCCTCATAGAGGCCGGCGGTGGCCAGCACCGCTAGTACCCGGTGGCAGTAGCGGGTGTCGATGGCCGGCTCACCGGTGACCGGATTCACCCCGCCGTTGGCCAGCGTCGCTCCCATGACGGCCAGGTCCCGCGCGCTCAGCCGCAGCGAACATTGGCGCGTGTAGACCTCGGTGGCCAGATCGGGGTCGCAGTACATGCAGCCGTAGCCGTCGAGGAGGTGCGCGATCCCCTGATTGCGGTCTTTGGTCGCTGCCTCGGACGCGTAGACGTCATCATCAAGGACCAGCCGCCGCCCGGCGAAGCGCGACATCCCGGCGACGATGCTCTCGAACTTCTCC
>DASXMW010000137.1:0-2785 GCA_036495425.1 Streptosporangiaceae bacterium | reverse complement strand
TTTCCGGTGACCCGTCGCCATTGCCTGCCGCTGGCGGCAGGCCACACCGCCGGCAGTCCGGCAGCCCGGCAGTCCGGCAGTCCCGGCAGCCCGGCAGCCCGGCAGCCCGGCCGGGTTCCCGGTCTCGTCTCACCAGTTGTCGATATGCGCGGGCAGTTCAGACAGCCGGCTGATGATCGCGTCCGGAACGACGCCGTCGTGCTGTGGCACCTCGCTGTTGGGGATCCACACCGCCCGCATGCCCGCTGACTTGGCCCCGTGGATGTCGTCGTAGGGACGGTCACCCACGAACACACAGGCGGCGGGGTCGTCTACCCCGATCGTGGTCATGACGGCGCGAAACGCGTCCGGGTGCGGCTTGGTCCACGGGATCTCGCTGCTGTAGACGGCGCCGTCGATCAGGTCCAGCACCTCGTCCCGGCCGAACACCCGCTCGTGCGCGCTGCGCGGCCACATGGTGTTGGACAGCACGCCGATCCTGAGGCCGCGGCCGCGCAGTTCGCGCAGGACCGCCGGGGCGTCCGGGTCGGTCAGCGTGTGCGGGTCCCAGTGCCGGTAGTAGTCGGCCAGCATGGCCTCGGTCGGGGTCACCCCGGCCCGGTCCATGACCTGGGCCAGGGTGGCGCTGGTGGTGTCGGTGTCGGCGGCCGCCCACAGCTCCCGCTCGGCGGCGCAGATGGCCGCGGCCACCCCGGCGGCCCGGCCCGGCGGGTAGTGCGGCTCGCACACCGTCCGCCACAGGGCCTGGTGGTCGATGGTGTGCCACGGGGTCAGCGTGCCGCCCCAGTCAAAGATCACCGCCCGGATCGTCATGAGGCCGCCCGGCCGGGCGCGAGCGGCGCGTGCACCACCCGGGCCAGCGCGCCGGCGGGGTCCGCGGCCGGATCGTCACTGGCCCAGCCGATGTAGCCGTCCGGCCGGACCAGCACCGTGGTCCGGGCCCGCTGGGCCAGCGCCACCGCCTCCACATGCGCGCCGAGGGGCCCGGCAGCCCCGCCCTCCGGTGCGACCAGCAGGAACCGCCCGCTGCGCAGCGCCTCGTACAGCCGCCGCCCATCGGCCAGCCGCAGGTCGGCCACCCGGCGCCCGGTCAGCGGATGCGCCCCCCGGGGCGCGGGGTACTGGATGCCGATGCCGGACAGCGCCGCCCCCATCCGGGCCGTCACCGGCGCGACCTTGGCCGCCGCCCGGACGGCCACGGCCCGGCCCGCCCGCAGCGCGGCCGGCCCGGGCAGCAGCCCCAGCTTCAGCAGCGCGCTGCTGGTCCGCAGCACCTGCTGGCCCACCGGGTGACGCTCGTCCTGGTAGGTGTCGAGCAGGCCGTCACCGGCCCAGCCCGCGGCCACCGCGGCCAGCTTCCAGCCCAGGTTGGCCGCGTCCTGCAGGCCGGTGTTCATGCCCTGGCCGCCCGCGGGTGAGTGCACGTGGGCCGCGTCCCCGGCCAGGAACACCCGGCCCACGCGGTAGCGGGGGACCTGCCGTTCGTCGCTGTGGAACCGGGACAGCCAGCGCGGCTCACCCATGCCGAAGTCGGTGCTGAACACCTGGCGCAGCACGTCCCGGATCTCGCCCGCGCCGACCGGAGCGTCGTCCGGTTGCTGGTTGTGCCGGTTCCAGGCGATGACCCGGTACCAGCCGTCGCCGAACGGGACGATCAGCGCGAAGGCGTCGCCGGTGGTGCCGGTGGTCAGCGTCTCGGCCGGGTCCTCGGCCAGTGGCACGTCGGCCAGCATCACCGACCGCACCACCGCCTGCCCGGGGAACGGCAGGCCGACCGCGTCCCGGACCGCGCTGTGCTGGCCGTCCGCGCCCACCACGTAGGCGGCCCGGACCGTCCGCCGCTGGGTGGTGCCGGCCCGCTGGACCTCCACCTCGACCTGGTCCCCGGTTTGCCGAAGGCCGATCACCTCGGCGCCCTCGCGGATCTCGGCCCCGGCCGCGCGGGCCCGCCCGGCCAGCACCTGCTCGGTCTCGTACTGCGGGGTGACCAGGACGTACGGAAACCGGCTGGGCAACGAGGCCAGGCTCAGCTCGGCCCGGCCGAACAGCCGCAGCGCGGGCGCCTTGACCCCGCGGGCGATCAGGTCGTCGGCGATCCCGCGAGCGTCCAGTTCCTCCAGGGTCCTTGTGTGCACGGCGAAGGCCCGGGTCAGGCTGGACTGGCCGACCCGGCGCTCGACCACGGTGCAGCGCACGCCCGCGGCGGCCAGATCCCCGGCCAGCAGCAGCCCGGCCGGGCCCGCCCCGGCGATCAGCACTTCGGTGTGAATGGCCATCTCAGGACCCATCTTTTCCCATATGTTCAGCCAGCGGGTACGGGCGGGGGTTCTCTTTCCCGTGGGCGGCGGCCAGACTGGTCACCGTGCATGACTTCGAGCTGCTGGTAATCGGATCCGGCCCCGGTGGGCAGAAGGCCGCCATCGCCGCGGCCAAGCTCGGCAAGCGGGTGGCGGTGGTGGAGCGGCCCGAGATGATGGGCGGCGTGTGCCTGCAGACCGGCACCATCCCGTCCAAGACGCTGCGCGAGGCGATCCTCTACCTGACCGGCCTGGACCAGCGCGAGATGTACGGCCAGAGCTACCGGGTCAAGGAGGACATCACCGTCGCCGACCTGCTGTCCAGGACGCAGCACGTGATCGGCAGGGAGATCGAGGTCATCCGCAGCCAACTGGCCCGCAACCACGTCACGATGCTGCCCGGCATGGGCCGGTTCCTGGACGACCACACGATCGAGGTGCTGGACGGCACCGGTCGCGAGACCAAGGTGACCGCCGACCGGATCGTG
>DASXMW010000136.1:0-23074 GCA_036495425.1 Streptosporangiaceae bacterium | reverse complement strand
CGTGGCCGTGGTCGGGGCCGGGGCGGTCGGCCTGTCGGCCATCCAGACCACCGGGCTGTGGGGTGCCTCCAAGGTCATCGCGGTCGACACCAACAAGTTCCGGCTGGGCACGGCGCTGGAGTTCGGCGCGACCGACATCGTCGAGGCCGGGCCGGGCACCCGCGAGAAGGTGCTGGACCTGACCGATGGCCTGGGCGTGGACGTGGCCATCGAGGCGGTCGGCTTCCCGGAGACCCTGCAGACGACGGCGTCGCTGGTGCGGCCGGGCGGGCACATCGCCAACATCGGCGTGCACGGGGTCCCGGTCGAGCTGCCGCTGCAGGAGATGTGGATCCAGAACGTCACCCTGACCATGGGCCTGGTCGACACGGTGTCGATCCCGACCCTGCTCACGATGGTGGCCAGCGGCCGCATCCCGGCCGAGCGGATGGGCACCCACCGCTTCACGTTCAGCCAGATCAACGAGGCCTACGACGTGTTCGGCCACGCCGCCGCCAACGAGGCCCTGAAGGTGATCATCACCCCGGGCTGACCTGACCGGCGGGGGCTGTGAAAGGGGGAACGTGGCCCGCCCCGGTGGTGAGGCGGGACGGGCCACCACCGGGGCGGGATGGGCCAGCAACCGGCGGCGGCGCCTTACTTGCCGATCATGAACTCGCTGACCTTGAGCGGGCGGTTGACGATGCGGACGTCGCCCACGTAGCCGTAGAAGACCTGGTTGGCGGCCCCACCGTACTCATAGCCGCCCAGGGCCCAGGGCAGGGCCAGCTGGGTGATGCCGTGCGAGGTGATCAGGGACGGGTTGTCCACGGTCGGGCAGCCCTCGATGTACATGATCGTGTGCTTGCCGTCGTTGACCACGGCCAGGTGCCACCAGGTGTCCTCGGGCAGGCCCTGGCCCCAGTTGGTGGTGGGCGCGCTGGCGTTGAGCGGGTACACGTTCCACTGCGGCTCGCGGCCGTTGGAGAAGCTGAACGTGGCGATCGGCTCCTGCTGGTCGCCGCCGGTCTTGCCCGCCTGGCCGCTCTCGCCCCAGCGGGACAGCACCGCCATCCACGAGTTGTTGTCACTGTCCCAGCTGGTGGGAATCTTGACGAAGGCCTCGATGGTGTAGCCGGAGGAAAAGGTCTCCTGGTTGAGCGGGGCGCCGGCCCCGGTCTCCAGCCAGGCGCCGTGCAGCGGGTTCTGGCCACCCTGGAAGTACAGGCTGCCGTGCCCGGGCTGGTCCGGGTGGTGGTCACTGGACCAGGTCAGCACGTTGCTGGCGCTTCCCGCCGCCGTGACCAGCTGGGACAGGTCGTTGCCGTGCCCGGACTGGTCCTTGACCGGCTGGCCGGAGGTGACCGCGCTGCCGTCGGCCCCGCCACCGTCGAACCGCCAGTAGGCCAGCGTGCCCGGGATGACCAGCGGCCGGGCCGGCCGGGGCGGGCGGGAGGCGACCGGGGCGAACCCGGCGAACCGCCCGGTGAAGTCGATGGCGACCGAGAAGTAGTCCACCGGCGTGGTCAGCCGGGCCTCCTGGGCGGCCAGCGCGTTCCGCTCGGCCGGCGGCTGGGCCAGGATCCACGGGGCCAGCGTCTCCACGTCGATCGTGTTCCGCTCCAGGTCGGAGTGGTACAGCCGGATCATGGCGCCGCCGCCGTAGTAGCGGTTCTGGTAGTTGGTGATGTGCACGTGGACGTCGTGGCCGGCCGCGTTCGCCATGGTGACCCGGCCCGGCGGCCAGTAGTGCCCGTTGAGGGTGAGGAAGATCTGGTCGTTGTCCTTGATCAGGCTGTCCCAGACCGTCTGCCCGTAGTCCGAGAGGGTCGCGTCGTTCTCCGGGTCGCCGGACTGGTACGGGTACACGTTGTCGTCGTAGGTCGAGCCCGCGATCTCGTGCGTGGTCAGGATGACCGGCAGCTTCGGGTGGGCCTTGATGATCTGGTTGGCCCAGGTGAAGCCGCCCGCCGAGGTGCGCCAGTCCATGGCCAGCAGCAGCCACTGGCGACCGGCGGCCTTGAAGATGTGGGCGGTGTTGTAGCCGTCGGGGGTGGCGCCGACGAAGGTCGGCGAGTGCCGGAACCGCTGCGGGCCCATGGTGTCCAGGTACGGGGTGGGCCCGCGCTGGTCGTCGCCGCTGACGTCGTGGTTGCCGGCCAGCACGCTGTAGGCGACCCCGTGCTGGTCCAGGATCTTGAACACCGGGTCCACGTGCTGGAACGACGAGGCGGCCCCGTCCTCGGTCAGGTCGCCGAGGTGGGCCAGGAACACGATGTTGTCCCCGGACGTGTCGCCGCTCTGCTCGATGATGTAGCGGAACGAGGCTTCCTGCGGGGCGGGGCTGATGCTGCCCTGGTCACCCCAGTACAGGAACTGGGTGTCGGGCATCACGGCCAGCGTGAACTGCGGGCTGTCCGGGTCCGGGTTCCACCGCCCGCCGCCCGCGGCTGCGCCGTCCGGCGCGGGGGCGGCGGTCGCGGCCGAGGCCCGCTCGGCGCCCACGGTGGTGAGCGCGGCCGCGCCCGCCCCGGCGAGCCCTGCGGTCCGCAGGAACCCCCGCCGGTTCGTGCCCCGCTGATCCTGTCCTTCCATCGGCTCCCCTACGTCGGAATACGTTCACTAATGGGCGAAATGCACTGTACGGGGACACAGCCAATACGGATCAAACAAGGAATGAACGCTGCCGGGGTTGGAGTGACGGGCTGGTGCCAACGGGCTGGTGCCAACGGCCAGGCGGCCGGAAATTGCTGGCGTCCGGGACGGGCCCGGCATACGCTGCCGGCGTGAGCTGGGTCGCGCCCGAGGTTGACCGGTCGGAGGACTACCCGGCGCGGCGCAACGAGCCCGAGCGGCAGATGCTGCGGGACTGGCTCGACTGGCACCGGGCCACCCTGCTGCGCAAGTGTGCCGGGCTGGATGCCGCCCAGCTGGCCACGCGGTCGGTGCCGCCGTCGAGCCTGTCGCTCATCGGCATGGTCCGGCACATGAGCGACACCGAGCGCGGGTGGGTGCGGCAGTTCTTCCACGGGGAGCAGATACCGGACCTGTACTACCGCGAGGATCTCCCCGACGCGGACTTCCAGGAGGCCGGCGCGGCCCGGGCCGAGCAGGACTACGAGATCTACCGGGCCGAGTTCGCGTCCGTCGACGCCGCGCTGGCCGACCTGGCCCTGGACGACACCATCCTGTTCCGGGACAAGACCACCTCGGTGCGGTGGATGTGGCAGCACCTGGTGGAGGAGTACGGCCGCCACAACGGCCAGGCCGACCTGCTCCGTGAGGCCATCGACGGCGCCACCGGCCTCTGACCCGGGCCCACGGCCGCGTGATCGCGGGCGTCAGCGGAACTGGCCGGGGACGAGGGGAACGGCGAAGTCGCATTCCGGCCCGTAACCGGGTGAGGTATGCCCACACTGTGCGGGTTGCCCCAGGGGCAAGGTCAAGCACAGGTCAGGAGCGGGCGAACAGCTCCTGGACCCGGTAGAGCAGGGCCCGCAGGTTGGCCTCGGAGGTGAGGTCGATGGCTTCGGCCACCGGCAGCCAGCGCAGCGGGTTGCCCGGGGTCTCCTCGCGGGCACCGTCCGGGTCGCCGGTGGCGAACAGGAACCGCAGGTCGGCGTGCTGGTGGGCCGGTTCCTTGCGGCTGGCGGGCACGTCCACCACCGCCACCTGCCACAGCTCAGCCCCGGGGCCGCCCGGCGGCTGGTCCCGCGGCCGGTCCGGCCAGGGACGCAGGTCGGTCAGGGCGCTCTCCTCGCGGGCCTCGCGCAGCGCGATGTCCAGCGGCCCGGTCTCGCCCGGGTCCCCGTGCCCGCCGACCTGGAGCCAGGCCTGCTGGCGCTGGTGCCAGCGCAGCAGCACCCGGCTGGTGGGCGGGTGCACGATCAGGGCCGACGCGGTGATGTGCAGCGGGTTGGCCCGGGCCCACGGGTCGGCCGGAGCCTCGGCCAGCTCCCGGACCCGGGCCACGTCCGCGGCTTCGCTCTCGTCCCGGGGCTGGAAGCGGTCGAGCAGGTCCAGGACGGGACGGGCGGCACACATCGGGGAACGTTCACCATCATTTCGAAGGTCTTGGATTCGGCCCTCGGCCAGCCTACGCGCCGGTCTGACCGGGTCGGACCTGATCAGGGCGGGGGTCGCGCCTCAGCCCGGGCGGCCCAGGATGCGGACGGTCCAGCCCGCCGCCTGCCAGGCGGCGGCGTCCAGCGCGCAGCGCGCGTCGATCAGGTACCGCCGGGCCACCACCGCGCCCAGCGCGGCCGGGTCGATGGCCCGGTAGTCCGACCACTCGGTCAGGTGCAGCACGACCTCGGCGTCCTCGGCCGCCTCGAACACCGACGCGGCGAAGCGCAGGCCGGGCCGGCGCCGGGACGCGTTCGGCATGGCCACCGGGTCGTGCACGGACACCACGGCCCCGGCCTCGTCCAGCCGCCCGCAGATGTCCAGGCTCGGGGAGTCCCGGATGTCGTCACTGTTCGGCTTGAACGCCACGCCCAGCACCGCGATCTTCGTTCCGCGCAGGGTGCCGCCGGCCGCCTGGCGGGCCAGGTCGATGACGCGCCCGCGCCGGTCCTGGTTGATCGTGTCCACCGTGCCGAGCAGGTCGACCACCGAGTTCACGCCGAGACCGGCCGCGGTGGCCCGGAACGCGCGGATGTCCTTGGGCAGGCAGCCGCCGCCGAATCCGAGCCCGGGGCCGAGGAACTTCCGGCCGATGCGGTCGTCGTGGCCCAGGGCCTGGGCCAGGGCGGTGACGTCGGCTCCGGTCGCCTCGCACACCTCGGCCATCGCGTTGATGAACGAGATCTTGGTGGCCAGGAAGGCGTTGGCCGCCACCTTGACCAGTTCGGCGGTCTCCAGGTCCATGGCCAGGGCCGGGATCCCGGCCGCCAGCGGCTTGGCGTAGACCCGGTGCAGGGTCTGCTCGGCCGCGGCCGAGGTCACCCCGAACACGAACCGGTCCGGGGTCAGGCTGTCCGGCACCGCGTGGCCCTCACGCAGGAATTCCGGATTCCAGGCCAGATCAACCTGGACGCCGTCCGGGGCGTGGCCGCGCATCCGGTCCAGCAGGGCCCGCGCGGTGCCCACCGGCACCGTGGACTTGCCCACCACCAGGCTGCCCGGCCGCAGGTGCGGGGCCAGCGCGTCGGCGGCACTATGCAGGTAGCTCAGGTCGGCCCGGCCGTCGTGGCCGGCCTGGGGGGTCCCCACGCAGAGGAAGTGAACGTCGCCGAACTCTCCGGCCTCGGCGTAGCCGGCCCCGAACCGGAGCCGGCCCGCGTCCAGGTTCTTGCGCAGCAGCGGCTCGAGACCCGGCTCGAAGAACGGAGCCTCGCCGCGGGCGGCCCTGGTGATGCGGTCGGCGTCCACGTCGATGGCCAGCACCTCGTGCCCGAGGTCGGCCAGGCACACGGCGTGGGTCAGGCCCAGGTACCCGGCACCGATCACGGTGACGCGGGCCCGAGGCTTGATGGCTTGTGGCTCGATGCTCATCAGCAGCATCATCGCAACCGGCCGGCGGGCCGGAGGGTTTTACCGGGCGTGGTCATGCCTTTGTTACAGGGCTTTTCACGCCCCTTTAACCCGCTCGTCCGGATCGGTACAGATCAGGCCCCAGGGCCGGTCGGAGACCCGGGTCAGCACCAGTGTGGCCCGGTGCGGTCCGGACAGCCTGAGCCGCCGCCGGATCTGGTCCACGTCTCCCGCCAGCCCGCGCCGCCGCAGGTCAGCCGAGCCGATCCCGAGTTCGCGGAGACGGCGGGCAAAGTGTTTCTCGTTCCACGGAGCGGATTCGACCACGATGAGGGTCCGGGCGAACGGGGTGGCGGCCGCGTGGCCTGCCGTGTCGGCGGACAAAAAGGCGATCCGGTCGTCGATCTTCCAGGCGCCGAGCCGGCGAGCCAGGTCCTCGACCAGCCCGGCCCGGGTCACGGCCGGGCTGGGATCGAACAGGTAAGCGCCCGGTTTGCGCACGGGCACCGGGTCGCCGGGCTCGGGGGTCAGGGTGTGACCCGCGGGCAGGATGGTGGCCCGGCTGGCCGCCGTGGCCAGCGCGGGCGACCAGAGCACGGCCTCCTTCAGGTCCCGGCCGTCGGCCACGAACTCGGTCTCCCAGCCGTCCGGGGTGGTTCCGGCCGGCAACCCGGGAGCCGCCTTGATGACCACGTTGGGGACCTGGCCGGTCAGGGCGAAGCACCAGTCCAGCGGCGGCTCGCTGTCACCCGGGCGCAGGCGCCGGTGCCGGGCGGCACCGCGCGGGGACCGGCGGGCGGGATCGACGAACACGGTGGTGATCCCGGCCAGGCCGGCCTCGCGCACGTCGGCCTGCCGGGTGGACAGGCCTTCGGCCACGCCGTAGACGCCGGCGTTGTGGGCGGCCATGAGCAGGTGGTCGGGGTCCCGGTCCACGGCCAGCACCTCGCGCCCGGCGGCCAGCGCGATCAGGTCGCCGCCAATCCCGCAGCCCAGGTCGGCGGCGGGGTTGGCCGCTGCTGGGGCAGCCTCGGCCAGCCGGGCGGCCCGGTGCCGGGCCGCGGTCTCGGACGAGGCCTGCTCCAGGCCGGCCCGGGTGAACAGCATCCGCAGGGCCCGGCTGAACTTGGCCTGACCGGCCACCCGCAGCTCGTCCTGGGCGGTGGCCGCGGCCACCAGCTCGGCCGGGAACTCACGGCGCAGCCGGGCCGCGGTGGCCAGGATGGGCTCGCCGCGGCCGCGGGCCTCGGCCACCCGGGCCAGCAGCTCGGTCCCTTGCGGCGAAACAAGCGCCTCGGCCTGGCTGGTCACTCCTGCGGGACGATGACGAACTGCCGCAGCGACAGGTCCCGGAACGTCACCGGTCCGCGCGGCCCCGGCACCTTGTCGATGTTGATCCCGGTCTCCGGCACGCCCAGCAGCTTGTAGCCGTCCAGCAGCCGCGGGGTGGCGTTCCAGAACGCCCCGGTCCCGGCGTAGGCGCCGAAGAACCGGTCGACCGCGTCCCGGTCCTCGGTGACGATCGCCGCGGCCAGGCCGGACGTCTCCTCGTTGGCGATGGTGGCCGCGGCCGCGGCGCCGTCGGCCGGGGCGATGGTGACGGTGGCCTCGTGGCCGGTGTCCAGCGCCCACTCGTGCCCGAGCGGGTGCTCGTGCGGCGGCAGCGACGGGGTGATGCCCAGCTTTTTGAGCAGCTCGGTCACCGGCGGGACCAGCTCATCCCAGCGCCCGCCGTCGATCAGCAGCAGGTTCAGCCGGTTGCACACGCCCAGCCGGTCCAGGCTGCCTTCGACGAGCCGCAGTATCTTGCTGTTATCAGCGCCACCGTCGAGGAAGATCACCGCCCCGCCGTCGGCGTGGGCCAGCGTCCGCACCCCGTGCCGGGCTCCGGCGAAGGCCAGCGCCCGGGTGCTGGCCCCGCTGCCACGCAGAATGACCAGCGGGATCAGCTCCGGCTCGCTGACCAGCGCGTAGGCCGCGGCCTGCCCCGGCACCCGGACCAGCTGGATCGCCTCCGGGTCCAGGCCGGCGTCGTCGAGCGCGGGCGCCACCACGTGGTCGGCCAGCGCGATGGCCGACCGCAGCGCGGCCGACCCGGTGCGCAGCACCCCGGCGTTCCGCGACTTGATCAGCTGCGACGCGATGTCGGCGACCACGTTGGGCCGGGCTTCGAAGTTCGCCCCGATGACCCCCACCGGCCGCCGCCGCTCCTGGGCCACAAGGCCGCCCGGCAGCTCCCGGATCACCCGGGTGCCCGGCTCGGCCGGCACCTCGGCCAGCTCCAGCAGCTGGTCGGCCATGCCCTTGAGCCTGGTGTCGTCCAGCCGCAGCCGGTCCTTGAGCGCCCCGGTCAGCCCGGCCTCATCGGCCCCGCGCATATCGTCCTCGTTGGCCCGGCGGATCGCGTCCCCGGCCCGGGTGAGCCGGTCGGCCATGGCCCGCAGCGCCCGGCTGATAGCCGCCTCCGGCGCGGCCGCCAGGCTCCCCGCCGCCCGCCGCGCCGCGACCGCCGCCGCCCGCACCGCCGCCTGGGTCCCGGCATCAACCCGAACCTCGGCGCCCTCGCCCGTCGTCGTCATCCCCCCATCATCCCAGCCTCGGCCCAGTGGCGGGCCCGCTCCGCCCCGCCCCGCCCGGCCCGCAGCCCGATTGCGCGTACCCCGTGCCGGGCGAGGCGGCACAGACCGCCCCGTCGAGCCCCGATGTCGCGGGCTGCTGATGCCGATGGGGTCACCGAGGCTGGACGGGCGTACCGGCCCGGCGCCCCCGTGTGCACGATGCAACATTGTGCACACCCCGGTGTTAACGATGTGACATCGTGCACACGGGTCCGCGCCGGACCGGGCCGCGCCGGACCGGGCCGCGCCGGACCGGCCGCCCCGCGGGGCTCTGGGACCCGGGGTGCCGGAGCGCCGACGGGCGCCGACGCCAGCGGGCGCGAATGTGACCTACGAGACATGTTGAGCTGGAAATATCGAAGAGGATCTATGGATTGATACCGGGTGGCTGCCCCGGTAGGGGCCGGGGCAACCCGACGAGCCGCGCGGACACCCGGGATGGCGCCCGTACCGACCCGCCGTCAACGTAACGGTATGGCGCCGCACAGCCGGTGCCAGGGAGGTGCAACCCCATGAAGCTCAGTTCA
The DNA here is from genome assembly GCA_036495425.1 of Streptosporangiaceae bacterium. GTDB lineage: Bacteria > Actinomycetota > Actinomycetes > Streptosporangiales > Streptosporangiaceae > Bog-532. Next base: position 14,475 of record DASXMW010000136.1, on the reverse strand, counting down.
CGGTTTGTGCTGGACAACCTGTTCGTCATCGCGGCCGGGTTCCTGGCGGTGGCCACGATGACCTGGACCATCGGCCTCGCCCACTGGGTCGCGTTCGCGGTCTCGGTGGCGGTCCTGCTGCTGGCGGGCCTCAGCGCGGTGCTGGTGCCGACGCTGGCCCGTAAGGCCGGGCACGGCGTCATCGGCCTGGTCGCCGTCTGGTCGATCATCGCGGCCCTGGTGTTCTCGGGTACCGCGCTGACCTGGGTGGTGTTCGCGGACGCGATCCTGCTCGGCGTGCTGGCCCTGGCCGACCTGACCGCCCACGAGGCCACCACAGAGAACGTCGTCCACCAGCTGGAGGTGCTCGACGGCGCAGCCGCCGAGAAGCGGCTCGCCGCCTGACGGCGTTACCGCCTCCCCGCGCTGACAACGGCCTGACCGCTCTCGGCGCTGATCGGAAGGGGACGGACCTGCGGGTCCGTCCCCTTCCCGCGTCCACCGCCGGTCAGCCGGTCTCCGCGGCGGGCCCGCCGGCCCGCTGGCCGGGCAGCGACCCGGTCGCGCTGGTCCGCTGGCTGCGGAGCGGCGGCCCGTCCAGCGTGCAGCTGATCTCCGACCGGGCCGGAGCCGGCTCGGCGGCCTCCCCCGGCTGCGGCTGGCGCCGCGGCGGGTTGCGGATGGTGGCCGCGGCCAGCAGACCGCCCACCACGCAGGCGATGGCCGAGATGATCAGCGCGTGGTGGAATCCCGTGGCCAGCTCGTCCTTGTGCAGGTAGCTGTCGCCGGTGATCCCGGCCGCCACCGGCAGCACGGCCACCGCGATCAGACCCGCGGCCCGGGCCACGTCGTTGTTGACCGCCGACGCGATCCCGGAGTGTTCGGCGGGCACGGCCGACATCGCGGTCGAGGTCAGCGGGGCCACGTTGATGGCCAGGCCGAAGCCGAACACCAGCACGGCCGGCAGCACGTCGACCAGGTAGCCGTTGCCGGCGGTGGCCCGGATGAGCAGCAGCAGCCCGGCCGCGATGACCAGCGGGCCGACCGTCATCTGCAGCCGCGGACCGATCCGGGCGGCCAGCGCGCCCGAGCGGGCCGACAGGGCCAGCATGATCGCGGTCACCGGCAGCAGGGCCGCGCCCGACTGAAGCGGGCTGTAGCCGGCCGCCTCCTGCAGCACGGTCGGCAGCAGGAACAAGATCCCGCCCAGCGCGGCGTAGACCACGAACGTCACCGCGTTGGCCGCGGAGAACTGCCGCGACCTGAACACGGTGAGCGGCAGCATCGGGTCCTTGACGTGCGATTCGATGTACAGGAAGGCGGCCAGCAGGGCCAGCCCGCCCAGCAGCGAGCCCAGCACGGTGGCCGAGGTCCAGCCGTCGGCGGGCGCGGCGATCAGCCCGTAGGTGACGCCGACCAGGGCGCCGGTGATGGTGACGGCCCCGGGGATGTCCAGGCGGCCGGTCTCGTCCGGGGCCTTGGACTCCGGCACGTGCCGGGCCGTGATGGCCACCACCCCCGCGGCCACCGGCAGGTTGATGAAGAACACCAGCCGCCAGGACACCGCGCTGATCAGCCAGCCGCCCACGAACGGGCCGATCGCGGTGGCCAGGCCCCCGAGCCCGGACCAGGCGCCGATGGCCTTGGACCGGTCGTCGGGCACGAACGACGCCTGCAGGATGGCCAGGCTGCCCGGCGTGAGCAGCGCGGCCCCGACGCCCTGCAGGGCCCGGGCCAGAATCAGCGTGGTCGCGTCCGGCGCCACCCCGCACAGCAGTGAGGCCAGGGCGAACCAGACGATGCCGATGATGAAGATCTTGCGCCGCCCATACCGGTCACCGAGGGTCCCGCCCAGCAGCAGCAGCCCGGCCAGCGACAAGGTGTAGGCGTCCACCACCCACTGCAGGCTGGCCTCGCCGACGTGGAAGTCCCGGCCGATGGCGGGCAGCGCGATCCCGACCACGGTGGCGTCGAGCGCGGCGATCCCCGATCCGAGCACGGTGGCGGTCAGGACCCAGCGTCCGACCGCGCTGGAGTAGCGCAGGCCCGGCATCCCCGTCTCCGGCGGGGCGGCCGGGTTAGCCACGAGGTGCCCGGCAGCGGCCCGCGGCGTTACCGATGTAAATCACAGCACCCAGTATGCCGGCAAACGCCAGCCGGCATGGGTTGGGTGCATTGGTGAAACAATGCGCCGACTCGGCTGTCCCACCTGCGCCGGGCGGGAGATGATGCTTCACGGTGATCGGCCGCACGCGCTGCGACACAGGCTGGGCCCGCACGGCGGAGCAGCGGGCCGGCCACCGACCTAATCGGCAGTTTTGTGCAGGAGGAAACGAACATGACAGCAGGGTCGTTCGTGCCGCTCGCGGGCAGCGAACGCAACGCGCTCTCCCGTGTCCAGGACCTGGGGCCAGTGAGCGGCAGTGAACGGATCGAGGTCACCCTGGTGCTCCGGCGGCAGGCCGAACTGCCCCCCGACCTGGTGGAAGGCCCCCAGACGATCTCGCTGGCGGAACTGGCGGGCTCCTACGGGGCTGACTCCGCCGACGTGGAGCGGGTGAGCCAGGTGCTGACCGGATTCGGGCTGGAGATCACCGAGACGCACCCGGCGTCCCGGCGGCTGAAGGCCGCGGGCACCGCCGAGCAACTGGCCCGGGCGTTCGGGGTGACGCTGCGGCGGGCCAGCAGCCCGGGGCCGGGCGGCGGCCAGGTCGAGCACCGGTACCGCGAAGGTGGCCTGCACGTCCCGGCCGCCCTGGACGGCATCGTGATCGCCGTGCTCGGGCTGGACAACCGGCCGCAGGCCCGGGCCCACTTCCGGACCGCGCACGCCGCGGCGGCCCAGACCACCTCCTACACCCCGCCCCAGGTGGCCCAGGCCTACAAGTTCCCGGCCGGCACCGACGGCAGCGGGCAGACCATCGCCATCCTGGAGTTCGGTGGCGGCTTCGCCGCCAGCGACCTGCAGACCTACTTTTCCGGCCTGGGCCTGTCCGTGCCGTCGGTCACCGCGGCCAGCGTCGACGGCGCCGCCAACGCTCCGGGCTCGGACCCCAGCGGCGCCGACGGTGAGGTGCTGCTGGACATCGAGGTGGCCGGGTCGACCGCCCCGGGCGCGGCCCAGGTCGTGTACTTCGGGCCCAACACCGACCAGGCGTTCATCGACGCGATCAGCGCCGCCGCCCACGCCACCCCCACCCCGATCGTGATCAGCATCAGCTGGGGCGGCCCGGAGGAGAGCTGGTCGCAGCAGTCGCGGACCGCGCTGGACCAGGCCATGTCGGACGCGGCTGCGCTGGGGATCACGGTGACCGTGTCGGCCGGCGACAACGGCAGCGGCGACGGTGAGAACGACGGTAAGAGCCACTGCGACTACCCGGCCTCCAGCCCGTACGCGCTGGCCTGCGGCGGGACCCGGCTGGAGGCCGACGCCAGCACCGGGGCGATCAGCTCGGAGACCGTGTGGAACGACGGCTCCGGCGGCGGCTCGACCGGGGGCGGGGTCAGCACGCTCTACCCGCTGCCGTCCTGGCAGGCCAGCGCGGGCGTGCCCGCGGCCCCGGCCAGCACCGGCGGCCGGGGCGTGCCGGACGTGGCCGGCGACGCCGACCCGCAGACCGGCTACCAGGTCCTGGTCGACGGCAAGCAGACCGTGTACGGCGGGACCAGCGCGGTGGCGCCGCTGTGGGCGGCGCTGATCACAAGGCTGGCCCAGTCCACCGGTAAGACGTTCGGGCTCATCCAGCCGCTGCTGTACAGCGGGGTGACGGCCGGGCAGGACGTGGCCGGCTTCAACGACATCACCAGCGGCAGCAACGGCGCCTACACGGCCGGGCCGGGCTGGGACGCCTGCACCGGTCTCGGGTCGCCGTCCGCCACCGACCTGCTCAACCGCCTGAACAGCTAGCCCGCGGTGCCCGCGGCCCCGGTCCGGCGATCCGGCCCGGGGCCGTCGGCCTCCTGGTCCTTCGGCACCGCTGTGGCCAGAGCGGCCGATGTGGCTGACGGGATCGCTGACGTTATTGGGTCTCCGGGGGTTATTGGGGCTTCAGGGGTTATTGGTGCCTCTGTGGTTGCTGGAGCTGGTGTTTTTTCCGAGGAGGCGGTGGCGGGCCCGCTGGCCCGGGTGGCCAGCACCGAACCGCCCAGGATGAGCACGAAGGCGCCCCCGATGGCCGGGGTCAGCTGCTCGCCCAGCACGATGACGCCCAGCGCCACCGCCACGGCCGGGTTCACGTAGGTGATGACCGTGGCCCGGGCCGGGCCGACCTCGGCGATCAGCGCGAAGAACACGATGAAGGCGGTGGCCGTGCAGATCGCGCCCAAGGCGATCAGGGACGCGATGACCTCGGCCGACGGCACCGTGTGGGGCAGGGTCAGCGCGGCCGGCACCACGTAGACCAGCGCGGCCATGCCCAGGCACACGGTGTTGACGGCGGCGGGCGGGACCCCGGCCAGCTTACGGTTGGCGATCAGCGGGCCGATCGCGTAGCCCAGCGCGGTCAGCAGCACCTCGAGCACGGACAGAGCGTCGCCGTGAGCCGCGTCCGGGCCGGCCAGCACGGCCACCCCGCCGAAGCCGACGATCAGCCCGGTCCAGCGGATCGGGGTGAGCCGGTCCTGGCCCCCGGTGAGCTGGGCCAGCAGCGCCCCGAAAATCGGCACCGCCGCCACCAGCAGTCCCGTGGTCGAGCTGGCCAGGCGCTTCTCCGCGCTGGACAGCAGGGCGAACGGGCCGACGATCTCGAAGGCCGCGAAGGCGACCAGCCACCGCCAGTGCCCGCGCAGCGCGCCCAGCTCACCGCGGCGCAGGGCGATCGGCAGCAACAGCAGCGAGCCCAGCGTGACCCGGCTGAACACCAGCACCGGGACCGAGACCCCGCCGTCCGCCACCTTGATCAGCAGGTACGGGATGCCCCAGATGACGCCCATGGCCACGAACAGCGCCCAGCCCCGTCGGCTCACCGCCTCCGCTCCTTCCGCCGATGCCCGGCCGCAATGCACGGCCGCCCGCCGGCGTTTGCGGCGGGCGGCCAGAGCTTACGGCCAGTGCGAGGCGCACCGACAGTGCCAATTGCCGTGCTTTTGACTGGGCTTCTTACCGGCTTACCGGGCTGACCTTTCCGGCCTCACCCGACGCAGGCCTGGATCCCGAGCAGGGTCACGCACAGTCCCCCGCCCGAACCACCCGACGAGCCGGAGCCCGAACCGGTACCGCCGGTCCCGGAGGCACCGGAGGTACCGGACCCGGTCGACCCGGTGCTGCCCGAGCTGGCCCCGGTGCCCGTACCGCCGGACCCGGTGCCGCCGGACCCGGTCGCGCCGGTCCCGGTGGTGCCCGTGCCCGAACCGGAGGAACCGGTCCCGCCGGACCCGGACCTGGTACAGGACCCGGAACCAGTGCCCGAGCCGGCCGTGGTCCCGGTGCCGGCCCCCGAGCCGCTGGGGCCGGCTGACGTGCCCGAGCTACCCGAACCCGAGCCCGAGCCTGAACCGCCCGAATCTGAGCCCGAGCCCGAGCCCGAACCGCCCGTTCCGGTTCCGGCCGGCGTGCCGCTACCGGAACCGCCCGAGCGGCCCGGCCCCGCCGACGTGGCGGTGACCAGGCCGGTCCCGGTGCCGGTCTGGCCGGGCACCGAACCGAAGACGGTCACTCCCCCTTGGTCGCCCACGGCGGACCCCCCGTCGGAAGCCGCCGATCCACCCGACGCCGGCTGGCCCGCGGCCAGCCGGCCGGGCGCCTTGTTCCGGTCCCCGGAATGGCCGGGGACCGTGACGGGCGGCGCCACACTCTGGCTGGCCCGCGGAACGGAAGACGTGGGACCGGGAGTCACTCCGCCGATCACGGGGCTTTGATCGGATGACTTCGGTCCGGGCAGAACATGAATGGACACCGTCGCCATCAGGACGAAAACCACCGCCGCCGCGGAAAGCAGCACCACCGGAAGCGTGCTCCCAGCGGGATGGAGCCGGACAACGGCCGCGCCGGTGCGCGTGGTGGCCCTTATCCAATCCAGCCCCAGGGCCAGCGCCAGCCGCATCGCGGGCACCCGGGGGCCGTGGCCCATCCGGCCGCTGTGCCGTATCCGGCGCAGCGCAGCCCGGCGCTGATCAGGCGTTAGTCCCGGCAGGAGCGAAACGATGGTGTGCCGGCCCGAGACCTCCGCGGACGCGTGTAATCCGGGCGAAAGGTCACGATGAATGATCTTGATCACGAGCCAGCCTCTTAATACGCGTTGTATCCATGGACAAGTGATTGCACGCCCCCCCACGAGGCGTTTCGCGTTACGTACGATAACACGGCGGATTGCCCTGTTCAGGCCTTAGGCGCTATCCCACCCAACTGGGCGCCGCATTATTTATCCGCTTTCCGGCAGATATGCCGGTCAGATATCCTAATGCCGAAATGCCCGTTTTAACCGAAAGCCGGAATTCGGCGATCTCTCGTTGCCGCACATCACGCGCCGATATACCCAGGGCCCCTCGTTCACAATCTCGCGGGCGGGCCGGGGCTCCCGGCTGCGGGCTAGGGCTGAGGTTGCGGGCGGGCCGGGGCTCCCGGCCGTGAGCCGGGGCCGGGGTTCAGGTTGGGCGGCTACTCTCCAGGTGTGATCTCCGCCGAAGCCTCCGCCGCCGCGCGCCCGCGTGGGCGCGACGCAGGCGGGCAGCCGGGGCTGCGGCTGCGCTGGGCCCTGCCCGTTGCGCTGGCCGGAGGGCTGCTGCTGGCGGCCTCGTTCCCGCCGCTGGGCGTCTGGCCGCTGGCCCCGGTGGGGGTGGCCCTGCTCACCGTGGCCCTGGCCGGGCGGGGCCTGCGGGCCTCGTTCCTGGCCGGGCTGGTGTTCGGCGTCGCCTTCTTCTTCCCGCTGCTGTCCTGGGTGCTGAACGTCTGGTGGTTCGCCTATGTCGCGCTGGCCCTGGGGTCGGCGGTGATCCTGGCCGTGCTGGCCGTGGCCCAGCGGCTGCTGCTGCGGCTGCCCGGCTGGCCGGTCGCGGTGGCGGGCTGGTGGGTGGGCCTGGAGGCGCTGCGGGACCGCTTCCCGTTCGGCGGCTTCCCGTGGGGGCGGCTGGCCATGAGCCAGGCGGCCGCGCCCGACGCGGGCTGGGCCGCGGTCGGCGGCGCCCCGGTGCTGACCTTCGTGGTGGCGCTGGCCGGGGCCGCCCTGGCCTGGCTGATCCTGTCCGCCCGGGCGCGGCGCGGCGCTGATTCCGCCGCGCCCTGGCCACGGGCGCTGGCGCTTCCGGCCCTGGCCGTGGTGGCCGCGGCCGGGCTGGCCGCGGCCGGGACGGTGCTGCCGGTCGACTCCACCGCCGGGGCCAGGACCGCGGAGGTGGCCGCGGTCCAGGGCAACGTCCCGCGTGCGCGCAACCTGCCCGAGCAGCTGAACGACACCGAGGTGACCCTGAACCACACCCGGGCCACCCGGCAGCTGGCGGCCCAGGTCAAGGCGGGCCGCAAGCCAGCCCCGGACCTGGTGATCTGGCCGGAGAACTCCACCGACCTGGACCCGTTCGCCTACCCGGCCATCTACCAGCAGATAGCGTCGGCGGTCGGCACCATCGGGCGGCCGGTCCTGGTCGGCGAGGTGCTGAACAACCCGCAGCTCAACGTGGGCCAGCTGTGGCTGCCGGGCCGCGGGCCGACCACCAAGTACGCCAAGCGGCAGCTGGTCCCGTTCGGGGAGTACATCCCGTGGCGCGGGTTCATCAGCCACCTGACCTCGCTGCCCAGCCTGCAGCCGGTCGACTTCACCCCCGGGCACTCGGCGGTGGTGTTCAGGACCGGGCCGATCCGGCTCGGCGACGTGATCTGTTACGAGATCGGTTTCGACCGGCTGGTCCGATCGGAGGTCACGGCGGGCGCGAACCTGCTGGCCATGCAGACCAACGACGCCGACTTCGAGATCGACGGGCAGACCGGCGAATCCGGACAGCAGCTGGCCATGGCCCGGATCCGGGCCATCGAATCCGACCGCGCGGTGGTGGTCGCGTCCACCACCGGGGTCAGCGCCATCGTGGCCCCGGACGGACGGCTGATCGTGCACAGCGGCACCTGGCAGCAGGCCGTGCTCGAGGCCAAGGTGCCGCTGGTCACCCACCGGACCTGGGCCACGGCCGCCGGGGCCTGGCCGGAATGGGCGATCGTCGGGCTCACCGCGCTGGCTCTGGTGGCCGCGGTGGCCGGGTACCGGCGCAAGTCTCTGCATACCCTCTGAGCGCCCGGACAGTGTTATTGACAAAGGTAGCCTGGGCACGACGTGGAGGACCGGAACCGGCGGACAGCCGGACCCCCGGACAGTGAAGGAGCACCGTGCGCGGCAGGACAAGCAGTCCCGGGCAGCGGCTGGGCCTGGCAGCCGGGATCGTCGTGGCGGCGCTCTCCCTGCTGCTGGCGGCGTGCTCGACGGGCAGCGGCAACAACAGCAGCGCCCCCAAGCACTCGGCCAAGCCGACGCCCCGGGCCTCGCTGGCCGCGGCCGCCATCAGCGTCACCCCCGCCAACGGCAGCAAGGCGGCGGACCCCGCGGCCGGCATCACCGTCACCAGCAAGAAGGGCACGCTGACCAGCGTGGTCGCCCACGAGTCGAGCACGGCCAGCCCGTCGGCCAGCCCGTCCGGCAGCTCAGACTCGGCCAGCACCACGGTGCCGTGCAGCATGAGCCAGGGCAACAAGCAGTGGCACACCCAGTGGACGCTGGCCACCGAGCAGAGCTACACGGTCACCGCGTCGGCCCGGGTCCCCGGTCAGGGCACGCTGACCCGGACGGTGTCGTTCCGCACGCTGACCCCGGCCAGCACCTTCCACACGCAGATCTTCGAGGGGTACCAGCAGACGTACGGGGTCGGCATGCCGATCATGCTGACGTTCAGCGAGCCGATCACCAACCGGGCCGCGGTCGAGCGCTCGCTCCAGCTGACCACGTCCAACCCGGTGACCGGGGCCTGGTACTGGGACGGTGACGAGCACCTGAACTTCCGGCCCGAGAACTACTGGCCGGCCGGGACCAAGATCTCGTTCACCGGGCACCTGGCCGGGGTGGAAGGCGCCAAGGGCGCCTACGGCGCGGCCAACCTGACCCAGAGCTTCAACATCGGCGACTCGGTGATCGCGGTGACCAGCGCCACCGCCCACCAGACGAAGATCTACATCAACGGCGGCCTCAAGTACACCTGGAAGGCCAGCACCGGCAAGGCCAGCACGGCCACGCCCAACGGCACCTACGTGTCCATCGAGAAGGAGAACCCGGTCCGCATGATCGGCGGCACCAAGGGCTCTCCGGGCTACTACAACGAGCTGGTGCCGTACTCGGTGCGGTTCACGTTCAGCGGCGACTACATGCACGACGCGCCGTGGTCGGTCGGCTCCCAGGGCAGCAGCAACGTCAGCCACGGCTGCGTCAACCTGTCCCCCACCGACTCGAAGATCTACTACGACATGGCCATCCCCGGCGACCCGGTCACCGTCACCGACAGCACCAAGGCCGGCCGGTGGGACGACGGCTGGACCGAGTGGTTCCTGAGCTGGAGCAACCTGGTCAAGGGCAGCGCCCTGCACCAGGCGGTCAAGGCCGGCCCGGGCGGCAGCACGTTCGTCGACCCGTCCACGGTGGCGGCCCCCAGCACCTCGGTGACCACCGGGCCCACCCCGGGTAACTGGACCGCCTGACCCCGCTTACGGCGCCGGGGTCGAGGGCAATCCGGACGGGCCCGCCGAGGGGGTGGCCGGACCGGTGGCGCTGGGGCTCAGGGTCACGTTGACCGCCGCCTGCTGGATCGAGGTGTGCCGGGCACCGCCGGAGACACCCAGAATGATCCCCAGCGTCAGGCCGAGGGCCATCGGGATGGCGAGCGGGACGGCCAGGCGCGCCACACGGCGGCGCGGGTATCGCCGAGCGGGTCGGGTCCGGGACATCCGTCCTCCTTCGAGTCGCCGTCAAGCTCTCCGATCGATAACCGTAGCCGCGGCCATGAGCCGGCATAGAGCAAATCAGAAAGATTCACCATGGCCCGCGCAGCGGCGGCCGGGACCGATAGTGAGATTGAACATATTAAGAAGTTCTTAAGCCGCAGATCACAGCCGTGATCTACACGAGATAGCCCCGTGATTGGCGCCTGGGGATCGGCGCCGGGCCAGAAAATATCCCAGCCACCTCGGCAGGCGGGGCCAGGGCCGGCCGCCCAGACCGGGAACGGCCCACCGGGCGGATGCCGGCGCGGCCCGGCGGGCGACGCGGCCAAGCGGGCGCCGACGCGGCCACGCTGGCGCGGTCGGGCGGCGCGGCCGGGCGGATGCCGGCGAGGCCCCGCGGCGGGCACGGCCAGGCGCCACCCTTTCCCGGATGCGCAGATAACGGCGCGGCGACCCGGGAAGGGTCGCCGTACGATTTTCCATTGAATTTCGATACCGCGGGCGACCGTGAACTCGCTGGCATTTTTGATGGCGGGCTGACCTGCCTTCGATAAAAAAGGGGGCAGCTGCCGCGTCGTGCCGGGTCCCGCGCTGGTTACCTCAAGTATGCGAATAATCACAGAAAGACATCGGCAACCTTTGGCGTATGACAGGCGTCTCATAGGGCACGTTGGTGTTATGGCCGGAGGGGGCCGGAACTTGTTGCAGATGCATAAACATCGCTCACCGCGGGGCACGCGGGCATATAGCCTGGGGCCAGTGCGTCGGCTTCGTCTTGGCGCAACCGCCTGCCCGGCACCCGTTCTCCCAGCAGCCTGTTGTTGGCCCCGGCAATCTCCAGGGGCGGCTTCGCCGTACCCGGTACGTCCGGCCCACGGGACTGTTTCTCAAACGTTACTGATCTTGATGTAACTGGGTTCTGATTCAAGGGAGCGAGGAGAAGGCGCCGTGTCGTACTCGGATTGGTTCCGCCGTCTGACGTCTCAGGGGGGAACCGGCCGCTCACGCGCGAGAAGATCGCTGCTGATCACCGGGATCGCGGCCGCGCTCGTGGTCGTGGCCGGAGTCGGCGTGCTGGTGGCCAAGCCGGGCCAGGCCACGCTGCGGACCACCTCGGTCGCTTCGTCGCACCACGAGAACGGCACCTCCGGCCACAAGCCCGCGCCGAAGCCCACCGTGACCCCGGCGCCCGCGCTCACGATCACCTCGGTCACTCCCGGGTCCAACCAGCACAGCGTCACCGGGATCGCGCCCATCACGGTCGGGTTCTCGGCCCCGCTGGCGGCCAGCTCGCCACTGCCCAAGATCTCGCCGTCGACGGCCGGCTCCTGGAAGGTCACCGGCCGCACGGCCACCTTCACCCCCTCGGTGGGCTTCCCCGAGGACACCACGGTCAGGGTGACCATCCCCAACGGCTCGTCCGGCATGCGTTCGGCCGACGGGGCCAGGAAGAACCTGGGCGGCTACCTGCACACGTCCTTCACCCGCAGCTTCACCACCGCCTCGTACTCGACCCTGCGGCTGGAGCAGCTGCTGGGCCAGCTCGGGTACCTGCCGCTGAGCTGGGCCCCGAGCGGTGGCTCGATCTCCGCCTCGGACACCGCGGCCCAGATCGCGGCCGCCTACGAGCCACCGTCGGGCAGCTTCAGCTGGAACAGCGGCTACCCGTCAGTGCTGCACAGCTTCTGGTCCGAGGGCTCCAGCAACCTGATCATCACCGGCGCGATCCGGGCCTTCGAGAACCAGCACGGCCTGACCATGGACGGCGAGGCGGGCCCGGCGGTCTGGGCCGACGTGCTCAAGGACCTGGCCTCCGGGCACCAGAACGCCAGCGGCTACACCTACGCGCTGGCCAGCAAGCACGAGCCGGAGTCGCTGACCATCTGGCACGACGGCAAGCAGGTCCTGTCCACCGAGGCCAACACCGGCATCCCGTCCGCGCCGACCGCCGACGGCACCTTCCCGGTCTACGAGAAGCTCCCGTTCCAGATCATGAAGGGCACCAACCCGGACGGCAGCAAGTACGCCGACCCGGTGTACTGGATCTCCTACTTCAACGGCGGCGACGCGGTGCACTACTTCGTCCGCGGCTCGTACGGGTCCCCGCAGAGCCTGGGCTGCGTGGAGCTGCCGGAGAGCTCGGCCAAGACCGCCTACAGCTACCTGAGCTACGGCAGCCTGGTCACCGTCACCGGGTGACCGGCTGGGGCTGGGAGCGGCCAGCCGTGCTCAGCTGACCGCGGCCATGTCCAGGGCCCAGTCGCCGAACATCGGCTCGTCCAGTTCGGCCGGGGCCCCGAGAGTGGCGGCCAGCGTGGTCGCGAACCGGCTGGCCGGAGCGAGCCGGGCCACCCGGGCCGCCTCGGGCAGCGAGTCGACCTCGGTCAGTTCCGGGGTCATGTGGATGCGCAACCCGGCCTGGATCAGCCGGACCAGCTGGGCCCGGCCGGTGACCGGCTCGGCCATCGGCACCCCCAGGGTCAGATCAGGTTCGGGCCGGCGCAGGCCGAGCAGCCAAAACCCGCCGCTCTCGGCCGGGCCGAACGCCGCGTCGGCCATGGTCCGGGCCAGCGGCTCGGTCGCCGCCTCCAGCAGGCCCGCGCTGACCTGCGGGGTGCCCGTGCCGACGAGCACGATCGGCAGCGGCAGGCCGGTGTAGGTGTCCCACATGGCGGCGGCGATCCGCTCGTCCAGGCCGCGGCCGCGCTGGACCAGGACCTCGAAGCCGTCCGGCAGCCAGGGACCGGACTGGCCGGCCAGGCACAGGACCCGGCGCACGACCCGGGTGCGCCGGACGGCCGCCAGCGTGTCGGCCAGCGCGGCCCCGGCCAGCGCGGCGGCCTCCCGGGCGCTGAACGGCGGGGTGAGCCCGGTCCGGGCCCGGCCCGGGATCGGCTCGTCGGCCAGCACGACGATCTGTGCGGCCAGATCGGTCACGACACACCCACCACCTCGAAGTCCATGGCGCGAATCTACGGGTCACCAACGGCGCGAAAGGGGCAAACACGCTTACGAAGGTGTGACGGCGGAGCCGCCGGTGCAGGTGGGAGGCCGGGTCAGCGGCCGGCCGCAACCGCCCGCCGCGGGGTGGGGACCGCGGGGCGGGCCGCGGCCGGGGCCACCGGCCGGGCCAGCGGCACGCGGATCATGAACTGGCAGCCCGGTCCGGTGTTGCGCACCGCGATCTGGCCCGCATGGGCCTCGACGATGCCGCGGGCGATGCTCAGGCCCAGCCCGCCGCCCGTCTGCGGTCCCGGGGTCCGGGCCGCCTCGCCCCGGAACGCCACCTCGAACACGCGCGGCAGGTCCTCGGGCGGGATGCCGCCACAGGCATCGGACACGCCGAAGCGGGCCATGCCCTCGTACACGTCGCCCATGACCTCGACCGTGCCGTCGGCCGGGGTGTGCCGGATCGCGTTGGTGACCAGGTTGCGCAGGGCCCGGCCGAACTCGGCCGCGTCCACGTAGATCGGCATGCCGCGGACCGCCGACCCGGCCAGCCGGACCCCCTGGGCCCGGGCCACCGGCTCGGCGCTGGCCAGGACCTCGGCCACCATGTCTTCAAGCGCGACCGGACGGCGGTTCAGCCGGAGCGTGCCCGCGTGGATGCGGGACAGCTCGAACAGGTCGTCGATCATCACCGAGAGCCGGTCCACCTCGCGCCGGATCTGGGTGTGGTAGGCGCCGACCTCGCGTGGGTCCACCACCACCTGGTCTTCCAGCGCCTCGGCCATGGCCCGCAGGCCGGCCAGCGGGGTGCGCAGGTCGTGGCTGACCCAGGCGACCAGCTCGCGCCGGCTGGACTCCAGGGCCCGCTCCCGGGCCCGGGCCTGGGCCAGCCGCTCGTGCGCGGCCGACAGCCCGTCGGACAGCCCGGCCAGCTCGGTGGGCAGCGCCCCGGTCGGCGGGATGTACAGGCCGCTGTCCCCGGTCTTCTGCACCGATTCGAGCAGGGACCGGCTGGCCTTGGTCAGCCGGCGGCCGACGATCAGGGCCACGATGAACCCGGCCACCCCGGCGATGACCATGAGCTCCATCATGATCGTCCGGTAGCCGGTGTCGCCCAGCATCAGATAGGTGATGTCGCCCATGCCGGCCAGCGAGGTGACCACGGTGACCGCGGAGATCAGCGTCAGCTGCAGGCCGATCGAGCGGCGGGACAGCGTGTGCAGCATGACGATCCCGACCGCCACCGCCACCACCGCGATGATGCCGGTGGCCAGGGACACGTTGCGCAGGTCGGACCAGTGCAGGCCGGGAAGGGGATCGGACGCCAGCACCGCGCCCGCCGCCAACGCATGCATCTAGTCGGCCCCGGGTTCGTAGCGGTAGCCAACGCCCCACACGGTCACGATCCGGCGCGGCATGGTCGGGTCGGACTCGAGCTTCTCGCGCAGCCGCCGGACGTGCACGGTGACCGTCGAGGTGTCGCCGAACGTCCAGCTCCACACCTGGTTCAGCAGCTGCTCGCGGGTGAACGCCTTGCGCGGATGCTGCATCAGGAACACCAGCAGGTCGTACTCCCGGGAGGTCAGGGAGAGCAGGGTCTTCCCCACCCGGACCTCGTGCGCGGTCAGGTCGACGGTCAG
>DASXMW010000135.1:0-12407 GCA_036495425.1 Streptosporangiaceae bacterium | reverse complement strand
GGCGGCCAGCAGGTGTCGGCCGCGGTGGGATCCGGCGGCGCGGGCGATGCGGCCGCCGGCGAGCGCGCCGAGGCTGAACGCGGCGATGGCCAGGACCGAGGTCCACCAGACGAAGCCGCTGGCGCCGCCGAGGTCGAAGGGCAAGAAGACCACGTTGCCGGTCATGTTGGCCACGAACACGTGGCCCAGCAGCAGGTAGCTGAAGCTGTCGACCAGGCCGGTGACCAGGGTCAGGCCGACCAGCAGGGGCGGCAGCGGGCCGTGCCGCCCGGCCGGATCGGGAACGAAGGTGTCACGGATGTCGCGGGCCAGTGTTGCCATTTCTGCCTCCAGTCACCTCCACGCTAAGAAGCGATCCGGGAACTGTCCAACAGATCATTTCGATATGATTGATCGCTTCAAACGATCGTTGGCGTGGTACGGACGGGCAGCGGGCGGGTGGATCGCGACCTCAGCCCGGGCGGTGCGCCGGGGCCCGCTCCGCGTGCTCACGCAGGACACCGAGGAACGCGTCGGCCGCCGGGGACAGCCGGGCGGCGTCGTAGATGACGCTGGTCGGGTGGACCGCGGCCCGGTCGGCCAGCCGCAGTACGCGGAAGTCATCCCGCCCCGGCCCGGGCGGGTAGAGCCAGGTGGCCGCGGACCGGGGCACGATCGTGGCCCCGACCCCCTGGGCGGCCAGCCGGATCATGTCGTGCACCTGGCTGACCTCGAACCCGCCCGGTGCGGCCACCCCGGCCCGGCCGAAGGCGGCCTCGACGTAGCGCCGGATGCCCGACCCCCGGCGGAAGTGGATGAACGCCCCCGGTCCGGCCAGCTCGGCCACCTCCACCCGGGCCCGCCCGGCCAGCCGGTGCCGCGGTGCCACCACCGCCACCAGCGGGTCCTGGCTGAGCAGCTGACGCTCCAGCCCGGGCGGGACGTCCTCCGGGCTCAGCCCGACGATGGCCAGGTCGAGCGTGCCCGCGCCGACCGCGGCGACCATGCCCGCGCTCGGCTCGCTGGTGACCTCGAACTCGATCTCGCCGAACCGGCGGTGGAAGTCGCCCAGCACCGCGGCCAGGTCCAGCCCGCCGCCGCTGGTCTGGATCAGGCCCAGCCGGAGCCGGCCGCGGCGCAGCCCGGCCAGGGCGTCCAGCTCGGCCTGGGCCGTCTCCACGTCGGCCAGGATGCGCTGGGCCAGCGGGACCAGCACCTCCCCGGCCGCGGTGAGCCGGACCGACCGGCTGGTGCGGACGAACAGCTGCGCCCCGACCTCGGACTCGAGCCGGGCGATCTGCTCGCTGAGGGCGGACTGGGCCACGTAGCACTGCGCGGCGGCCCGGGTGAAGCTCCGGGTCGACGCCACGGCCAGAAAGTACCGCAGGTAGCGCAGCTCCATCGCTGACTCCGATCGCTACTGAGCCCCACGCCTATATAGCCGATCAATCATTTCTAAGGTAGCGTCACCCGGTCCGGTAAGCTGCGCGGACTCAGGAAGGCCAGGTGTCGATGAGCCAGCAGCAGGCGTCCCCGCGGCGGGCCGGGACCGGCGCGGTCAGCGCGGCGGTGCTGGTCGCGCACGGCGGCCGGGTCAACAGCACGGCGCCGGTCACGCCCTTCCAGCCGGCCGTGCTGCGGATGATCCCGGTGGCCGGGGCCGTCCGGCGGGCCCTGCCCGCCGACGCGGCCGTGGTGACCCGCCCGCTGTACAAGGTGCGCGGCTGGAACGGCGACCTGGCCTCCCCGGTGGCCGACCTGACCGAGGCGCTCGATCAGCTCGGCGAGCGCTTCGGGCCGATTCCGGTGGTACTGGTCGGCCACTCCATGGGCGCCCGGGCCGCCGTGCGGGTGGCCGGTCACCCGCGGGTGACCGCGGTGGCCGGGCTGGCCCCCTGGCTGCCGCCCGGCGAGCCGGTCGAGCAGCTGGCCGGACGGCGGGTCCTGCTGGTCCAGGCGGCCGGCGACGTGGTCACCCGGCCCGCCGACACCTGGGCCTACGCCGAGCGCGCGGCCGCGGTCACCACCGTGGCCACCATCGAGCTGCGGCACAGCGACCACGCCATGCTGCGCCGGGCCCCGCTGTGGCACCGGATCGCGATCGGGTTCGTGCGGCTGGCCCTGGGCCTGGCCGACGGCGGGGAGCCGGTGGCGGCGGCGTTCCAGGCCGCCGGGACCGGCGGCCAGCGTCTGCTGGTCTGACCGTTACCCGGGGCGGCCGGCCAGCAGGTAGGCGCGGCCGGTGTCGACCTCGGCCGGGTAGGCCCGGCGCTCGAGCCGGGCCTGGACGATGAACCCGGCCGCTTCCAGCCGCGCGGCCACGTCGCCGGGTCGGTGGAAACGGAAGTCCACGTCGACGTCGTGCCCCATCCACTCGCTGAAGTGCCGCACCTCGGTACCGACGTGGAAGGCCAGCAGGGCCAGGCCCCCGGGCCGCAGGACCCGGTGCATCTCGGCCAGCGCTCCCGGCAGCTCGCCCGGGGCCAGGTGGATGATCGAGTAGAACGCCACAGGCTGTCGGCGTAGGCTCCGGCCACCGCGTCGTGGCTGCGCCGGGTCTGTCGTGCTGCCCTTCGGGCCCCATTCCGGCTAGGCCCCCGGGGGAACCAGGCGATAGATCGCGCCGGCGGTGTCGTCGCTGACGTACAACGCCCCGTCCGGGCCGGCCACCGCGTCGGCCGGGCGGCCCCACCGGTTGCCCGAGGAGTCCTGGAAGCCGGCGACCAGGGTCACCGAAGCACCCAGGGTCCTGGTCTTGCTGTTCCACGGCATCCACAGCACGGCCGGGGCCCGTGGCGGCTGCCGGTTCCACGACCCGTGTACCGCCACCGCCGCGCCGCCCGACCACGGCGCCGCCAGCTTGCTGCCGGCCAGGAACGACAGGCCCAGCGGGGCGCTGTGGGCCGGCAGCCCGACCTGGACCCGGGGCAGCGCGCCACAGTTCAGGTGGGTCGCGCCCGGATTGGTGGCCGCGTCGGCGATGAACGGCAGGTTCACCATCGAGCCGGCCGGGTGGTTCAGGTCCTGGTCGGGGTTGCAGTACGGCCAGCCCAGGTCCCGGCCGGCCGTCACCGGCACCACCTCGTCGGCCGGGTGCTCGTTCACGTAGGCCTGGATGACCTGGCCGAACGGGTCGCTGACCCCGTGGTAGGCCGAGCGCGACGGGTAGCTGATGTTGTCCCGGTTGTTGACCGCGGTCCACACCGTGCCGTCCGGGGCCACGGCCAGGCCCTCGCCGTTCCGTACCCCGCGCTCGACCACGCGCAGGTTCTTCCCGGCCGGGCTGACGGCCATGATCACGGCCCGCTGCTGGCTCATGGTGCGGTCGTCCGGATTGGCGTTCGACGAACTGCCCACGTTGAAGTAGACGGTGCCGTCCCGGGCCACGGCCGCGTCCTTGAACCGGTGCACGTCATCGCCGAGCGGGTTCTGGTCCGGCAGGTCCTTGGCCACCACCGTGCGCGAGCCGCTGATCCCGCGGGCGCGCCACGGGTAGCGGTCGATCTGGCCGGACTCCCCGACGTAGAGCACCTCGCGGCCGTTGAGCTTGGCGAAGGCCAGTCCCTGCGGGGTGGTCAGCCCGCTCAGCACCGTGTGCGCGGTAGCGGTGCCGTTCCGGCCCGGGCGCAGCTCCGCGACGGTGCCCTGGTCGGGCTGGCTGACCAGCAGGTCGCCCTGGGGTGTCCAGGCCTCGATGCGGGCGTCCGGTACCCGGGCCCAGACCGAGGCGGTCCAGCCCTTGGGCAGGCTCAGCGTCCTGATGGCCGAGAACGCGCCGCCGCCCAGGCCCGCGGGCACGCGCAGCGTCACCTGCGATGCGGACGGGCCCCCACCAGAACCGCTGGAAGCACTCGAAACACTTTCGCCACTCGCGCCGTTCGAACCGCCTGAGCCACCGCAGGCGGCTGCGGCCAGGCCGGCCGTGGCGGCCAGCGCGGTCAGTCCCAGCCGGGTCCGCGTCCTCATGAGCCTCAAGTATGGCCACTCCCCCGGTGCAGGGCGGGTCACAGTCGGTTCTTCATCCGATCTCCACTGATTACCCGCTGATTTTGCACACCGGCCGCCCAAGGTGGGGGTACCGGGGCGAGACCCGGTCGGAAAGGAAGGACCATGCTGACCAACAAGATGCCGCTGCTGATGACCCCGGCCTTCGCCGCCTGGAACACGGTGGCGCGGTTCGACGACTACGCGGCTGCCCAGCGCGCGGTGGACCAGCTGTCCGACGACGGCTTCCCGGTCGAGACGCTGGACATCGTGGGCAGCGACCTGCGGCTGGTCGAGCGGGTGACCGGGCGCCTGACCAAGGCCCGCGCCGCCACCGCGGGCGCCCTCAGCGGCGCCTGGATCGGCCTGCTGATCGGCATCCTGCTCGGCCTGTTCACCCCGGTGAGCTGGTTCCTCATGGTCGCCGCCGCCGTCGGGTTCGGAGCCCTGTGGGGCGCGGTGTTCGGCTTCGCCGCTCACGCCGCCACCCGGGGCCAGCGCGACTTCAGCTCGGTCCGCTCGCTGGCGGCCGGCCGCTACGACCTGATCGCCCGCGACGGCACCGCCGAGCGTGCCCGCAGCATGCTCAGCCACTCCGGCCTCATCCCGCCCTGCGTCCCCGCCGAGGTCTGAGGACGTCGGCCGGCCCTGTTCAGGCCGCGGGCGGCCACCAACCCCGCCGCCCGCGGCCGCTGCCGTCTCAGAATGAGACATCGTTGTCAGCCGTCAGGCCAGGTTGTCTGGCGCGCGGGCGGCTTCCCCGGGCCGGTCGCGGCCGGCCAGCGGCCGTTCGGTTCGATCGGGGTCGAAGTATCCGCCTCCTAGGCTCGAGCCATGGCTACCACCGGACCCAGGACGAGAGGAACGACCGACCAGACCGGCGGCGACCCGGCCGCCCGCGGCGCGGCCCGCTGGGCGCTGGTGGCGACCAGCCTCGGCTTCGCCGTGGTCCAGCTGGACGTCAGCGTGGTCAACGTGGCCATCAAGCCGATCGGCGCCGACCTCGGCGGCGGGGTCACCGGCCTGCAGTGGGTGGTCGGGGCCTACACGCTGGCCTTCGCGGCGCTGATTCTGTCGGCCGGGGCGCTGGGCGACCGGATCGGGGCCCGGCGGATGTTCGTGGCCGGGTTCGCGCTGTTCACCCTGGCTTCGGTCGCGTGCGGGCTGGCCCCGGGGCTGGGGGTGCTGATCGCGGCCCGGGTCATCCAGGGGGTGGGCGCGGCCGTGCTGGTGCCGTGCTCGCTCAGCCTGCTCAACCACACCTACCGCGACCCGCGGGCGCGCGGGCGCGCGATCGGGCTCTGGGCCGCGGGCGCCTCGGTGGCGCTGTCGGCGGGCCCGCTGCTGGGCGGCATCCTGACCTCGGCCCTGGGCTGGCGGTCGATCTTCTTCATCAACCTCCCGCTCGGCCTGGCCGGGATCCTGCTCACGCTGCGTTTCGCCAGCGAGACCCCGCGGGCCGCGGACCGGGGGGTGGACCTGCCCGGCCAGCTGGCCGCGATCGTCACCCTGGTCGCGCTGGCCGGAGCCATGATCCTGGCCGGCCAGCGGGGCTTCGCCGACGACCTGGTGCTGACCGGGTTCGCCGTGGCCGCCGTGGGCCTGACCGCCTTCGTCCTGATCGAGGCCCATCGCCGCCGGCCGATGCTGCCGCTGGAGCTGTTCCGGTCGCGGACGTTCGCGGCCAGCTCGGCCATCGGGCTCATCATCAACGTGGCCTTCTACGGGCTGATCTTCGTACTCAGCCTGTACTTCCAGACCACCCGGCACTACTCGGTGCTGCTGACCGGGCTGGCCTTCGCCCCGACCACGGTGGCGGTGGGCGCCGCCAACCTGCTGGCCAGCCGGGTCGCCCGCACGATCGGCTTGCGGACCACGCTGGCCGCGGCGGCCCTGCTGACCGCGGCGGGCCTGGCTGGCCTGCTGGTGGCCGGGTCCGGGACGGAGTACCCCGTCATCGTGGGGCAGCTGGTGGCGGTGGGGTTCGGTCTGGGCGTGATCGTCCCGCTGATCACCTCCGCCCTGCTGGGCAGCGTGGACCGCGGGCACTCGGGCGTGGCCTCGGGCACGCTCAACACCGCCCGCCAGACCGGCAGCGTCATCGGGGTGGGCCTGTTCGGCTCGCTGGCCGCCGGGGACCTCGTGCACGGCCTGCACCTGGCCCTGATCATCGGGGCCGCCCTGGCCCTGGCCGTCGCCGCCCTGAGCCCGGCCCTGCACCCGGACGCCTGAGCCCTCCGCCCAGCG
This sequence comes from Streptosporangiaceae bacterium, assembly GCA_036495425.1. GTDB lineage: Bacteria > Actinomycetota > Actinomycetes > Streptosporangiales > Streptosporangiaceae > Bog-532. The sequence goes on along the minus strand of DASXMW010000135.1, from coordinate 6,197 downwards.
CCCGGCCCGGACGCTGGTCAGCCTCTCAGGCGGTCAGGCGGAATCTGGCCCGGTCGTGCTGGCCATCCCAGGCTTCGACCATCGCGGTCCCGGCCACCACCGAGGACAGCACCACCGCCAGCGCCGCGCCCAGCAGGCCCAGCGGGTTGCCGGTGAGCACCGCCACCACCAGCGCCAGGGTGGCCACGGCCAGCCCGATGAAGCCGCCCATCACCACCTTGGCCGCCGCGCTCCTTTTCGGCCGCCGGTCCGGCCTGACCGCGGTCAGCCGCGGCAACTGGCTGCCGACCAGCAACGGCGGCAGGTCGGCCGTGACCACCGACAGCTCGGCGTAGGTCCGGGACATCAGCGTCTGGCCGATCCGGGCCTCGAACTCTTCCTGAGCCAGCCGTCCCTGCACGAACGCCACCTGCAGCACACCGATCACATGCTCACGGTCCGCGCGCGACGTCCGCAGCATGCCCTGACCGGCCGCGACCAGCGGCATGGTGTTTCCGGGCCAGTTCGTCACCGGCGCCTCCTCACGAGCACAGCGCCAGAAAAGCGTAACCCCGTTACCGTCCCGAGACCATGCCGCCCGGCTGAGGGATCAAGTCGATCCGGACTACGAGCGGCGCGGTGGCGATGGCCCGCCCGATGGCCGCGTCCCACTGGACCGGCAGTTGCCGGGACCGCTCGGCCACGTCATCGTCGGGCAGAATGACGGCCCAGCCGGTGCGCCAGCGCCGGTTGACCAGCACCCGCACCCGCCGGTCATGCTCGATGTTGCGCACCCAGTCGGCCTGGTACCCGTGCGCGGCGATGACCCAGAACGTGTCCCCGTCCAGCCCGTTGCCCACGCACACCGGCCGCGGCTTCCCGGTCCGCCGCCCGATCGTCTCCAGCAACGCGAACGCCCCCGGCGCCAGCCCGTGCCGCAACTGCCAGCGCAGCACCGCGCTACCCGGCCCGAGCGCAACCTGGAGCGTCCGGTACTTCAGCGTTCGTCCCACGTGCCCCAGTATGCCCAGCATCCGGCGGCCAACCGTGTGATTGGCGTGCAGGACGCCTTTTCGGTGGCCTGGGCAGCGGTTAGGTTGGTAAAGCGCATTACGGGGGGGTTCCGGTGATCGCAGTCAGCCAGGCCGAGGCGCGGGCATGAACTTGAACCATGCCCTGTGGGATCTGGTCGCGGTGGCTCTGGTGGCCGCGCTCGCGCCGATCGTCGCGGCCATCCTGCCCGGGCGGCGGGTGCCGCAGGTCATCATCTTCATCGTCGGCGGCGTGCTGATCGGCCCGAACGGGCTGGGCCTGGCCCGGTCAGCCGACCTTCAGCTGCTGGCCAACATCGGGCTGGGTTTCCTGTTCCTGCTGGCAGGCTACGAGCTGGATCCGGCCCTGTTCCGGCGGCGGCCGGGCCGACTGGCCATCACCGGCTGGCTGATCTCGGCGGGCATCTCGGTGGGCGTGACCACGGCGCTGGGCGTGACCGGCTACATCAAGGACTACGTGCCGGTCGGGCTGGCCCTGACCACGACGGCGCTGGGCACCCTGCTGCCGATCCTGCACGACAACGACATGCTCGGCGGCATGTTCGGACGGTACGTCTTCGCGGCCGGAGCCGTCGGCGAACTGTTTCCCATCCTGGTCATCGCGGTATTCCTGACCCAGCGCGGCCAGTTCATCGCACTGGCCTCGGTGGCCGTGGTCGGGGTGTTCGCCATCGTCCTGTCCGCCGTGCCCTGGCTGGCCCACAGTCGCGCCATCCAGCGCATCATCCGGGAAGGGCAGGAAGCGACCGGGCAGATCACCCTGCGATGGGCCGTGGTGCTGTTGTTCGTCATGCTCGCGGTGGCCAGCCAGTTCGGGCTGGACGTGGTACTCGGCGCCATGCTGGCCGGCATCGTGCTGCGGACCTGGACCCGCCGGGTCAACATTGATACCGAGGGGCTGGAGCACAAGTTCGACGCGGTCGGCTACGGCATCTTTATCCCCATCTTCTTCATCACCTCAGGGATGGGGCTCGACCTGAAGACCATCGCGCATGCCCCGCTGCGCCTGCTGCTGTTCTTCGTGCTGCTGCTGGTGGTCCGCGGCGTCCCCTCGCTGCTGGTGTACCGGCGGGCGCTGCCGATTCGGCAGCGGGTGGAGATGACGTTCATCACCGCCACCACGCTGCCGCTGCTCATCGCGCTGGCCGCGATCGGCGAGCAGGACGGGGTCATGCTGCCGGCGACCGCCGCCGCCCTGGTCGGCGCGGGTGTGCTGTCCGTGCTGGTGTACCCGCTCATCGCCGTGATGCTGCACCGCTCCGCCCCAGTGACCCCGGCCGACGCCGGGATCACCGCTCCAGAGCCGGTAACCGGGACCGGCATACCACCAGAGCTACCCGGCTAGCCATCAGCGTCACGGCCGTCGATCACCCTGGCCAGGCGGCGGCGCGGTGCTGGGGCAGTGTGGTTCAGGCACTCGGCACGGTCAGGTTCCGCCGCGCTGCTCTGGCCCGGTCGAGGAACACCGCCAGCACGGCGGCCAGGACCGCGGACCCAGCAGCGATCAAGGCGATCTGCCAGCCAGTCATGCCGCCGGTGACGATTGTGTGGGTCTGCAGTCCGTACTGGGCACCGCCGTCGCGCCACTTCCTCCCGCACGTACTGCGGTGCGGTGTCCAGCGCCGCCTCCAGCGCTGCGCCGCCCTCGATGCGGCCGAGGTCTCTCAATGCCGCCGCGAGCGGAAGCAGCGGCAGCGTACCCGCCAGCGCCAGGCATTCCCCCCGGGCCAGGACCATCCCAGCGGCCGCGGCCCGGGCCATCCCCTCCGCGACGAACCGCGTCTTACCCACTCCTGCGTCGCCGACCACCAGCAGCAGCCGGGCATCCCCACCCAGCGCTTCCAGCAGGCGGGACAACTCATGCTCGCGGCCAACCAAGGCCACTGGCCTTGCCATGCACCAAGCCCACCAGCCCGTACTCGCCCGGTCAATCCCACTGGCAACCGGCCGAGGACTCCGCGGTTCCATCGGACCCTCGCTGAGCTGGGATTGCTGGGGCCGCCCGGCCGAACAGGCACTGTTATACGGCGCCCGGAATGAACACGAAGGCGCCGTCCGTTCCCGGCGGCCAGAATGAGGGAATGCGATTTGATCCTGATCCCGCTGGTCCTGAGCTGGGCATGCTCTCGCAGTACCTCGATTACCAGCGCGAGACCATGCTGTCGAAGGCCGATGGCCTGACCCGCCAGCACCTGGCACAGCGGCACCCCCCGTCGCAGCTCACACTCGCCGGCCTGCTCTATCACCTGTCGCTGGTGGAAGAGGACTGGATGGAGGTGCGCTTCGCTGGCTTGCCCGATCGCGAGCCATGGTCCAGCGTGGACTGGGATTCGGATCGGGACTGGGAGTTCCGTACTGCGGCTCAGCTTGAGCCGGAGCAGCTGCAAAGCCGCTATCGCCAGGCCTGCGAGCGCAGCCGACACGTCGTGTCCAACACGGCGGGCTTGGATCAGCTATCGGTCAGGACGTTGGGTGACGGGCGGCACTTCTCGCTCCGGTGGGTGCTGCTGCACCTCATCGAGGAGACTGCCCGCCACGCCGGCCACGCAGACTTCCTCCGCGAAGCGATCGATGGCACGGTCGGTGAATAGCGACTGCCACCCCAGCGTGGCTGACTGACGTCGCCACCCCTAACCACCTACCCCGCCACGAACCGGCGCTGATAGCGGCAGCCAGTGCGAGTGGCTTCCTGCTCAGGGACGCATCGGCGGCCGATGTCCTCGCGGCGATCCGCGCGGTGCACGCCGGCGCCGCGCGACCGTGTACACGCGGTGATCTTCGCGTACGGCCACGGTCTGGTCCCGCCCGCCCTAGAAGTCATCCCACGGTCGGACGGCGCCGGGACCGCGGTCCGACGCGGTCCCGGCCCGGACGTCGCAGGCTGGGAACATGATCACCGCACCCCCGCTCGTCCGGACCGATGCCGGCGCCTCGGCGGAGCAGCTGCGCGCGTTCGACTGGGCCAACCTCGGCTACTTCGAACTGTGGTTCGGCGTGATGGGCGCGCTGCTGATCGTCTGCGCGTCGCGTTCGGATTCCCGATGGGCATGTTGAACGACGCCGGAAACCTTGCGGTCGTGCGCGGCTGGCCCGCGATCTACATCGTCGTCATCACCCTCCTATCCGAAGCCGTCGCCCTGACCGTCTTCGGACTGGTCCGCCCGTGGGGAGAGGTGGCCCCGGCGTGACTGCCGTTCATCGGCGGGCGTCCAGAACGTGCTGATCATCGGCGCATCCGGAGGTGTCGGCACCTTCGCCGTGCAGATCGCCCGGGCCCTCGGCGCCCAGGTCACTGGGGTGTGCAGCACCGCGAAGACCGGCCTGGTCACCTCGATCGGCGCCAACCACGTCATCGACTACACCCGCGACGACTACACCAACGGCGCCCAGCGCTACGACCTGATCCTCGACATCGCCGGCAACACGGCGCTGTCGCGGCTGCGGCGCGCCCTCACCCGGACCGGGACGCTGGTCATCGCCGGCGGCGAGGACACCGGCCGCTGGACCGGCGTGAGCCGCCAGCTACGCGCCATGGCCCTGTCACCGTTCACAGGTCAGCGGCTGACCATGCTCCTGTCCCGGCAGCGCCGCGCCGACCTTGACCGGCTCGCCGAGCTCATCGAGGCCGGGGACATCACCCCGGTCATCGGCGGGACCTACCCGCTGCAGCAGGCACCCGACGCCATGCGGAGCCTCGAAGCCGGACACGCCCGCGGCAAGCTCGTCATGACGGTGGCAGACGCATCATGAACCGCCGTGAGCTAGCGACGGGGCTGCTGCGGTTCTACCGAGCACGTACGCTCCGCCGACTCGCGCCACGCGCGGTTCCAGACCGCGCCGACTATCTCTGGGCCGCCTCAACAGCGCCTGTCCCCAACCGGAATACCGAGTGCGCGATCACCGCCGCGGGGTTCCGCATCGAGGCGTGTGAGCGGGCGTCTTACGGGCCTGCTTGTGTTGGCGCGTTGACCCGCTCGTCGATCACTTGCCAGACCTCCTTGTCCAGCTGGTTCTCCTTCCAGATGCCGTACGCGGTTCCCAGCAGCACCGGCGGGACGGCTACCAGCCCGATCGCCCCGCTGACCGCCGCGTCGACCCACTCGTGGCCCCCCAGACCGATACTCAGCTGGCCTTCCTCGGGGGTGAAGACTACGGTCAGCGCATAGGCGACCCCGAGCAGGTTGCGCCACAGGCTCTCCTTGCGCGCCTGCATCGCTGTGCGGTTCCCGCTAGTGCGAAAGACCTGGGCCTCGAACCCCTGCGCGCGGAAGTGGTCCGCCAGCGCTGGCGAGTTCCTCCGCCTGGACGGTGGTCGTGTAGATCCGCTCGGTGTTCAGACCCGGCACCCGGCCGGTCCCCATACCTTTGCCCTGGTCTGCGGCCATTTCCACTCCTCCGCCTCGCTCCGGTAATCCGGGCATGTGCTCACACAATGTCGCGGCAGACGCGACCGGGCGAGGCTATGGCGCGATAGTGAGGTCGTCTGCGCAGCGGCTGGGTCAGCCGCCCCCGTCCCGGGCAGCAAGGCTCAGCAGGTGCAGGGTCAGCTTCCCTTTGCCATTTCCGAACTCGGCCAGCGTCCCGTCACCGCCGGCGTTGCGATAGGTGCCGGTGCCGCCGGTCACCGCCAGTTGCTTCGGGGCCGGCCCAGGAGTGGCGGTGGTCTGGAAGGCGATGGTGCCGCCCGGCACCCGGAATACGCCGGTGCAGTTAGCCAGCGTGGTCTCAGGTGGGACCGCGACGACCACGCAGGAGAGCGCATCGTCGCCGACCTTCTGGCCGTGGGAGAAGAGCCGGTCGTGCGCGACGATCTCATCACCCAGCGCGAATGGAGAGTTCGGGTTGCGGACGTTGTTCGCCTGAACAGGCGCGAATGGACTGAACACCACGTCAAAGACGAGCGTCTGCGACTTAGCTGGGCTCGGCCGGGCCGCCTGCGACGCGGTGGCGAATGACACCACGCCCGTCAGGCCGAGCACCGCAGCTGCGACTGCACCTGCCAGAGGGACCTTGCGCATGGCTACTCCTTCCGGCTGCCCGGGTCGGCCCTCTGCGCGGTCCGGCTACTCTGTCCGGACAGCCCCCAGTCACGCTAGGCGTGCAGAAGGTGCCGGCATGCTGAACGCGTGTAGATGGTATGGAGATCGAGTGACCGCAAGAGCCTGG
>DASXMW010000134.1:0-52019 GCA_036495425.1 Streptosporangiaceae bacterium | reverse complement strand
GCCGCACGACTCGGCCCCGAATGGAGCCCCCGAGAGCTACGCCACTCGTTCGTATCCATCCTCAGCGCGCACGACGTCCGCCTGGAGGACATCAGCGACCTCGTCGGCCACAGCAGCACATCGGTCACTGAGACCGTCTATCGCCACGAGATCCGGCCCGCCCTCACCAAGGGCGCCACCGCCATGAACCGCATCCTCAAAGCCAGGTAGCCCAACCCGAGAAACCATTGGCTCCCAGGCTGGCTCCCACTGACCGTCTAGAGGAAGATCAAAACCCTCTGACCAGTCGGGACGGCGGGATTTGAACCCGCGACCCCTTGACCCCAAGTCAAGTGCCCTACCAAGCTGGGCCACGTCCCGGTGCGCTGACGCACACACCCGCCGCAGCGGGCTTACCCACCTTAGCGTAGAACGCGACCGCCCGGAGCCAGCCCGGAGCCAGCCCGGAACCAGCCCGGGCGCGGCCCGGAGCCAGCCACGCGTGACGCACAGGCGCGTCACGCGCTGTGACTCAAACGGGGGAGGCGCGGGTTCCAGGTTCCTGGAACGTCGTCAACCCGGGACGACACGCCGCCCGGCGTGCCGTTGTGGAGAGGGTCACGACCTAGATTGGGATGGCGGGCCACGCGGGTGGCGCCCTACCGGCACGGGGAGGAACCAGCCAGTGAGCGCGTTCGGGACGTCGGCGCGAGGCTCCCGGTCCGGGGGATCGGACGGGTGGTACCAGTACGACGAGGCTGACACCAGGCCGTACCGCCGTGAGCCCCGCCAGTCCCGGCCGCCCCGCCGGAACCCCAGCGGCTCCGGCGGCACCCGGACCCCACGGACCGCTCGCACGGGGCGGCGCTGGCCGCGGCGGCTGCTCAAGACCGTGATCGCGCTCATCATCCTGCTGGCTCTGGTGTTCGGCGGCCTGTGGGTGTTCACGCCGTCGGTGGCCAACGCGCCCGCGCTGGTCCAGCAGCAGGCGGTGTCGCACGGCATCGGCTACCCGGGGGTCCAGCCGCCGGCGCGGTTCACCCAGGCGCTGGTGGCCACCGAGGACCACCGCTTCTATTCGACCCCGGGGGTGGACCCGCTGGCGGTGGCCCGGCTGATCGCGGGCGACATCACCGGCCACAGCGACCAGGGCGGCAGCACGCTCGAGCAGCAACTGGCCAAGAACCTCTACACCACCGGCCGGACCGGGTGGACGGTCAAGCTCGAGCAGGTCATGCTGGCCATCAAGCTGGCCCAGAAGTACAGCAAGCCCCAGATCCTGCAGATGTACGCCGAGGTCGCCTACTACGGCAGCAACTACTACGGCCTGCAGGCGGCCAGCTGCGGGTACTTCGGGGTGGAGCCTTCCAGCCTGAGCTGGCCCGAGGCCGCATTCCTGGCCGGGGTGGTCAACGCGCCGACCCTGGACAACCCCCGCACCAACCCGGAGAACGCCCGCAACCGCGAGGCCCACGTGGTGCAGCGCCTGGTCGCGGTCAAGGTCCTCACCGCGGCCCAGGCCAAGACCGTCCTGGCCCAGCGCCTGACCGTGGTCCCGGTCGGCACCGGCTGCACCTCCCAGTGAGCAGCTGAACAAAGGAGCCCGCCCACCTCTCGGGTGGACGGGCTCGAAGCGAGAAGCGGCAGGCGGTCAGCCGATGGACGGCTCCGGGTGCGCGCGCTCCTGGTCCTCTGACTCCTTGCCGACCTCGGTGACGTCGCCGTGGGCCTGGCCGTGGCCGGTGATGACCGGCTTGACCTGCTCGGCCAGGGACGGGGCCTCTTCGACCGCGAGGAACACCCACTTGCGGTAGGACCACAGGCGGAACAGGGTGCCGAGCCCGATACCGATGATGTTGGCCACGTTGTAGGACAGCCCGCTGGTCTGGTGCAGGCCGTAGTGCGCGATGGCGACCACCGCTTCCTGGATCCCCAGCCCGACCACGTTCAGCATCACGAACAGCAGCGTCTCGTGCTGCAGGCCCTTGCCCTGGCGGTGCTTGAACGCCCAGTGCCGGTTGCCGAGGAAGGTCACGACCGTGGCCACCACGTAGCCGATCAGGATGGCGGTGAGCGGGCCGACCCCGAGCTTGAGGTGCAGCAGGTCCGTCACCCCGAGCTGGACGACGAAACCGATACCGCCGACAATGCCGAACTTCAGGATCTCGTGGATCAGCACCGTGAAGCGGTGGTAGGTGTCACGGATCGATTTCACCAGGTCAACGGTCCTTTCGTACCTCGCTCGGGGTCATACGGGATCGTGAGTCGAGGCTACCCGCACATCCCAATTCGTAGCGGCCCGGGCCGGAAAACGGTTATCAAATTGTCAGGGGCGCCAGGTAACGTCACGATCGTGCCGCACTCCGAACCTACCGACGTGCCGCACCCCGATCACGCCGACACGCTCGTGCTGGCCAGCGGCCTGACCAAGCGTTTCGGGGATTTCACCGCCGTCGACGGCATCGACTTCCGCATAAGGCGCGGCGAGGCGTTCGGGTTCCTGGGGCCCAACGGGGCCGGCAAGTCCTCCACCATGCGGATGGTGGCCTGCGTGTCCCCGCCGACCAGCGGGCGGCTGGCCATCCTGGGCCGTGACCCGGTGGCCGACGGCCCGGCCATCCGGGCCCGGCTGGGGGTCGTCCCGCAGGAGAACACGCTCGACATCGAGCTGACCGTGCGCGAGAACCTGCTCGTCTACGGCCGCTACTTCGGCCTGCCCCGGGCCGAGATCCGGGCCCGGGCCGCCAGCCTGCTGGAGTTCGTCCAGCTCAGCGACCGTGCCGACGACAAGGTGGAGCCGCTGTCGGGCGGTATGAAGCGACGTCTGGTCATCGCCCGCTCCCTGATCAACGAGCCGGACATCCTGCTCCTGGACGAGCCCACCACCGGGCTGGACCCGCAGGCCCGGCACATCGTGTGGGACCGGCTGTTCCGGCTCAAGCAGCGCGGCGTGACCCTGATCCTGACCACGCACTACATGGACGAGGCCGAGCAGCTGTGTGACCGGCTGGTCGTGATGGACGGCGGCCAGATCGTGGCCGAAGGCTCCCCCCGCGAGCTCATCGAGCGCTACTCGACTCCCGAGGTGCTGGAGCTCCGCTTCGACCCGTCCGAGCACGAGCAGGCCGCCGAGAAGCTGGGCGCCCAGGTCAACCGGCTGGCCGCCGAGCGGATGGAGGTGCTGGCCGACCGGGTGCTGATGTACACCCGCAACGGCGACCGGGCCCTGGCCGCGGCGCGCGCCCTCGGGCTCGAGCCGATCACCAGCCTGGCCCGGCGCAGCACGCTGGAGGACGTGTTCCTCCGGCTGACCGGCCGCCAGCTGGGGGACTGATGACCGCGGCGACCACGGCGACCACGGCGCCCAGCCGTCCCTGGGCCTTCGCCGCCCGGGAGCTCCGGTTCTGGCTCACCGACTACCGGCGGACCTGGCGCGGCTCGGTGATCTCCAGCGTGCTGGGCCCGGTGCTGTACCTGGGGGCGATGGGCGCGGGCCTGGGCACCCTGGTCAACCGGCACTCCAGCGCCAGCCTGGGCGGAGTCAGCTACCTGGCCTTCATCTCACCCGGTCTGCTGGCCGCCCAGGCCATGCAGACCGGGTTCGGCGAGGGCATGTACCCGGTGCTGGGCTCGGTCAAGTGGGTGTCGAACTACTTCGCCGCCGCCGCCAGCCCGCTGCGGCCGCGGGACGTGTTCCGCGGCCACCTGATGTTCGTGACGCTGCGGCTGATCATGAACTGCGCGATCTTCCTGGCCGTGATCGCCGCGTTCGGCGCGGTCCGGTCGCCGCAGGTCGTGCTGGCCCTGCCGGTGGCCGTGCTGACCGGGCTCGCCTTCGCACCCGGCCTGATGGCCTGGTCGGTGACCAGGACCACCGACGTCAGCTTCAGCGTGCTGATGCGGTTCGTGATGGTGCCGCTGTTCCTGTTCTCGGGCACCTTCTTCCCGGTCAGCCAGCTGCCGGGCTGGCTGCAGCCGGTGGCCTACGTGACCCCGCTCTGGCACGGGGTGGAGCTCTGCCGGGCGCTGGCCCTGGGCACCGCCGACCTGAGTGGTGCCGTCGTGCACGTCGCCTATCTGCTGGTCTGGGCGCTGGCGGGCTGCGCAGCCGCTCAGCTCACCTACCGGAAGCGTCTTTATGAATGATCGAAGGCTGGTGAGCGCGGGTACCGGCTCGCTGCAGTGGCTGCCGCTGCCCGGGCTCCTGCAGCGTTCCGCGGCCCTGTCCCTGGTCGAGCGCAACGCCCGCGCCTACCGGCACCTGTGGATCCTGCTGCTGACCGGCATCCTGGAACCGCTGTTCTACCTGCTGTCGGTCCGGGTCGGCCTGGGCCATCTGGTCGGCACGGTGACCGGGCCCGGCGGCCAGGTGGTCAGCTACACCGCGTTCGTGGCCCCCGCGCTGCTGGCCACCTCGTCGATGAACGGCGCGGTCTACGACTCGACGTTCAACGTGTTCCACAAGCTCAAGTACGCCAAGGTCTACGACGCCGCGCTGTCCACCCCGCTGGGGCCGCTGGACGTGGCCCTGGGCGAGATCACCTGGGCGCTGAGCCGGGGGCTGCTGTACGCGGTCACGTTCCTGATCGTGCTGGCCGCGCTGGGCCTGGCCACCTCGGCCTGGCTGATCCTGGCCGTGCCCGCCTCGGTGCTGGTCAGCTTCTGTTTCGCCGGCCTCGGGATGGCCGCCACCACGTTCATGCGCAGCTGGAAGGACTTCGACTTCATCATCCTGGCCACATTGCCCATGTTCCTGTTCTCGACCACGTTCTTCCCGCTCAGCGTGTACCCGCGGCCGCTGCAGATCGTGGTCCAGTGCACGCCGCTGTACCAGGCGGTGTCGCTGCTGCGGGACCTGTCGTTCGGCCACCTCAGCCCGGCCATGCTGGGCAACCTGGCCTACCTGGCCGCCCTGGGCCTGGCCGGCCTGTTCGTGGCCAGCCGCCGGATCCGCAAGCTCCTGCTGAGCTGAGGTGACGTACTTGGGCAGGGGCCCCGGTCTCAGGCCCGCTCGGCCGAGCACATCTCGCGAGCCTGCTCGGGCTCGATGTACTCGTCCCGCCCGGGCCGGGGATCGGCGGCCGGGCGGGCGGGCCGGAGCGCGCCGGCCAGGGCCAGCGCGGCCAGCACCATGACCGCCACGCCGAACTGGACCGAGGTCTTGACCAGGTTGCCCTCGTGCACCAGCAGCACCCCGGCGATCACCGCCGGCAGGCCCAGGGCCAGGTAGGACACCACGTAGACCACGGACAGCACGCCGGCCCGCTGGTGCGGGGCAGCCAGCGGCACCACCGAGCGGATCGCGCCCTGGAAGGCGCCGCCAAAGCCGATCCCGGCGATCACGGCGCCCACGAAGAAGCTGGCCGTCGAGCGCACGTCCACCGCCACCAGCGTCAGCGCGATCCCGGCCAGCAGCGCGCCGGCGCCGATCAGCATGAGCTGCCGGGCATTGCGCCGCTGGAGCAGCAGCACGGTCGCGGCCCCGCTGCCAGCCAGCACGAACAGGGGCAGACCGCCGAGCACGACCGACCCGGAGCCAGAGACCAGCTTGACCAGGGCGGGCCCGAGCGACCCGTACAGGCCGGCCACCGCCCACATCGCGACCAGCGCCGGCACCGCGAACATCAGCGGCCGGCGGACCGGACCGGGGATCGCGAACTGGGGCCGCAGCGACGCCAGCGCGCCCGGCGCCGGGGCGGAGGTCTCCGGCATCAGCAGCACGCCGATGGCCTGGAGCACGAACACGCCCAGCAGGACCAGGTACACCAGGTGGGTGGGCTGGGGCAGGTACTGCACCAGCAGCCCGGAGCCGAGCGCACCGGACGCGGTGCCGGTGATCGGGGCGACCGCGTTGGCGATCGTGCCCCGGGTCTTGTTCAGGTCGAGCATGCCCGCGCCGATGGCCCCGGCCGCGGCCCCGGTGGACAGGCCCTGGATGATCCGGGCCACCAGCAGTTGCGGCACGCCGTCGGCGGTGATGAACACGATCATCGTGGCGACCTGGACGGCCAGCGCGGCCAGCAGCACCGGCCGGCGGCCGATGTGGTCCGACAGCCGGCCCACGATGAGCAGCGCGGTCAGCACGGCCAGGGCGTACACCCCGAACACGACCGTGGTGGTGATGGGGGAGAAGCTCCATCGGGCCGCGTACAGCGCGTATAGCGGGGTCGGCGCGCTGGAGCCAGCCAGGAAGGCCACGATGATCGAGGCCAGCAGGTAGAACGCGACCGTCCCGGGCAGCCGCCGCCGGGGCGCGGCCTCGTGCCTGCCGGGCCGGGCGCGGAGAGTTGGAGCAGTCACAGAGAAACGCCTCCCGATAACACAGACAGGTCTGTCTGGCTCCCTTAACATAGACAGACCGGTCTGGTATTGTCAAGCTTATGAGCGAGACAAAGGTCGAAGCGGCGCCGGCCGCGACTGCCCGCCGGCCGTCGGCGCGGGAGCGGCTGCTGGACGCGGCCGACGAGCTCTTCTACGAAGAGGGCATCCACATCGTCGGCATCGACCGCGTGATCGAGAAGGCGGGCGTGGCCAAGGCCTCGCTGTACAGCACCTTCGGCAGCAAGGACGAGCTGGTCCGGGCCTACCTGAACCGCCGCTACCAGCAGCGCCGGATCCGGATCACCGAGTGGGTCGAGCGCCACGACGACCCGCGCGAGCGGCTGCTGGCCGTGTTCGACGCGCTCGGCGACTCCATCGCCCAGCCCGGGTACCACGGCTGCGCGTTCGCCAACGCCACCGCCGAGTCCAGCCGGGGCAGCGTGGCCGAGCAGGTCACCCAGGAGTACCGGGGCTGGACCCGTTCCCTGTTCACCGACCTGGCCCGGGCGGCCGGCGCGGCCGACCCGGTCACCCTGGGCGCCCAGCTGCACCTGCTCTACGACGGGGTCAACTGGGCCGCGCGGATCGACCGCGACCTGGACGCCGCGGGCCGGGCCCGGGCCGCGGCCGCCATCCTCCTCGACGCGCAGCTGGACGGGGCCACCGCCTGACCCCTCGGCGGCCCAGCTCCGCCCGTGTAGGCTGCGTGCGATGCCGGAGAACGGGCTGGACGATGGCGCTGCCGAAGTGCCCGGCAGCACCCGTGCCGGCCTGCCCGCCGCGGCCGCCGGCGCCGAACCTGAACCGGCCGCCCGCCCGCGATGGGCCCTGATAACAGCAAGAAGCGGGTCGCGTCACCCGGTCTGGTGGGCGCCCTGGCTGATCGCGGGCTTCGTGTTCGCGGTCTACCTGGCCCTGTCGCTGTTCAAGTACCTCCAGCTCAGCCCGTCCTCGTGGGACCTCGGCATCTTCACCGAGCAGGTCAAGCAGTACGCGCACCTGCACGCCCCGGTGGCCGACGTCCGCGGGGCCGGGTTCGACCTGCTCGGCGACCACTTCTCGCCGATCGTGGCCCTGATCGCGCCGTTCTTCCTGATCGCGCCGTCGCCCGTCACCCTGCTGGCGGCCCAGGCCCTGCTGACCGCGGTGTCGGTGCTCCCGGTGACCTGGGTGGCGGCCGAGAGGCTGGGCCGCCGGGCCGGGGCCGCCATCGGCCTGGCCTACGGGCTGTCCTGGGGCCTGCAGCAGATGATCGACTTCGACTTCCACGAGATCGCCTTCGCCGTGCCACTGCTGGCCTTCGCGCTGGCCGCGCTGATCCGCGGCCGGTACCGGACCACGGTGGCCTGGGCCCTGCCACTGGTGTTCGTCAAGGAGGACCAGGGGTTCACGGTGGCCGCCATCGGGGTGCTGATGCTGATCAGCGCCCTGTGGCGGGCCGGCCAGCCGGGCCGGCCCGGGTCCACCCGGGCCGCGGTCCTCGGCGGCCAGTTCCTGCTGGTGTGGGGGGTGGCCTGGTCGGTACTGGCCATCACGGTGATCATCCCGCACTTCAACCCGGCTCACCACTACCAGTACTGGACCGACGGCGGCACGCTCAGCCCCGGCGGCCACTTCTCGCCGGGCGGGATCATCGCCCAGTTCTTCACCGACTGGCCGGCCAAGCTGCAGACCACGCTGCTGCTCCTGCTGCCGACCGCGTTCATCGCGCTGTGGTCACCGCTGTCGCTGATCGCCCTGCCCTCGATCGTGCTCCGCTTCCTGGCCACCACGTCCAACTTCTGGGGCGCCCAGTACCACTACAACGCCACCGCGATGACGATCTTGTTCCTCGCGGCCGTCGACGCCATGGCCCGGCTCCGGGACTCCGGGCCGCAGCCTTCGACATCATCGAATGGGAAAACGGCCGCGGCCGGCGCTACGGCGGCCGGCCCGGTGACGGGCTGGCGGGCCGCGCTGAACACGGCCATCGAGCGGCACGGGGCCGTGGTCATGCTGGCCATCGCGGTTGCGCTGATCTTCCAGTTCCCGCTCGGCAACCTGTGGCAGCCGTCCACCTACCGGCTCGGCCCGCACGTGACCGCCGCCCGCGCGGCCATGGCCCGGGTGCCGGACGGCGCCACCGTCACCACCACCCTGGATCTGCTGGCCCCGCTGGCCGCGCGCACCGACACGTTCTGGATCGGCAACGCGGGCAATCCCAATACCGCCTACATCGTGTTCGACGGCACCGACAGCGGCTACGATCCCGAGCCCGCCAACGTCCCCGCCTTCATCGCCAGCCAGCATCCGGGCGCCAGGTACCAGGCGATCTTCGACCGCGGCGGCATCTGGGTCTTCCGCCGGGCCGGGGGCTGACCCCCGATCTCCGTGTGATCCCCTGGGAGGGGTCCGTAGCCGAACTCGGTTCGGTCGTTGGATACTGACCGGTAAGCAGACGCATAGCTGAGCCCACCCAGGAGGGAACCGAATGTCGCAGGAGACACAGCGAGTTGCCATCGTGACCGGAGCCGGCCGCGGCATCGGGGCGGCCGTGGCCCGCCGCCTGGCCGCCGACGGCATGGCCGTGGCCGTGCTGGACCTGGACGAACAGAGCTGCCTGGGCACGGTCAAGGAGATCTCCGACGCCGGCGGCCGCGCCCTCGGGGTCGGCGCCGACGTCAGCCAGACCGACCAGGTCGAGGCGGCGGTCAGCCGGGTCGCCAGCGAACTGGGCGCGCCCACCGTGCTGGTCAACAACGCCGGCCTGCTCCGCGACAACCTGCTGTTCAAGATGTCCGACGACGACTGGGACACCGTGCTGGACATTCACCTCAAGGGCAGCTTCCTGATGTCCCGGGCCGCGCAGAAGTACATGGTCGAGGCCAAGTACGGCCGCATCGTCAACACCTCCTCCAGCTCGGCCCTGGGCAACCGGGGCCAGGCCAACTACTCGGCGGCCAAGGCCGGGCTGCAGGGCTTCACCAAGACCCTGGCCAAGGAGCTGGGCCAGTTCGGCGTCACCGCCAACGCGGTCGCGCCCGGCTTCATCGCCACCGACATGACCGCGGCCACCGCGGCCCGGGTCGGCATGGACTTCGACGACTTCAAGAACGCCGCCGCGGCCGGCATCCCGGTCCGCCGGGTCGGGGTCCCCGAGGACGTCGCCCACACGGTCTCGTTCCTGGTCAGCGAGGGGGCCGGCTTCGTGTCGGGCCAGGTCATCTACGTGGCCGGGGGACCCCTGTGCTGAACAACACTGTGCTGACCACGGCCGACATTCAGGCCAAGGTCAAGGAGTTCCTGGCCGCCCACGACCCCAGGGAAACACCCCGGCTGGACTTCCTGCGGGCCCGGTTCGACAGTGGCCTGGCCTGGGTGCACTACCCGGAGGGCCGCGGCGGCCTGGGCGCGCCGCGGGCCCTGCAGACCGTGACCGACAAGGCGTTCGCCGCCGCCGGGGCCCCCACCAACGACCCGGCCAACAACGTGATCGGCCTGGGCATGGCCGCCCCCACCATCCTGGCCTTCGGCTCGGCCGAGCAGCAGGAACGCTGGCTGAAGCCGCTGTGGACCGGTGAGGAGATCTGGTGCCAG
The DNA here is from genome assembly GCA_036495425.1 of Streptosporangiaceae bacterium. Lineage (GTDB taxonomy): Bacteria > Actinomycetota > Actinomycetes > Streptosporangiales > Streptosporangiaceae > Bog-532. The sequence goes on along the minus strand of DASXMW010000134.1, from coordinate 42,143 downwards.
CTGTTCAGCGAGCCCGGGGCCGGCTCGGACCTGGCCTCGCTGGCCACCCGGGCCGTCCGCAACCACGATGGTGCCAATGATGAGTACTGGATCGTCAACGGGCAGAAGGTCTGGACGTCGCTGGCCCACAAGGCCCGCTGGGCCATCCTGGTCGCCCGCACCGACCCGGACGTGCCCAAGCACCAGGGCCTGTCCTACTTCGTGTGCGACATGACCGATCCCGGCGTGGACGTGCGGCCGCTGCGGCAGCTCACCGGCGAGGCCGAGTTCAACGAGGTTTTCCTGACCGACGTGCGCATCCCCGACCGGGACCGGATCGGCCAGGTCGGGGACGGCTGGAAGGTCGCCACCGGCACGCTGATGAACGAGCGGGTCGCCATCGGCGGCGCCGGGATGCCCCGCGAGGGCGGCATGATCGGCCTGGTCGCCAAGGCCTGGCGGCAGCACCCGGAGCGGCGCAGCCCCGGCCTGCACGACCGGCTGGTCCGGCTGTGGGCCGACGCCGAGGTGGCCCGGCTGGCCAGCCTGCGGCTGCGGCAGCAACTGGCCGCGGGCCAGCCCGGCCCGGAGGGCTCGGCGGCCAAGGTCACGTTCGCCCGGCTCAACCAGGAGATCTCCGGCCTCGACGTGGAACTGGCCGGCCCGGACGGGCTCCGCTACGACGACTGGAGCATGCGCCGCCCGGCCCACGCCGAGTTCCTCGGCCGCGACCCCGGCTTCCGCTACCTGCGGGCCAAGGGCAACTCGATCGAAGGCGGTACCTCCGAGGTGCTGCGCAACATCATCGCCGAACGCGTCCTCGGCCTGCCGTCCGAGCCGCGCGTGGACAAAGACGTTCCCTGGAAGGACCTGCCGCGATGACCGCGCCGACTGCAAGTTCTTCGGATAGCACAGCGCTGGCCGAGGAGCAGGCGGCCGCCGACCGCGCCCCTGACCTGCTCTACAGCGAGACCGAGACCGAACTGCGGGACAGCGTGCGGGCCCTGCTGGCCGCCCGGGCCCAGCCCGAGGACGTGCTGCCGCGCGCCGACGGCAGCAACGACGGTGGCCCCGGCGCCGACACCGCCCTATGGCACGCGCTCGCCGCCGACGTGGGCTGCGCCAGCCTGCTGGTGCCCGAGGACGACGACGGCGCCGGGGCCTCGTTCCGCGAGGCGGCCACCGTGGCCGAGGAGCTGGGCCGGTCGGTGGCGCCCGTGCCCTACCTGGGCAGCGCGATCGTGGCCACTTTCGTCCTGCTGTCCGCGGGCGACCACCGGCACCTGCCCGAACTGGCCCGCGGTGACGTGACGGCCGCGCTGGCGGTGGGCTTCGAGACCGCCCCGGGGGCGAAGTTCCCGCTGACCGTGCGGGTGTCCGGGTCCCGGCCCGGCGACGGCCGCGGCGGGCCGGCCCGGCTGCGCGGCCAGGTCCGCGGGGTGGCCGACGCGCTCGACGCCGACCTGCTCGTCGTGCCCGCCGACGGCGTGCCGCACGGCCTGTACGTGGTGGGCGCGGGCACGGCGGGCGTCCGGCGCACCCCGGTCACGTCGCTGGACATGACCCGGCCGCTGTGTGACCTGGACTTCGACGACGCCGAAGCCCGGCTGATCGCGTCCGGCCCGGCCGCCGGGGACGCCTTCCAGCTGGGCCTGATCGCGGGCGCGGCCGGGCTGGCCGCCGAGCAGCTGGGCGTGGCCGAGAAGTGCCTGGAGATGACCGTGGCCTACGTCAAGGAGCGGCGCCAGTTCGCCCGGCCAATCGGCTCGTTCCAGGCGCTCAAGCACCGGCTGGCCGACCTGTGGGTGTCGATCACCCAGGCCCGGGCGGCCGCCCGCTACGCCGCCGCCTGCCTGGCCGGGGCCGGCGACGACACCCCGGTGGCGGTGGCCCTGGCCAAGTCCACCTGCGGTGACGTCGCCGTCCACGCCGCCGAGGAGTGCGTCCAGATGCACGGCGGCATCGGCTTCACCTGGGAACACCCGGCCCACCTGTACCTCAAGCGGGCCAAGGCCGACTCGATCGGCTTCGGCACCTCCGACCAGCACCGCGCCACCCTGGCCAGCCTGGCCAACCTCCCGAAACCGTGACACGCAAAGGTGACCAAAACGGGCCCGCCGAAACCTGGACGGTGCCGTTCGGCAGGCCCTAACATGACCTGACGCTTATCTGGCCGGCCGCCTGCCGCCTGTCTGGATCCGAGGGGGTTGGGTGGACGAGCTCAGGATCTCGGTGACCGCCGGGTCCGCGTACACCCTGGTCACCCTGGCCGGGGAGTGCGATCTGCATACCGGCCGGCAGCTCCGCGACGTGCTCACCTCCGAGGTGTCGCGGGGCGCGCGGCGGATGATCCTGGACCTGTCCGGCCTGAGCTTCATGGACTCGACCGGCATGCAGGTCCTGCTCAGCGTGCGCACCGTGCTGACCGTCCGCAACGGCACCCTGTCCGCGGTCGCGCCGCAGCCGGTGGTGGCCCGCATCCTGGAACTCACCGGTGCCGACCAGTACATTCCGGTGTACGGCAGCCTGGAGGACGCCCAGACCGCCGACTGACCGGGGGTGGCGCTGGTGGCCGACGATCTGGCCGAGCGGTTGCGGGGTATCTGCCTGGCCCTGCCCGAGGTCACCGAGCGCCCCAGCCACGGCGCGCCGACCTGGTTCGTCCGCGACAAGAAGTCGTTCGTCACGCTGTGGGTCCAGGGCCACCACCAGAACCAGTTCTCTCATCTGTGGTGCGCGGCCCCGCCCGGCGCCCAGGCCGAACTGATCGCTTCCGAGCCGGACCGGATCTTCCGCCCGCCCTACGTGGGCGGCCGCGGCTGGATCGGCGTCCGGCTGGACGGGCAGCCCGACTGGACCGAGATCGCCGAGCTGTGCCAGGACGCCTACCGGGTCATCGCCCCGCCCACCCTGGTCGCCCGACTGAACCGCTGAGCCCCGCGGGGCTTCCCCGGCCCATGGCTCCCACCGCCAACTCGGGGCCTCCGGCTCCGGCTCCGGCTCCGGCTCCGGCTCCGGGCAATGTACGCATTGATCCCTATGCTCACACTCTTATGTATGCAGAGAGACCATTGCCGACATATGCATAAGGCGGGAGGCGGGCTGATCGGGGCCTGAATGTCGGACCCGGGAGCCATTGTGAGCTTGTGCGACGAAATCTAACCACCGACCAGGCGCGCCTGGACGAGATACTCCGTGCCCAGCTTCAGGTCATCGCGCGCAGGCAGGCCCGGGCCTGCGGGATGACCGAGCGGATGCTCCACTCCCGGATCCGGCCGGGAGGGCCATGGCAGAAACTCCTGCCCGGGATCTACCTGGCGGTATCCGGCGCGGTCCTTCCCGTGCACCGCGAGATGGCCGCGTTGCTCCATACGGGGCCACGGAGCGTGCTCACCGGCCCGGCCGCTTGCCGCCACTGGAGCATCAGCGCGCCGGACAACGGCACCATCGACGTACTTGTCCCAGCGCATGTCAGGTGCCAGAGCGCCGCGTTCGTCCGGGTGCGGCGTACCCAGCGCATGCCTTGCGAGTTTGGGGTGGACGGGGAAATACGGTTCGCCCTGCCCCAACGGGCGGTCGCGGACACCGTGAGGAACATGACGTCGAGCCGCGACGCCGGGGCGCTGGTAGTACGGGTGATCCAGCAGCAGCGGTGCTCCATCTCGATGCTCGCGACCGAACTGGAGGAGGGGCCAGCCAAGGGATCGGCGCCACTGCGGGCGGCATTAACCGAGGCCCGGGACGGCATACGATCGGTGACCGAAGGGGACCTGCGCACCCTGCTCAAACGAGCCAGGATCCCAGCGCCGGTATTCAACGCGCGGCTCTACCGGGACGGAAACACCTTGATCGCCGTGGTCGATGCCTGGTGGGAGGACGTGGGCGTGGCGGCCGAGGTGGACTCGCGGGAGTACCACTACAACGCTGAGGACTGGCAGCGGACCATGCAACGCCACGACCGGCTGGTCGCCCACGGGGTCCTGTTGCTGCATTTCACGCCACGGCAGATCCGCGCCGCGCCCGCCGAGGTAGTGGCCCAGATCCGCGCCGCCCTGGATGCCGGGCGCGAACGGGCGCCGCTGGCCATCACCACCCGGCCCGCCGCCTGAGCCGAGGACAGGCCGTGGGATTACTGGGCGTGGCCAAGAGCGACGCCTGGGTCTCACCCAGCGACTGAGCCAGCGGCTATCCTCGCGGGCATGCCGACGTTGGCCGTGGTGGGCGCGGGCCCGAAGGGCATCGCTATCGCGGCCAAGGCCCGTGCCCTGGCCGCGGCCGGCCTGGACGCGCCGCGGGTGGTGCTCATCGACCCCGGGCCGGTGGCCGGGAACTGGACCGGGCACCAGGGTTACACCTCCGGCCTGCTGCCGCTGGGCACGCCGCCGGAAAAAGACATCGGCTTCCCCTACCCGGACAGCTGGGGTGCGGCCTCGGCCGCGGTCACCGCGGCCATGGCCGAGTTCAGCTGGCCGCAGCACCTGATCCGCAAGGGCGCCTACGCCGACTGGGTGGACCGCGGCCGGTTGCGCCCCACGCACCGGCAGTGGAGCTTCTACCTGCGCGACGTGGCCGCCCGGGCCCGGGCCGAGGTGGTCAGCGCGCAGGTCGAGGGCCTGGAGGCGGCGGGAGACCAGTGGCGGATCGACCTGTCCGGCCGGCCCGGACTGCGGGCCGACGGTGTGGTGTTCACCGGGACCGGGCCGCCGATCCGGGTGCCCGGGCAGCCGCTGACCCACCCCCGGGTGACCAACGGCCGCGGTTACTGGCAGCACGAACCTCGTCCCGGTCCCCAGCTGGCCCAGAGCATCTGCGTCATCGGCAGCGGGGAAACCGCGGCCTCGGTGGTCATCGACCTGCTGCGCCGGGCCCACAAACGGTCCACGGTCGACGTGCTGACCAGCCGCGGCGTCCTCTACTCCCGCGGCGAGAGCTACGCCGAGAGCCGGTTCTACTCCGGCCCCGGTGACTGGCCCGTGCTGGCCGAAACCCACCGGCGCGAGTTCCTGGAACGCACCGACCGCGGCGTGTTCTCCGTGCAGGCCGAGGCGGTGCTCAACGCCTCCCGCGGGTTCCGGACGCTGGCGGGCCGGGCCGTGGCCATCGACGCCAGCGACCACCAGATCGTCCTGACCACCGAATACGGTCCCGAGCAGGAGAAGGTGGCCTACGACTTCGTGGTCGTGGCCATCGGCTTCGAATCCCGCTGGTTCGAGTCCCTGCTCGGCCCGGCCGCGCGGGCCCGGCTGACCGCGGCCCGGGACGGTGAACTGCTGGACAAGCGGATCGATGTCGATTTGTCGGTGGCCGGCCTGGCCCCGGCCCTGCACCTGCCCATGCTGGCGGGCCTGGCCCAGGGGCCGGGCTTCCCCAACCTCAGCTGCCTCGGCTTGCTCAGCGACCGCGTGCTGCGCCGGTACGTGCCGTGGCCGGAGCCGCCGGCGGCGCGGGCCGCCGCGGCCGGCGGCGGGCTGGAAAGGAGTGAACGTGTCTGAGCCTTCCGGCGAAGCCTGGGAGGGTGCCGACTGCGTCCAGCGCACCGTCGTGCTGCCGGTTGACCTGGCCGAGGCCCTGGCCGGCCAGGCCGCTCGCCGCGGCCTGTCCGTCAGCGACCTGCTGGCCGAGTACGCCGCCGACGGTCTCCGCCGCGACGGAGCCCGCGACTGACCGGTCACCTGACCCGGGCGGGTTCGGTGGTGGTTCGGTGCTTGGCTGACCTAAACATTGGGTGAAGTATCAGAACAGGTCCCGGGCGCTCCGGTTGGATGAGACCTGAATCGAGGAGGGGGCGGCCATGCCTGAGGACCTGTCCGGACTGAACGCCATCATCAGCGAGCATCTGGCCGAGCTCAGCAAGCCGGGCGTGCTCTCCGTCCGGCCCGGTTACAAGATGACCAACGGCTGGCTCACCAGTACTCCGGCCATCGTGGTCACCGTCACCGAGAAGAAGCCGCAGCTGCCCGCGGGCGAACTGCTGCCCGCCGAGGTGGGCGGGGTGCCGACCGACGTGCGGCAGGCCTCGGCGGAGAAGCGGAAGGAACTGGAGGACCCCGAGGCGTACGCCCAGGAGTACCGGCTGGCCCCGGACCAGGGGTCGGTGCCGCACTTCGCGGACGAGCAGGCGCTGGCCGGCACCCAGCCCGGCCGGCACCCGGCCGCACTGGCGTCGGCCCACGCTCAGCTGGCCGCGGCCACGGCCAAGAAACCGCAGCTGGACTACGGCGGCCCGGACGGCGTGACCCTGGACCCGGTCGAGGGCCAGGCCACCATCCACCTCAGCGCCAGCCCGGACACCGGCTGGCCGACGCTCAAGGGCTTCCTGGCCGCGACCACGCAGTCGCTGACCGTAGGACTGTACGACTTCACGTCCGCTCACGTGCTGAGCGCGGTCGAGGGGGACCTGGCCGGCAAGCAGTTCAGCCTGGTCCTCGACCATCCGCCGAAGAACCCGACCGCGGACCAGACCGACCCGGACACCGTGGCCGATCTGACCAAGGCCCTGGCCGGTGAGTTCACGCAGGCCTGGGCGCTGACCCGGACCGACAAGGACGCGACCGCCTGGATCTACCCGACCGCGTACCACATCAAGGTCGCGGTGCGGGACCGCGCCGCGTTCTGGCTGTCCAGCGGGAACTGGAACAACTCCAACCAGCCCGACATCGACCCGGTGAGCCAGCCGGGGGACGCCGCCGAGGCCCGGCACCGCGACCGGGACTGGCACGTGGTCGTCGAGCAGGCCCAGGTGGCCGGGGTGTTCGAGGACTTCATCAAGCACGACCTGACCGTGGCCGGCAGCCACAACCAGGTGGCCGACCAGGCCGGGACGCCGCTCCCGCCGCCTGCCCAGGGCAGTACCGAGACCCCGGTGTTCACCACGTTCTTCCCGCCCAAGACGGTCACCGGCCAGGTCCGGATCACCCCGCTGCTGACCCCCGACCCGGGCGTCTACACCACCGCGGTCAAGGCCCTGATCGCGTCGGCCACCCAGACCCTCTACATGCAGTTCCAGTACATCGAACTGCCCCGGCAGACCGACAGTACGTCCCAGGGTTTCGTGGACCTGGTCCAGGCGGTCATCGACCGCCAGACCGCCGGCGTCGACGTGAAGATCGTCATGAGCGAGTTCGAGACGGCCGGCTACCTGGAGCAGCTGCAGGCCCTGGGCCTGGACGTGGTCAGCAACGTCAAGATCCAGAACAACGTGCACAACAAGGGCATCATCGCCGACGGCCAGCGGGTGCTGGTCAGCAGCCAGAACTGGTCCACCGACGGCACCCTCTACAACCGCGACGCCGGCGTCATCATCGAGAACCCCGACGCCGCCCAGTACTTCCAGCAGATCTTCCAGCACGACTGGGACCACCTGGCCAAGCAGAAGGCCAAGTCCGACTGAGGCCCGCGGCTACCCGCCCCCGGGTTCGTAGGGCCGGTCCGGCCAGTAGGGCCATTCCTCGAACTCGCGGCAGCGGCCGTCGCCGGCCAGCTGGATGATCCACAGGTCGCGGTACTCCTGCTCGGGCTCGGCGTAGTGGACCTCGGCCCGCACCACGGCCGTGGACCCGTCGACGGCCAGGATGGTGGTGGCCAGGGTGAACACCTCGTCCGGGCCGGCCCGTTCGGACTCCCACATCCGTCGCACCGCGTCCAGGCCAACGGCGGGCTCCTCATAGGGCGACTGCCGGTACGTGACGTCCTCGGTGAACAGCCGGTCCAGGCCCTCGGTGCCCGGTGTCCGCCAGGCGACCTCATACCGCTCCAGCCACCGGCTGACCAGCGCACGATCTGTCATCTGGCTATGGTGCCCGCTCACCCGGGGCATACGCGCCGCCAACATCTCCTCGAAGCCGGCCTGTCCGCCCCGGGCCAATCCGGGTATAGCCGCCACCGGACAATCGTCATAGTGTCACGGCATGAGCGAGCGGCTGCCCCTGTTTCCCCTCGGTACGGTCCTGTTTCCCGGCATGCTGCTGCCGCTGCACATCTTCGAGGACCGCTACCAGCAGCTCATGCACGACCTGCTGGACGGCCCGGAACCGCGCCGGTTCGGGGTCATCGCGATCAAGAAGGGCCGGGAGACCGGGATCGAGGGCGTCTCCTCGCTGTACGAGGTCGGCTGCGCCGCCACCGTGCGGGAGACCGAGGAGAACGCCGAAGGCGGCTTCGAAGTGGTCACCGTGGGCGGCCAGCGCTTCCGGCTCGCGGCCCTCGACGAGTCCAGGCCTTACCTGCAGGGCGACGTGGAGTTCCTGGCCGAGGACGAGGGTGAATCGGCCGCCGCGGGCCGCGCCGCGCACCTGGTCGCCGAGGCCTTCCAGGCCTACCTGGACGTGCTCACCGCGCGCGGCCTGGCCCAGGTCAACGTGCCCGACCTGCCCGAAGAGCCCGTGCTGCTGTCCTACCTGGTGGCCGCGTCCATGATCATCGACCTGCCGGACCGGCAGGCGCTGCTGGCCGAGCCGGATTCGATCAGCCGGCTGACCGCGGAGCGGGCCATGCTGGTCCGCGAGACCACCATGCTGCAGACCCTCACCGCCCGCCCCGCCCCCGACCTGCGCTACGCGCCGTTCAACCCGAATTGATCTCGGGGGCAAAGCCCCCCAGACCCTCTACGCGGGCTGCGCCCGCGTTGCCCCGCGGGCCCCCCGGAAACCCGGATGACCTCGGGCCTTTTCACTTCCCTCAGGTTCGGGTCACCAGCACTGACAGCGGCAGGTCGCGGGACGAGCGGCCGGCCTCGACCAGGTAGTCGCCGGGCGGGTAGACCCAGCCGCCGGCCGCCTCGTCCCACCGGCCGAAGGCGCGGGCCGGGACCGTCACCCGCAGCCGCGCGGTCTCGCCGGGCGCGGCCGTCACCCCGGCGAACGCGGCCAGCGTCCGCACGGGCCGGCGCGGGTCCCCATCGGGCGGGGTCACATATATCTGTTGAAGGTCACGCCCCTGGCGCTCGCCCACGTTGCGGGTGACCAGGGTGAGCTCGAGTCCCGCCGAGGGGCCGGCGACCAGGGTCTGGCCCGCGTCGACCTGGATCGAATCCAGCGACCAGGTGGTGTAACCCAGGCCGTGCCCGAACGGGAACCGCGGCTCGGCCCCGGACCGGTCGAAGCCGCGGTAGCCGATGAGCAGGCCCTCGTCGTAGCGCAGCGTCCCGTCGACCGGGATCGCGTGCAGCACCGGGCAGTCGGCTTCGGCCGCGGGCAGGGTGACCGGCAGGCGGCCGCCCGGCTCGGCCCGGCCCAGGAGCACGTCGGCCAGGGCGTCGCCGGTGGCCTGCCCGGGCAGCCAGGCGTAACCGATCGCGGCCACGTCCGCCGCCCACGGCATCAGCACCGGCATGCCGCTGTTGACGACCACGATCGTCCGGTCGTTGACCGCGGCCACCGCCCGCACCAGCTCGTCCTGCCGTCCGGTCAGCCCCAGTCCCGGGCGGTCGAAGCCCTCGCTCTCGGCGGCCGGGCCGGACCCGACCACCACCACGGCGGCGTCGGCGTCCCTGGCCGCGGCCACGGCCCTGGCCAGCATGGCGTCCTCGTCCGGGGCAGGCACCACCCCGAGCCGGATCGAGATCGGTCCCTGGGCCCAGTTCTCCGGCAGCAGCGCCACCTCGACCTCGGCGTCCTGCCCGGCCCGCAGGTCGGCCGTGGCCCGGATCTCGCCCGGCCGGACCATGGCCTCCACCGGGTCGGCCGGGACCGGGGTGCGGCCGCTGGCCCGCACCGTGCCGTCCACGGTCAGAGTGAGCTGGCCGACGCCGCCCGCGCCGATCAGGTGCGGGCCGTCCTGGCTGGCCCGGAACCGGGCCCGCAGAATGATCCGGCCCTGGCCGCCCCAGCCCACGCCCTCGGGCAGGTTGTCCCACCAGGTGAACATGGTCGCGGTCCGGTGCTCGGCGGCCAGCAGCGCGCCGCTGGCGGCCCGGAACTCCAGCCGGGTGCCGGGCTGGCCGGTGGCCGGGTCGGTCAGGGCGGCCGGGTCCGGCTCGGGCACGGCCTCCCAGGTGATGCAGCCCGGTTCCACGGTCAGCCCGGCCTGCCCGGCCAGGGCCGCGTGCAGGGCTTCGGCCGGGGTGGGCGCCCCGGTGGGCGGGACCGAGGCGCTGCCGCCGCCCTGGGTCACCGGGTGCGCCGCGTTCGGCCCGATCAGCGCCAGCCGCCGCACGTCCTGGCCCAGGGGGAGGGCGTCGTTCTCGTTGCGCAGCAGCGTGAACGCGGCCACCGCCGCCCGCCGCAGCAACTCCGGATCGGCCCGTCCGTCCCGCCCGGCCCGTCCGTCCCGCCCGGCCTCTTCAGCCCCATCAAGCTCATCAGTCACTTGCGAGGCATTGGCGCCACGGGCCCCAACCTGACCGGCCACGTGCAGCAGTCGCCGCACCTTGTCGTCGATCAGCTCTTCCGGCACCAGCCCAGCCAGGACCGCGGCAGCCAGCCGCTCACCCCAGGGACCGCCCGGGCCCGGCATGACCAGGTCCAGCCCGGCCAGGGCGGTGGCCTCGGTACTGCGGGCGGCGTGCCAGTCCGACAGCACCGCGCCCGCGAAGCCCCACTCGTCCTTGAGCACGCCGCGCAGCAGGGCCGCGTTCTCGGTCATGGTGGCGCCGTTGACCGAGTTGTAGCCGGCCATCACCACGGCCGCGCCCGCGTCCCGGACGCAGGCCTCGAACGGCACCAGGTACAGCTCGCGCAGCACGGTTTCGGCCGCGCGCACGTCATAGGTCCAGCGCTGGGTCTCCGACTCGTTGCCCAGGTAGTGCTTGACCGCGCAGGCCACCCCGGCGCTCTGCACGCCGCGCACGTAGGCGGCGGCGATGCCCGCCGTGAGCACGGGGTCCTCGGAGAAGCACTCGAACCCGCGCCCGCCCAGCGGCGTGCGCATCAGGTGCACGGTCGGGGCCAGCAGGATGTCGATGTTCTTGGCCCGGGCCTCGGCGCCGAGGGCCCGCCCGACCTCGGCCACCAGGTCCGGGTCCCAGGTCGCGCCGAGCGCCGACGGGCAGGGCAGGCTGGAGGAGGGGGCCCGCTCGTCCATGACCACGCCGCGGACCCCCGCGGGCCCGTCGGACATGGCCATCGGCCGGAGGCCCAGCCGGTCCTCGCCGGGCAGGCGCCAGTTGTCGGCCCCGGTCAGCAGCCGGATCTTGCCGTCCAGGTCGAGGGACGGAGCGGGCTCCGCGCCGAGGCGCGGAGCCCGCTCGTCATAGCGGTTCTTCACTTAGGAGGCGGCCTTCAGGTGGGTCAGGATGTAACCCACTTCCGGGTCGTCCGGGGCCGGGTCCATGTACGGGTTGGACTGGGTCGGCCAGCCCGTGATCCGGGCCGTGCTGTACTCGTTCCAGTCGGCGCCGTACATCAGCGGGATGGTCGGCATCTCGGTGGATTCCAGGTTCTCCAGGACGTTCAGCTGCTTCTGCTGCTCGGTCGACACGTTGGTGTTCTCGAACGCGGTGATCGCGGCCTGGCCCTGGGTGTTGCTGTAGCGGCCGTAGTTGGAGGCCGCGCTGGCACCCACCTTGGCCGTGAGCGTGTTGTCCATCCAGTACTGGAACTGGCCGAACGGGTAGGGGTTGGAGGTACCGCCCGCGCCGCCGCCCCAGTGCACCGCGGTCTGGAAGTTGCCGTCCTGAACGTCGGTGAACCAGGAGGGCGCGGCCACGCCGTTGACGGTGGCGTTGATGCCGGCGGCCTTCAGCTGGCCGGCGATCAGCTGGGCGTCCGCGTAGTAGTCGGTGAAGGCGGTCGGGTCCTCGACCGAGAACGAGATCTCCTTGCCGTTCTTGGCGTAGAAGCCCTTGCTGTCCTTCTTGTAGCCGTCCGCGGTCAGGATCGAGTCCACCTTGGACGTGCTGGCCGTGGGGGCCAGGTCGTTGGCCAGCTTGGAGTCCAGGAACTGCTGCTGCGCGGGCAGGATCAGGCCGCTGGAGGAGGTGGCCGGGGCCTCGTAGCCGTACTCACCCTTGACCGACAGCTGCTGCCGGTTGATGCCGGCGCTGATGGCCTGGCGGACCTTGGGGTCGGCCAGCGGGCCGCCCTTGGCCACGTTGACCCACAGCGTCACCGTGTTGCCGCCGGGGAACCAGTAGTGGTTGTGGGTCGGGTCCTTGCTCGTGTACAGCTGCTTCAGGTTCGGGATCTCGTTGCCGGCCCAGTCCAGCTGGTTCGCGGCCAGCGCGGTGGTGGCGGCCTGGTTGCCCGAGTAGTAGGGGATATTGACCTGGTTGATGGCGGGCTTGCCGCCCCACCACTTCGGGTTGGACACGAACGTGACCTGCTGGGTGGTGAACGACTTCAGCATGTAGGGCCCGGTGCCGACCGGATTGGCCACCGCGGCCGTGGCCACGTTGCTGAGCGAGGAGAACGTGTGCTTGGGCACCATGAACGTGTTGCCCAGGATGGAGAACAGGTTCGCGTACTGGGCCGCCTGGAAGTTCAGCACCAGGGTGGTGGCGCTGGGCGCCGAGACGCTGGTGATGGTGGGCAGGCCGCTGTAGTTGGCGGCCGCGTTGGACTTGATCGTGTTGAACGTGAACGCGGCGTCGGCGCTGGTGAAGGGCTGGCCGTCGCTGAACTTCACGCCCGAACGCAGCGTGACCGTGAGCGTCTTGCCGCCGTTGGACCAGGCGTACTTGGTGCCCAGCTCGGGGTGGATGACGCCCGGCTTGAGCGCGTTGAACTCGAACAGCGGCTCGTACAGCAGTGACTTGGCGTCCACCTGGGAGGCGAACGAGTTCACGTCGAACGGGTTGAAGTTCTTGGTGAACGTGACGCCGGTGACCGCTTCCTCGGTGATCGACGTGGTCTTGGTGCTGCCGCCGCCGGACTCGGATTTGCCGCTGTTCCCGCCGCTCGAGCAGGCCGCGACGCCCAGACCGAGGATCATCGCGGCCGCGATGCCCTTTACGTATCTGTGACTCATTGCTCTAAACTCCAAATGCCCGGCCGGTTCTTCACCGGCCAGCGTTGTTGACCGTGTCGGGGTCTTTTCGCCAGGTGTTACGGTGCGGGCCGGCCGGGCGCACGGCTGGCCGCGGGGCTGCCGCCCACGGGCGGCAGCGGAATCGGGCTAAGCGATGGCGCGGCTCGTCAACTCATCGCCCCTCCTTGGATGGTTTGGCCGGTTGGGACTTCGGTGCCTTCGCGGGCTTGGCCTGGCCGTTCAGCTTGTTTCCGTTGAGCGGCTTGGCCTGGGCCGGGCTCAGGTCGCTGGCGTGCAGCCAGCAGGCGGCGGTGTGGCCGGCGGCCACGGTGATGCTGGGCGGCCGCTGCTGCTGGCACACGGCCATGGCGTGCGGGCACCGGGGATGGAACCGGCACCCGGACGGCGGGGACACCAGGCTGGGCGGGGCGCCCCGGCCGGCCAGCGACGGCGGTTCGGGCCGGGCCGGGTCCGGGGCCGCCGACAGCAGCAGCTGGGTGTACGGGTGGGCCGGGGCGTCGGTCAGCTCGGCGCTGGGCGCCGACTCGACCAGCTCGCCCGCGTACATGACCACGATCTTGTCGGCCAGGTAGCGGGCCGAGGCGATGTCGTGGGTGACGTACAAGATGGCCAGCCGGGACTTCTCCCGCAGGTCGGCCAGCAGGTTGAGCACGCCGAGCCGGATCGATACGTCCAGCATGGACACTGGCTCGTCGGCCAGCAGCACGTCCGGCTGCACGGCCAGCGCCCGGGCGATGGCCACCCGCTGCCGCTGGCCGCCGGACAGCTCGTGCGGGTACTTGTCGATGAACCGGGACGGCGGGTCCAGGGCCACCCGCCGCAGCAGGCTCTCCATGGTCCCGTCCAGGTCGTCCCCGGCCAGGTTGTGGATCTTCAGCGGCCGGGACAGGTGGTACCGGATCGAGTGCACCGGGTTCAGCGACGCGAACGGGTCCTGCAGCACCAGCTGGACCCGGCCCGCGTACTCCTGCCGGTGCCGCTGCCCGGTCGGGGTCTGCTTTCCGTCCAGCAGCAGCTCACCCGAGGTGGGGGTGATGATCCGGGCCAGCATCCGGGCCAGCGTGGACTTGCCCGAGCCGCTCTCGCCCACCACCGCGGTGACCGCGGAACAGGGCAGGGCCAGCGAGACGTTCTCGACCGCGTGCACGGTGGCCCGGGGCCGCAGCCCGCGCCGGACGTGAAAGTGCTTGGTCAGGTCGCGGGCTTCCAGCACTGATTCGGTGATCGTCTCGGTCACGACGTCCCCTCCTGCTCGGCGTTCGGGGCGGACGCGGGGTCAGCCGGATCGGGTTTCGCCAGCTCCTCCGGTACGTGCGGCGACTGCGGGTCGTGCAGCCAGCAGGCCACCTCGCGCGGGCTCCGGCCGGCCACCGCGGGCCCGTGGGTCAGCGGCACCAGCTGGGGCACATCCACCGAGCACCGGTCCATGGCGTGCAGGCAGCGGGGGTGGAACGCGCAGCCGGACGGGATCGAGCGCAGGTCGGGTGGTGACCCGGCGATGCCGGTCATGGCCTTCCGCTCGCCGTGCATGGGCGGGAACGAGTTCAGCAGCCCGTAGGTGTAGGGGTGCCGCGGCGACCGGAACAGCGATTCCGACCCGGCCCGCTCGACCAGCCGGCCCGCGTACATGACCGCGATCTCGTCGGCCAGCTCGATCAGCAGCGACAGGTCGTGGGTGATGAACAGCGCGGCGAACCCCAGCTCGTCCCGCAGCCGGACCAGCTCCTCCAGGATCTCCCGCTGGGTGACCACGTCCAGCGCGGTGGTCGGCTCGTCCATGATCACGACCTGCGGCTCCAGGGCCAGCCCCATGGCGATCATGGCCCGCTGGCGCATGCCGCCGGACAGCTCGTGCGGGTAGCTGCCGAGCCGGTCACCGGTGATGCCGACCATCTCCAGCAGCTCGACGGCCCGCCTGGCCCGGGCCGACCGGTTCAGGTCCGGCCGGTGGGCCTTGAGCACGTCCCCGATCTGGTGCCCGATGGTGGTCACCGGGTTCAGCGCGTTCAGCGCGCTCTGCATGATCACCGAGATCTCCGACCAGCGGATCCGCTGCAGGTCACCCTGGCCCAGGTCCAGCAGGTCGGCCGAGCCGGTCACCGCGTCCGGGCCGCTCTGGGCGTTCGGCCGGGAGTTGAACAGCACCTCGCCCGCGGTGATCACGCCGGGCTCGCGCAGCAGCCGGGTGGCCGCGTAGGCCAGCGTCGACTTGCCGCTGCCGCTCTCCCCGGCCAGCCCCAGCACCTGGCCGCGGCGCAGGGTCAGGTCGGCGTCGACCACCGCGTGCACGGCGTCCTCGCCCCAGCCGTAGTCCACGCACAGGCCGCGGATCTCCAGTACCGGGTCACCGCGGTGGGCCTGCCGGTTGACGTCGCCGGCCGCCACCGGGGCGACCGCGTGGCCCGCGCTCACCGGGCGACCTTGGCCGGACCGGCCGCGGCGGCCGCCCGCACGGCGTGGTTGCGGACCACCGGGGTCAGGCCCAGCTTGGGGTGCCGGGGCAGCCCGGCCTGGCGCATGCCCTTCTTGGACAGGCCCGCCGCCCGCAGCCGCGGGTTGATGAACTCGTCCACCCCGAAGTTGAGCAGGGCCAGCCCCATGCCGACCAGGGCGATACACAGGCCGGGCGGCACGAACCACCACCAGGCGCCGGTCAGCGGGGCGTTGCTGTTCTGGGCCCAGTACAGCATCGTGCCCCAGTTCCACACCGAAGTGCTGGTCACGCCCAGGTAGGCCAGGGCGACGTAGGTGCCGATCGAGTACAGCATGGTGAACAGGAACGACGAGGCCACGATGGCCACCAGGTTCGGCAGCACCTCGGAGAACATGATCCGGATCCGGCTCTCACCGATGATCCGGGCCGCCTCCACGAAGTCGCGCCGCTTCACCGACATGGTCTGGGCCCGCAGCACCCGGGCCCCCCAGGCCCAGCCGGTGACGGCGATGATCACGCCGATCAGCAGCGTGTTCGACCGGCCCGCGGCGGGCAGGTAGCTGTCCAGCACGATCAGCAGCGGCAGGGCCGGGATGGCCAGGAACACGTTGGCCGCCAGCGACAGGCCTTCGTCGGCGCCGCCGCCCAGGTACCCGGCGGTGATGCCGATGATCACTGACAGCGCGGTGGCCACCAGCCCGGCAATGAAGCCGACCACTATGGTGGCCCGGGCCCCGTTGAGCAGCTGGGAGAACAGGTCCGCGCCCAGGTTGCTGGTGCCCAGCCAGTGCGCGGCCGAGGGGTGCAGGTTGGGCGCGAACGCGTTGTCGTTGGGGGCGAAGGGCGCGATCCAGGGCCCGATCAGGGTCAGGATCGCGAACACCAGGATGATGACCAGCCCGGCGATGACCTTGGGCGAGCGCGGCAGCCGCACCGCCCGGGTGATCTTGCCCTTGACCGGGCCCGGGGGAGTGAGCTGGCCCGCGGGCAGCGGGGCCAGGTCGTCGGCGTGGACGGACATGAGCCTCAGGCCTCCTGGCGGACGCGGGGGTCCAGGGCGACGTAGACGAAGTCGGCGATCAGGTTGGCGGCCAGCACGGTCAGCGTGATGACCAGGAAGATCCCCTGCAGCAGCGGGTAGTCCTGGTTGAGCACGGCCTCCAGCAGCAGGCTGCCGACGCCGGGGTAGTTGAACACCAGCTCGACCAGCAGCGCGCCCGACACCACCAGGCCGATGGCCAGCGAGAAGTTGGCCACGCTGGGCAGGATCGCGTTCCGGGCCGCGTAGCCGATCACCTTGCGGGTGGGCAGCCCCTTGGCCCGGGCGACCAGGACGAAGTCCTCGTCCATGGTCGTGATCATCATGTTCCGCATGCCGAGCATCCAGCCCGCGATCGAGCTGAGCACGATCGTGATGACGGGCAGCTCCGCGTAGCGGATCACGCTGGAGATGAAGGCCCAGTTGAACCCGGGGGTCAGCCCGCGCTCGTAGTTGCCGAGGACCGGGAACCAGTGCAGGTCGCTGCCGAACAGCAGCAGCAGCACGGTGCCCAGGAAGAAGTAGGGCACGGCCTGGAAGAAGGTGGACACCGGCAGCAGCCCGTCCAGCCAGGAGCCTCGCCGCCAGCCGAGCGCGATGCCGAGCAGGGTGCCGAGCACGAAGCTGATCACCGTGGACACGCCCAGCAGCCCGATGGTCCACGGCAGCGTCTGGCCGAGCACCGTGCTGACCGGGACGGACAAGGTGATCGACTGGCCCAGGTTGCCGTGGAGCAGCTGGCTCCAGTAGTTCACGTACTGGGTCCACAGGCTCTGGTGCAGGCCGATGCCGAACTGCAGCTGGATGGCCTTCTGCATGGCCGGCGTGACCCGGCCCTGCAGCTTGCCGATCATGGTCTGGATCGGGTTGCCCGGCATCAGCCGGGGGAGCAGGAAGTTCACCGTGATGGCCACCCAGGCGGTGACCACGTACACGGCCAGCTTGCGGAGCAGGGGAATCACGACGGATCGCCCCCTTCGCAGCCGCAGCTGCGGCGGCGGATCAAGGTGGTGGGCAGCACCACGTCTCTGGTGGCCGGGGTCTCGCGGTTGATCATCGAATAGAGCACCTCGAAGGCTGTCGCACCAAGTTCCCTGATGCGCTGGCGGACGGTGGTCAGCTGGGTCTGCAGATGCCGGGCCACCGGGATGTCGTCGAACCCGGTCACGGCCACGTCGCCCGGGACCCGGACCCCGTGCCGTTCCAGGGCGTACAGCACACCAATGGCGGTCTGGTCGTTCGCGCACACGATCGCGCGGGGCAGGTCCGTCCCCCGGTCAAGCAGGCTGTTGATGACCCGGGCGCCGCCCCCGGCGGTGTAGTCGCCCTGCCAGCAGGACCGGTCCAGCAGGGTAGCTCCGGCCTCGGCCACCTCGGCGGCCAGGGCCTCGAAGCGGGCGATGCTGTCCGGGCTGTCGATGTGACCGCCGATGTAGCTGATGGTCCGGTAGCCGTGGTCGTGCAGCAGGTGCCGGGCCAGGTCCCGCATGCCGGCCGCGTTGTCGCTGCGCACGTTGACGGTCAGCGGAGTGGCCACCGCGGCCAGGGTGACCACCGGGACCTGCCGGCCCAGCCACTCCAGCTGGTCCGGGTCCAGCACCCGGTCGTGCACGAGCAGGCCGTCGCTCTTGCGGGCCAGGGCCAGCGTCCGCCCGCCCGGGTCGTGCTCGTCCAGGTCCACCGAGCGGACCAGGATGTCGAACCCCTTGCGCTGGGCCGCCTCGGCGACGCCCCGGTTGATCATGTCCGGGAACTGGAGGCTGTCCTCCTCGTCGGCGAACAGGTCTTCCGGGTTCCGGGACGTCCACGGCAGCCGGATGATCACGCCCGCGACTTCCTTGAGCCGGACGCTGAGCGCGCGGGCCGCCCCGTCCGGCACGAACCCCAGCTCGGCCACGGCCTGCAGCACCCGGTCGCGGGTCTCGGGGCGGGGGTTGCGCCGCCCGTTGAGGACCCGGGACACCGAGGCGATCGACACCCCGGCCGCCCGGGCCACGTCGTAGATGGTCGGCGGCTGGCTGACCGCCAGCGCTCCGGGCGCCGCCGCGGTGATGGCGGCGGCCGGGCCGGCGGGCCGGGGAGCGGCCGTGACGGCGCCGGCCGGGCCGGCTTGGGTGGGAGCGGCGGGGCGCGCGGTGCTGTCCGCGTTGACCGTCGTATCCGCGTCCACGGGCCGGCTCCTTCCGGGTCCGCCCGGAAAGCGGTAAGCGCTTACCGGGGTGTCCTGAAGGCTACGTCTGTGCCTATACCTCCCTCAAGGGCTACCGCTGCGACCGTTACGGGAAAGTGACCTACCGCTTGCGCCGCGTGCACCCGGGCCCCGAGGCCGGTCCCGGGACTGCCGCGCACCAGCCTTCGATATGAAAAATCAACCGCGGCGACCGGTGACCCAGCCTCTGACGAGGGGCGATGCCCACCCGCCGGCGTGACGGACGCCAACTCGCGCGTAGCCGGCCCGGGTGCCAAACTCTGGTACTGGCGGGGCTGGAGAATGCCTGTGACCTGTTTCCCGGAAACCTGCCCGGAGCATGGAAACAGGTACGAAACAGATCAAGCCGCTGGCCTGATCCGTCACCGGTCGCGTAACGAACGGGTGGCCCCGCCCCCGGCGTACCCCACAGCCGGGGGCGGTCGCCTGCGCTCAGGCCACCAGAAGGCGCAGGCCAAGCTCGGCCGCGTCGAGGGTGAGCAGGTCCTGGTTGCGCTCGGCCCACCGGCCAGAGGCCAGGTCGTCGCCGAGGCCGCGCACGGCCCGCTGCTCAGCCTCGGGCCCGACCCGGGACCAGACCGACATGCCCCGGCGGACCCGTTCGTCCAGGTAGGCCTCTGGCCGGCGCCAGTAGGCCTCGAAGAAGCCGTCCGCGCAGTCCCGGGGAATGAGCACCGGCTCCACCCGCGCCCCGATCGCCTCGGCCAGCTCGGCCAGGGCAGGCCGCCCGGGCAGAAAGTCAGCCACCTCGGGCAGGTAGTCGCGGGTGAGCCAGAACCGGCCCAGCCAGCCGGCGTCGCTGGTGTCGTGGGTGAACACCACCACCCGGCGGGCCACCCGCCGCAGCTCGCGCAGCCCCGCGATCGGGTCGGGCCAGTGATGGATGGTCGCGAACGCCATCGCGGCATCGAAACCCTGGTCCCGGAACGGAAGCCGTTCCGCCTCGGCCCCCAGGCACGGCGCCGCACCCGCCGGACGCTGCGCCCGCATGACCGCCGACGGCTCGACCGCGATGACGTCACGATCCGGGGGCTCGTAGGAGCCGGTGCCCGCGCCCACGTTCAGGACGGTCCGCGCGTCCCCGAGCGCCGCCCAGACCTGGGCCGCGATCCGCGGCTCGGTCCGCCGGGTCGCCGTGTAGGCCGCCCCGATGGTGTCGTACAGCTGCGCCCCGGCCATGCCGGTCAGGCGGGCTGCCAGAGTTCGATCCGGTTGCCGTCGGGATCGGTGACCCAGCCGAACCGGCCGACGCCCTCCATCTCCTGCGTCTCCTCAGCCACGTCGGCTTCCTGGGCCCGCAGCTGCGCGAGCATCGCGTCCAGGTCGCGGACCCGGAAGTTGAGCATGGTCTGCTGGGCGCCGGACCCGAAGTAATCGGTCCCGGTCTCGAACGTCGCGAACACCGTCGGCCCGGCGTCCGGGCGCCACAGCCCGTTCTCGTCGGCGTCCAAGCCCAGGCACTCGCGGTACCACGCGCCCAAGGCCGCCGGGTCGCTGGCTCGCAGGAAGTATCCGCCGATCCCCGTCACTCGTTCCACGCTGCCATCCTGCCAGCCGGCGCCTGGTCCCGCCGGGATCCCGGTCCACCGCGAGTTCCGCCCGCATCTCCGGCCCCAGCGCCCGGATTCCCGCCCAGCCGGCCCGCTGCCCGAAAAGACCGATAAGCCCGATAACTACCCGCGCCCAGGCGTCATCCTTGTTCAATTGTTTCGAAATTTCTGCGGGTCTGATTGACCCCGATTTCCTGGCGTCCTACCATAAACATTAATAGGAAAGTTTCTTAATAAAGGAGGCTGGGCCGCGCGGGCCGGGGTGACCCGGCACGACGGGATGGCTGGGGCCGGGCCATCGCGGGGCGGGGCGGCCGGGCTTCGCGGCCGCAACCCGTGCACTGGAGGAGATGTGGAACCCGCTCACCCATCGAAATCCCCACGGCCCGAAGGGCCCCCACCGGCCCGGGCCCGGCGCGTCAAGGGCAAGGGCCTGGCCGTGGCCGGTGCGGCCCTGCTGGCCGCGGCCGGTGCGGCGGGCCTCACCGCCGTCGCCGTGCCCGCCGTCCACAACGCCGGCACCAGCCCGGCCCGCACCACCGTCCGCGAGGCCGCCGCGCAGGTCAGTGCGCTCAGTGCCAACTGGTACGAGGGCGCGCCGTACTACAGCGTCCTCGACGGCGGCGCCCCCGATCTGGGCACGGTCATGTCGGCCACCGGGGCCAAGGCCTTCGACCTGGGCTTCATCCTGGCTGGCAACGGCTGCACCCCGGCCTGGAACGGCACCGACCCCGTGTCCTCGGACACGCAGGTGGCATCGGTGATCAACGAGGTCCGCAGCGACGGCGGCGACGTCATCGCCTCGATGGGCGGATACAACGGGACCAAGCTGGGCGCGGTGTGCGGCTCGGCTTCGGCCACCGCCGCCGCCTACCAGCAGGTGATCAACGCCTACGGGCTGCACGCCTTCGACTTCGACCTGGAAGAGCCGGAGATCGAGAACACCAGCGCCATCGCCAACGAGCTGGGGGCGGCGCAGATCCTCCAGGCCAGCAACCCGGGGCTGTTCGTCTCGGTGACGATCCCGGCCACCCCGACCGGGGCCAACTGGTTCGGCCAGCAGCTGCTGGCCGAGGCCAAGAGCCTGAACTTCACCCCCGACGACTTCACCATCATGCCGTTCGACGGCGGCTTCAGCGGTGCTTCCTCGCAGGTGGCCGCGCTGCAGGGCTTCAACTCGCAGCTGGTGAGCACGTTCGGCTGGACGAGCGCGCAGGCGTACCAGCACGAGGGGTTCTCGGGCATGAACGGCCGGACCGACAGCGCCGAGTACTTCTACCAGAGTGACTTCCAGACCGTGCTCAGCTTCGCCGAGAGCAACGGCATGAGCCGGTTCACGTTCTGGTCGGTAGGCCGCGACCGCCAGTGCAACCCGCCCGACAACAACGGCACCCTGTCCGCCGAGTGCAGCAGCGTGCCCCAGAACTCGTGGGACTTCACCACCTACGCGGTGGCCTTCTCCAAGAACACCTCGGAGACCCCGCCGACCCCGCCCACCTCGCCTCCGCCCACGTCCCCGCCGCCCACCGGCGGTGGCGGCTCGGGCAGCTGCCCGGCGGCCTGGGTGTCGAGCCAGTCCTACTCGACCGGGGCCACGGTGTCGTACAACGGCCACCAGTGGACGGCCAAGGAGTGGAACTACGACGAGGCGCCGGGTGGCGCCTCGGGGGCCTGGACCGACAACGGCGCCTGCTGACCGATAGGCCCGAAAGGCCTCAACGCCGGGGCGGGCGGTGTGCCGCTCGCCCCGGCCGGTCAGCCTCGCCCAACCGGTCAGCCCCGGGGAGCGGTGCTCGCCGTACCCGAGCGTCGGTCCGTATTCGAATTTCCTGATCCCGAAGAATTCGGTGGTCGCGGTCCGCGATCCGAACCGCACAATGGGATACATGGATGCACCCGTGACGAAGGCCGAGACCCTGGTGACCGACGACGGGGTCGCGATCGACGCGGTGCATCTGGCCCAGGACAGCGACCTCGCCATCGTGCTGGGCCACGGGTTCACTTTGTCCTGGCAGCGGCCCGCGGTGTGGCAGATCGCCACCCGCCTGCAGCGGATGGCCGGCGTGGTGGCCTTCGACTTCCGCGGGCACGGCCGGTCCGGGGGGCTCTGCACGATGGGCGACAAGGAGATCAACGACCTGGACGTGGCCGTCGCTTACGCCCGTGAGCTGGGCTACCCGCGGGTCGCGGCGGTCGGGTTCTCCATGGGGGCCTCGATCGTGCTGCGCTACGCGGGGCTGGTCGGCGGCGGACTGGACGCGGTGGCCTCGGTCAGCAGCCCCGGCTGGTGGTACTTCCGGGGCACCGAGCGGATGCGGCGTGTCCACTTCGCGGTCGAGCACCGCCTCGGCCGGCTGGTCACCAGGAAGCTCGCGCACACGCGGGTCACCTCCGAGCCCTGGGACCCGGTGCCAGTGCCCCCGGACCAGGCCGCGGCCCGGATCCCGGGTATCCCGCTGCTGGTCGTGCACGGGGACCAGGACCCTTACTTCCCGGTCGAGCACGCGCAGCAGATCTTCCGCGCCGCCCACGACCCCAGGGAACTGTGGCTGGTGCCCGGGTACGGCCACGCCGAGTCGGCCTGCCGGCCGGCGCTGACCGACCGGATCGGGGGCTGGGTGGCGGAGGCGGCCGGGGCCGTGGGCGCACTGGACCGGGCCCGGGCCGCCGGAGCCGTGCTGACCGGGCCGCCGCCCCGGCTGGACGGCACCGGCGACGCCGAGTCCGCCGTGGAGGCGGCCGGGGCCGTGGGCCTGCCCCCGGCCGGGGGTGCGGCCTCGGCGCGCTGAGCGGGCCCCGCGGCGGCCGGCCGGCGGGCTACCAGCCCGAAGGCAGCGGCATGCCCTCGCTGTAGCCGGACGCGCTCTGCAGCCCGATCGTGGCCCGCTCGTACAGCTCGTCCAGGGTGCTGGCGCCCGCGTAGGTGCAGGCGCTGCGCAGCCCGGCCACGATCGAGTCGATCAGGTCCTCGACCCCGGGGCGGCCCGGCTCGAGGTACATCCGGGCCGTCGAAATGCCCTCCTCGAACAGTTCCTTGCGGGCCCGCTCGAACGGGGAGTCGCCCGCGCTGCGCTGCCGCACGGCCCGGGCCGAGGCCATGCCGAAGCTCTCCTTGTACAGCCGCCCGTCGGCGTCGCGGAAGGCGTCGCCGGGGGACTCGTAGGTGCCCGCGAACCAGGAGCCGACCATCACGCTGGACGCCCCGGCGGCCAGGGCCAGGGCCACGTCCCGCGGGTGCCGGACACCGCCGTCGGCCCACACGTGGCGGCCGAGCCGGCGGGCCTCGGTGGCGCACTCCAGCACCGCGCTGAACTGAGGGCGGCCCACGCCGGTCATCATCCGGGTCGTGCACATCGCGCCCGGCCCCACCCCGACCTTGACGATGTCGGCGCCCGCCTCGACCAGGTCGGCGACGCCCTCGGGGGTGACCACGTTGCCCGCGGCCACCAGCGCGTCCGGGCAGGTCTCCCGGACCCGGCGCAGCGCGCTGATCATCTTCTCCTGATGGCCGTGGGCGGTGTCCACCACCACCATGTCGGCGCCCGCGTCCAGCAGCAGCTTGGCCCGGGATCCCGGGTCGCCGTTGACCCCGATGGCCGCGGCCACCCGCAGCCGTCCCTGCGCGTCGGCGGCCGGGCGGTACAAGGTGGCCCGCAAGGCCCCGGTCCGGGTCAGGATGCCCACGCAGTGCCCGGCCTCGTCCACCACCGGGGCCAGCCGGTGCCGGCCCTCGTGCAGCAGGTTGAAGGCGTGCTCGGGGTCGGTCCCGGCCGGGACCGTCACCGGCTTGGCCGACATGACCTGCCGCAGCTGGGTGAACCGGTCCACCCCCTGGCAGTCGGCCTCGGTCACGACCCCGACCGGCTTGCCGTCCTCGACCACGATCACCGCGCCGTGGGCCCGCTTGGGCAGCAGGCTGAGCGCCTCGCCGGTGGTGTCGCCCGGGCCCAGCGTGATCGGGGTGTCGTGCACCAGGTCACGGGACTTCACCCAGGCGACCACCCCGGCCACCACGTCGACCGGGATGTCCTGGGGGATCACGGCCAGCCCGCCGCGACGGGCCACGGTCTCGGCCATCCGCCGCCCGGACACCGCGGTCATGTTGGCCGCGATCAGCGGGATCGTGGCCCCGCTGCCGTCGCTGGTGGCCAGGTTCACGTCGAGCCGGGAGGCCACCGCCGACCGGCCCGGCACCATGAACACGTCGCTGTAGGTCAGGTCCTGTTCCGGGACCTTTTCACCAAGAAATCGCACGTCCTAGAGTCTGCCCGCTCAGACCGGATGCTATCGCCGCTCGCGCGTCCGGCCCCTTGATGGACCGCACCGCGGATGGACCCGGCGACCCTTATTAGGCTGGGCAGATGACCGCGCCGCGGCTCATCCGCCAGCTGCTGCAGGCCCGCGACCTGGCCGACGGCCACTACGCTGAGCCGCTGACCGTGGCCGACCTGGCCCGCGCGGCCGCGCTCTCGCCCGCCTACTTCAGCCGCGAGTTCCGCCGTGCGTTCGGCGAGCCCCCGCACCGGTACCTGCTGACCCGCCGGCTGGAACGCGCTGCCGCCCTGCTCCGCGTGACCGACTGGCCGGTAGCCCGGGTCTGCTTCGCGGTGGGTGCGGGCAGCCTGGGCTCGTTCACGGCCAGCTTCACCCGGGTCTACGGCTGCTCGCCCACGGCCTACCGCCGGTCCTGGCCGCCGGCCGCGCGGGCGGTCCGGATTCCCCGCTGCGTGGCCATGGCCTACGCCCGGCCGCAGAACCGCAGGTTTCGAGAAGACGAGTCAGCCGCCCGTTCGTAGGGTTCTTCCCGTCAGCGTTTCACCATCGCGGGAGGACCGATGATCAGGATCGCGAACGCCCAGTTCTGGGTGCACGACCAGGACGTGGCTCTGGACTTTTACACCAAGACGCTGGGCTGGGAGGTGCGCTCCGACGTGACGATGGCGGAGTGGAACTTCCGCTGGCTACAGGTCGGCCCGCCCGGGCAGGACGACGTGGGGCTGGTGCTCATGCCGGTGCCGGGGCCGCCCATGCTCGACGGGGCGGGCAGCGAGGCCCTGTCCGACCTGGTGGCCAAGGGCGCGGGCGGGACGCTGTTTCTGGAGACCGATGACTGTCAGGCCGCCTACGACGAGCTCAGCGCGCGCGGCGTTAAGTTCAATGACCCGCCCACGGCGCAGGCCTACGGGATCGACACGTCGTTCCGGGACCCGTCGGGCAACAACATCCGGCTCACTCAGGCGCTGGAGTTCGATCCGGCCCGGGGCGGCGCCTCCTGACGTCAGGCGCCCTGGCGTCAGAAGGTGGGGGAGGGGCCGAAGGCGGCGAACATGATGTCGGCGATGCGGTTGGCCATCTCGTCGACGGGGAGCTTCACTTCCGCGCTGAGCAGGTAGTTGATTCGCTCCAGCATCATCAGGCAGGCCACCGCGGTCAGTTCGACGTGCTCGGGCTCCTGGCCCGCGTTCCGGGAGGCCGCGGTCATGCCGGTGGTCATGGCCTCGGAGATGCCGAACATCATCTGCAGGCCGTCGCCGTACACCTCTTCCGGGACCAGGTCGGCCTGGCTGAGGATGCGGATCACGGTGGCGTGGGCCGCGTAGACGTCGAAGAACTTGCGCACCCAGCGCCGCAGCACGGTGATGCCGGCCTCGTCCCGGGTCACGATCGGGAAGTCGCCCGCGATGACCTCCATGTCGTGCAGGGCGTCCCGGAGCAGGGCCTTGAACAGGTCCTCTTTGTTGGCGAAGTACAGGTAGAAGGTGCCGTGCGAGATGCCGGCCCGGGTCACCACGTCATCCACTCGCACGCCGTGGAAGCCGCGCTCCTCGAACTCGATCATGCCCGCGTCCAGCAGGCGCTTGACCGTGGCCCGGCCCTGGGCGCGCAGTTCACGGTCGCGGGCGGGGGCGCCGCCCCCGTGCGACGGCGGCCGGGGCCGCGGCTGGCCTTCCTCAGTCCCGGGAACGCCCGGGCCGCGGCTTGCCTCGTGGGTCATGTTAAGAGACTAGCCGCTGCTACCCTTCCAGCGGTGAGGAGTCAGACCCGGGAGGCTCCCGAAATTCCCGAGGTCACCGGGTCGCCCGCTGACCTGCGGGGAAACTGGCGCGGCGTGGCCATCCTGACCTCGGTCGCGGCCCTGCTCAACGTGGCCGACGCGCTGATCCGGTTCCGGCGGTTCCTGTCCACCGCTTTCGACCTGGTCATCTTCGATCAAGGTGTCCGCGGCTACGCGCACTTCAGCGCGCCGGTCTCGATCGCTCGCGGGGTGGCCGACGGCGGCACCGCCCACTTCGTGCTGCTGTCTGACCACTGGTCGCCGATCCTGGCCGTGCTGGCCCCGCTGTACTGGCTGCACGACGGGCCCACCACCCTGCTGGTGGCCCAGGGCGTACTGTTCGCCCTGGCCATCCCGCCGCTGTGGGCGTTCACGGCCCGGGAGCTGGGCCCGCGCGCGGCCTACTGCGTGGCCGCCGCCTACGCGCTGTCGCTGCCGATCATGGCCGCGGTCACGTTCGACTTCCACGAGGTGGCGTTCGTGCCGGTGCTGACCGCGATCATGGCCGAGCGCTTCCAGGCCGGCCGCCGCTGGCTGGGTATCGCCGCCGCGGTGGCCCTGCTGCTGGTCAAGGAGGACATGGGCCTGCTCGTGGCCGGGTTCGGGGTGTACCTGCTGCTGACCCGGCGCCGGTGGACCGGGCTCGGCCTGGTGGTGGGCGGGCTGGCCGCGACCTGGCTGGCCAGCCACGTGCTCATCCCGGCGTTCGGCGGCTCGGCCACCTTCTACTGGGCCTACGGGCAGTTCGGCCCGGGCGTGGGCTCGGCGGCCGGCAACATCGTCGCCCACCCCCTGCACGCGCTGCACGTGCTGGTCACGCCGGGGGTCAAGGTGCGGACGGTGGTCGGCCTGCTGGTCCCGCTGGGATTCCTGGCCCTGGCCTCGCCGCTGGTGCTGGCGGCGGTGCCGCTGCTGGCCGAGCGGATGCTGGCCTCCGGCTATCCGCTGTGGTGGCAGGCCAAGTTCCAGTACGACGCCTTCATCGTGATGATCCTGTTCCTGGCCGCGGTGGACGGGGCCGCCCGGCTGCAGCGCCGCTGGCGGCGGGCGGGCCAAAAAAGGCCAGCACTGCACCTGCCCGATGTGGCCTTCCGGGGACATCAGATCCGGGACTGGCCGCCCGCCACCATCTGGGCCTCGATCGTGCTGATCGCGGCCCTGGTCTACCTGCCGTTCTCGCCGTTCGGCCAGCTGCTGCACCCCAAGTACTACATGGCCAACCCGCGCATGGCCGCCGCCGACCGGGCCGTGGCTCACGTCCCGTCCGGGGTCGAGGTGGAGGCGGCCAACAATATCGGCCCGCACCTGTCCGGCCGGGACACCGTGCTGCTGCTGGACGGCACGCCGCGCTGGGCGCCCTGGGTGGTGGCCGACACCAAGGGCCTGGACTTCCCGTTCTGCACCCCGCGACAGCAGGCCCAGGACGTGGCCTACCTGAAGGCACACGGCTACCGGCAGGTCTTCGCCGACGATGGCTACGTGGTGCTGCACCGGCCCGCCGACACCAAGACCCGCCAGGCCCTGATCCATCCGAGGACGGCGGCCCGCATCCACACCGACGTCTGCTACTAGGGCCAAACGGCCGGCCGGGCACGCCTTCCGGCTCTTCTGTTCGCGGAGTCCGGCGGATAAGGTTGTCACACTGTGGGCAACCTGGTCTGGCGCAGGCTATCCGTGATCACCGCGGCCGCATCGTTCGGCGCGGTGGTGCTGGCCGGTACCAGTTACGCCGGCGTGGCCCGGCCCGCCAGCATCGGGGTGCCGTTCGCCTCCGCGGGCCAGCAGGCGCACCCCAAGGACACCGCCACCGGCCCGGCCGGCCAGACCACGGCCAAGAGCTCGCTGCCGCGCCAGCTGGTGGTGCCGGACGCGCTGGCCGTCATCCAGGCCGGCATCCCCGCCGCCGACCTGCCGCAGATCAAGAAGCTCAGCGGCGTCCGGGCCCTGCTCAGCGTCAGCGGCGGCGCCATCAAGATCAACGGCAAGCAGGTCAACGTCATCGGGGTCAGCCCGGCCCGGTTCCGGTCCTGGACCTCCCCGGCCACGGCCGGGAACCAGGCCCTGTGGCGGGCCCTGTCCCGCGGCCAGTTCATCACCACGGCTTCGGCCGCCAAGTCGCTCGGCCTGACCAGGAGCCACTCCTACCCGGTGACCGCGGTCAGCAACTCCCGGCTCAGCTTCGGCGGCTCGGCCGCGCTCAGCGTGCCCGGCGTGGACGCGGTGGTCGACCGCACCGTCGCCGCCCGGCTCGGGCTGGTCAGCAGCCTTGGCGTGCTGATCAACGCGCCCGCGGCCGACCTGACCTCGCTGGTCGGCCAGGTGAAGAAGATCACCGGATCGGCCAGCCACGTGATCAGCCTGCAGCCGACCAAGGTGACCAAGGCGACCGCCGGGGGCCAGCTCCCGGTGGACAGCACGGTCTCCAGCACCCGGCCCACCACCTACCTCGAGCTGTACAAGGCGTCCGCGGCCCGGTACTGCCCGGGACTGTCGTGGACCGTGCTGGCCGCGATCGGCGAGGTGGAGAGCGGCAACGGCGCCAACGTCGGCCCGTCCAGCGCGGGCGCACTCGGCCCCATGCAGTTCCTGCCGTCGACCTGGAAGATGTGGGGGATCGACGGGTTCGGCGACACCGGCACGCCGAACATCATGAACCCCTACGACGCGGTGCCCAGCGCGGCCGACTACCTGTGCGCCGAGGGTGCGGCCAAGGCCGGGCAGCCGCTGTACAACGCGATCTTCTCCTACAACCACGCGGACTGGTACGTGAACGAGGTGCTGGCCATCGCGCACGAGTACGCCCAGACCGGGGGCTGACGGGCCGGGCCCACCGGGCCGGGCCTAACGCTGGCCCAGGCGGCGCAGGCCGGCCAGGCAGAGCAGCACGCAGGCCGTGCCGCAGCTGGCCGCGAACACGTACCCCCAGCGCGCGCCGTGGGCGTCGATGATGAACCCGACCACCGACGACCCGGCCGCCACCCCGACCGCGATCCCGGTGCTGAGCCAGGTCATCGCCTCGGTGCTGCGGCCCGGCCGGGCCTGGGCCTGGGCCAGGCTGTAGCCGGCGATCAGCGTCGGGGCGATGGTCAGCCCGCACAGGTACATCACCGGCACCAGCGTGAGCAGGCTGGGCTGGGCCCAGAACGTGGCCACCCCGCACACGGTGAGCGCCAGCGTGACCGCGAACCGCCGCTCGGCCGGGGCCCGCCAGGCCCGGGTGCCGTACCAGAGCCCGCCGGTGGCGCTGCCCAGCGCGTAGGTGCCGAGGATCAGCCCGGCCAGCGGCTTGTGCCCGAACTGCTGCGCGAACGCGACCGTGCTCAGGTCGACCGAGACGAACATCGAGCCCAGGAACCAGTACACCGGTACCAGCACGATCAGCGCGGGCGCGGCTGCCCCGCGCCGCCGGGGTCCCCCCTCCAGCGGCAGGGGCGCTGGGCTGGTCGTCGGGGGCTCGCTGGCCCGCTGGGCCACGAACCACAGCACCCCGGCCACGCACAGCACGGTGGCCACCAGCAACCCGGCGGCCGGATGGACCTCGGTCGACAGCAGGGTGACCAGGACCGGGCCGAGCACGAACACCATCTCGTCGGCCACGGACTCGAATGAGAACGCGGTGTGCAGCTGCGGGGTGCCGGCCAGCAGGCTGCTCCAGCGGGCCCGGACCATCGAGCCCAGCGACGGCATGGTCGCCCCGGACACCACGGCCGGGAGAAACAGCACCCAGTCCGGGGCGTGCAGCTCGACCGCGGCGATCAGCCCGGCGGTGGTGATCGCGAACGCCGACACCAGCGGCCGCAGCACGGTCCGCTGGCCACGCCGGTCGGCCAGCCGGGCCACCTGGGGGGCGAAGAACGCGGAGCCCAGCGCGCCCGAGGACGCGACCGCCCCGGCCATGCCGTACCGCCCGGTGCTGGCCGCGATGAGCAGCACCGTGCCCAGGCCGTACATGGACATCTGCATCCGGCCGACCAGCCCGGCGGCCGAGAACCGCCACGTGCCCGGGATGCGGAAGATCTGTGCGTACGGGTTACGGGCCAGGCGGCCGCCACGCCGTTCCTGCATGTCCACCATGACCCGGTTGTCCTCCCCGAGGACTCTATCCCGTGGGTGACGCGGGTCCCGTGGGTGGCCCGGCCACCGCGGGCCGGCTGGTTGGATGGGACCATGCCCGACTACGACGCGTTCCTGCTGGTGTCGTTCGGCGGCCCGGAGGCGCCCGGCGACGTGATGCCGTTCCTGCGCAACGTCACCCGGGGCCGCGGCATCCCCGATGAGCGGCTGGCTGCGGTGGCCGAGCACTACTACGCGGCGGGCGGGGTCAGCCCGATCAACCAGCAGTGCCGGGACCTGATCGAGGCGCTGCGGGCGGACTTCCCGGCCGCGGGCCTGGACCTGCCCATCTACTGGGGCAACCGCAACTGGGACCCGTACCTGACCGGGACCGTGGCCGCCATGGCCGCCGACGGGGTCCGCCGCGCCGTGGCGTTCGTCACCTCGGCCTACAGTTCGCTCTCCAGCTGCCGGCAGTACCTGGACGACCTCGACCGGGCCCGGGCCGAGGTCGGCCCGGGCGCGCCGCGGATCGACAAGATCCGCCGGTTCTTCAACCACCCGGGGTTCATCGAGCCGTTCGCCGAAGGTGCCCGGGCCGCCCTGGAGCAGCTGCCGGCCGGGGTGCGGGACCGGGCCCCGCTGGTGTTCACCGCGCACAGCGTGCCCGTGGTCATGGCCGAGGCCAGCGGGCCGCCCGGGGCCCGGGGCCGGTATGTGGCCGAGCTGACCGAGGCGGCCCGGCTGATCGCCGAGCGGGTCCCGGGCGAGGGCCGCCCCTGGCGGCTGGTGTACCAGAGCCGCAGCGGGCCGCCGAGCCAGCCGTGGCTGGGGCCGGACGTGGTGGACCACCTGACCGACCTGGCCAAGGGGCACGCGCCGGGCGCGGTCGTCATCCCGGTCGGCTTCGTGTCCGACCACATGGAGGTCGCGCACGACCTGGACACCGAGGCGGCCGAAGCCGGCCGCGACCTGGGCCTGCCGCTGGCCCGGGCGGCCACTCCCTGGTACCACCCGCGGTTCCGCGAGCTGGTCGTGGACCTGGTCCGCGAGCGGCTGGAGGACCGGCCCGAGGCCGGGCGGGCGGCGCTGGGCCCGCTGGGGCCGTCCACCGACGAGTGCCCCGGCGGCTGCTGCGTGTTCACCCGCCCGGCGGCTGGCACCGAAGCCCGGCCGGCGGCTGGCACCGAAGCCCGGCCGGAGGCTGGCACCGAAGCCCGGCCGGAGGCCCGGGCATGACCGGGCCCGACCCGGAGGAGCTGCTGGCCCTGGCGGCCGAGACCGCCACCGCCACCGCCACCATGCTGGCCGAGGAGGGCGCCCGGCAGCGCCCCGAGGTCGTCCAGACCAAGTCCAGCCTGACCGACGTGGTGACCGCGATGGACCGGCGGGCCGAGGCCATGATCACCGAGCGGATCCGGAGCGCCCGCCCCGGCGACTCGATCCTGGGCGAGGAAGGCGGCGAGAACCGCGGCGCCGGCGAGACCGGGGTCCGCTGGATCGTCGACCCGCTCGACGGCACGGTCAACTACCTGTACGGCCTGGCCGACTGGTCGGTCAGCATCGCCGCCGAGTCCGGCGGGGTGATCGTGGCCGGGGTGGTGGCCGTCCCGCTGCGCGGCGAGACCTACCTGGCCGCCCGGGGCCACGGCGCCACCGTGCGCACCGCGGCCGGGCCGGCCGCGGCGGTGGGCCGCGGCGGCCCGGCGACTCCGGCGCTGCGCTGCAATCAGGGTGTCCCGCTGGCCCAGGCTCTGGTCGGCACCGGCTTCGGCTACCTGCCGGGCCGCCGCCAGATCCAGGGCGAGGTGGTCAGCGCGCTGCTGCCCCGCATCCGCGACATCCGCCGCGGCGGCTCGGCCTCGGTCGACCTGTGCTCGGTCGCGGCCGGCCGCCTGGACGCCTTCTACGAACGAGGCCTCAACTACTGGGACTACGCGGCCGGGGGCCTGATCGCCGAGGAGGCCGGCGCCCGCGTCACCGGCCTGGGCGGCCGCCCGGCCGGCCCTTCCTTCGCCGTCGCGGCCGGCCCCGGCCTGTACGACGAACTGGCCAAGGCGCTATCGGCGCTCGACCCAGAACGCGACGAGCAGCCAAGCTGACGGGCGGAGCCCGCCTAGGGGGTCTGGGGGGCGTCAGCCCCCGAGGCCAACACCTATGGGCTCTACGATCCCGTGGGCGGCGGCGATCCCGCGCAGGTGCTCGATCTCGTCGAGCTGGGCATCGGTGAGCTCCGCGTCCCCGGCGGCCCGGGCCGCCCGCAGGGAGACGTGAGCTTCCCTCAGACGGGACTGCAGTGTGGCCGCAAACTCGCCCATGCGACTCCCTCCGGTAGAACACGCGGATTTTGGCGTGCCGAGTCCTACCCCCGCCGCAGTTCGCGCTAAACCCGGAAACGCCGGCAAAACCGGTGGTTCCGAATGAGATGCGTGCCACATGGGCATACCAGTGCGGACGGTGCGTTAACCCCACGGCGAACGCCGTCGTGAAAGGGGGTTTCTTGCCTGTACACTTCGCGTCCGGCGGCGGTCAGGACTCGCAGAAGCGGAAGTGCGATGCACGTCACACCCTCCTCGGCACGACACCCAGCGCGCTGCGTGTGCCTGGCTCGCAAACGTGACAGAATTCCCCGCCGGAATCGGGCACAACTTAGGCCCTCCGAGCGTTACACCCGCGCGACGACGAGGCGCACAACGTATGGAGGGGGAAAGAACCACCATGGCTACTGATTACGACAGCCCGCGTAAGACCGACGACGACATGACCGAGGACAGCCTGCAGGAACTGCAGGCGCGCCGGATGGATCAGTCGTCGAGCACGATCGACATGGACCCGGACGACACGGCCGAGTCGCTTGAGCTGCCCGGCGCCGACCTGTCCAACGAGGACCTGTCGGTCCGCGTCATCCCGCGGCAGGCCGACGAGTTCACCTGCTCGCGGTGCTTCCTCGTGCACCACCGCAGCCAGCTCGCCGAGGAGCGCGGCGGCCAGCTCGTCTGCCGGGAGTGCGCCGCCTGAGGCCAGCCAGTTAGTTGCTGCGCCTCTCGCGGATCAACGGGGTGAATACGGGGCCCGATACCGGGAGCGCTGGGGCGATCGGCCGCCGCGCTCCCGGTCCAGCCGGCTACTCCTCGACCTGTTCGGCGATCTGTCCCGCCTGGTAGGCCCGCACCCGCTTGGTAGCGGCCCGGGTCGCCAGCAGGCGCGCCGCCTCCAGCCCCACTCCGGTCACCACGGCCCAGCCGAGGGCCTCCCCGATTCCGACCTCCGGATCATCCGGGCTCACCGGGGGTTCCTTCCCGGTGAACTTGGTCCACGCGAACGTAATGATCTTGCGGGCCACGAACGCCGCCGCGAAAGCGGCCGCCATTCCGGCGACCCTTGTCGTCATGTCTGCGCGCTGGTCTGACGCGCCAGTACTCTCTCCGAACCGCATCGTCAGATCATTCCACGGCTGCCCGGCTGCCCGTACGCCCCCGCTCGATCACGCTGGCCAGTTCGGCCGGCCGCCGGGTCCCGATCAGCCAGTAGGGCACCTGCTGGGCCGGGTCCTCGACCTCCAGGTACACCGCTGACTTGAGCCACGGCCGGATCAGCGTGTACGCGGCCGGATCGGCCTGCGGGCCGCGCATGGCCGCGGCCTGCTTCTCGTCCAGGGCCTGCACCGCGGTCACCCGGGCCAGTGGCAGCTCGGCCCCGCCCGCCCGCAGCTCGCCGCCGGTCACCTCGATCACCCCGGAGCCCCAGGCCAGCAGCGCGGCCGCGTAGCCCACGGTGAACACCACGTAGACGGCCACCACGATCGGCGCGCTGAGGTCGGCGTAGATGGCGTACGCGCCCAGCAGCAGGATGACCGGCACGGCCAGAATCCACCACGCCGCCGGCACGGCGAGCCGTTCGCGGTAATCACGCATGTGGTCAACCGTAGTTGGTTAGATGGATGCCATGGCGGGGCGGTCGGCGGGGGAAATCGGCCAGCAGGTGCGGCAGCGGGCCGCGCGGCTGCTGGCCACCGCGCGGGCCCGGCGAGCCGAGGCCGACCGGGACCCGGCCGACGAGGCCGGATCCGCGGCCCGCGGCCCCGGCGCCAACGGCCCCGGCGCCAACGGGACCGGCGCCAACAGGACCAGCGGCCCGTACCCGCCCGGCCAGCACTCAACGCCCGATCCGCCCGGACCGCTGGACGCGCCCGCGGCCCTGGTGCCGCGCTGGCTGCAGGCGGCCGCGGGCTGGTCCTGGCGGCTGCTGATTGTCGCCGCCGTCGTCTACCTGCTCTACCTGGTCGCGGGCAGGCTGACTGTGGTAGTGGTGCCGTGCCTGGCCGCGCTGCTGCTGACCGCACTGCTCCAGCCGCTCACCGCCCGGCTGCACCGGGCTGGGCTGCCCAGGCTGGCCGCCACCTGGGCCACCCTGCTCGGCGCGGTGATCGTGCTGGCCGGAACCATCACCCTGGTCAGCGTCCGGGTCCGGGACGAGTACCCCGTCCTGGTCAGCCAGGTCCGGCACACCTCGAAGCAGCTGCAGACCTGGATGGCCGGCCCGCCGCTGCACCTGAAGACCGCGAGCCTGCAGAAGCTGTCCGACCAGGTGTTGAAGTACCTGAGCCAGCACAAGTCGGTGGTGGCCGGCACCGTGGTCAGCGGCGGGGAGATCGTGGTCGAGATCCTGGCCGGGGTCGTGCTCATGCTGTTCGTGACGTTCTTCCTGCTCAAGGACGGCGAGCGGATCTGGTCCTGGCTGCTCAAGGCGTTCGGCCGCCCCGGCGCGGGCCGGGCCGACCGGGCCGGGCGCGCGGCCTGGCTGGCGGTCGTCTACTACATGCGGGGCACGGTGCTCGTGGCCGCCACCCACGCGCTGGTCATCGGGGTCACGCTGGCCATCGTGGGGGTGCCACTGGTCGCGGCCATGGCCGTGCTGGTCTTCCTGTCCTCGTTCATCCCCCTGGTCGGGTTGCTGTTCGCCGGGGCCGTGGTCATCCTGCTCACGCTGGTGACCAAGGGCTGGATCGCCGCGGTCATCGTGCTGGCCATCTTCGTGGGCGAGGACCAGGTGGAGAGCCACCTGCTGCAGCCGCTGGTGGTGGGCCGGATCGTCCGGCTCCACCCGCTGGCCGTGATCCTGGTTCTGGGCGTGGGCAGCGTGGTGGCCGGCATCCCCGGCGCGGTGGTGGCCGTCCCGATCGCCGCCGCCCTCAACCGGGCCGTACCGGAGCTGCGCCGCCGCCCAGCGGTGGTGGTGGCCGAGCCGGCCACCACCCTCACGGCCAAGCCGGCCCCCGAGGGGGCGGACCCGGATCCGTATCCGGACCCGGCCACCGACACGGTCGCGGTGAGTGATTCCGGACCCGCGCCCGAGTCACGGTAAGGTCACCGGCATGACTGGGCCCCGCGAGCCTTCCCAGGTGGTCGACGTTCTCATCCAGCGGCTGGACCCCGGGCTGCCGCCACCGTCCTACGCTCACCCCGGCGACGCCGGCTGTGACCTGTTCACCGCGGCCGACGTGGACCTGGGCCCGGGCGAGCGGGCCCTGGTGCCGACCGGGCTGGCCATCGCGCTGCCCGCCGGATACGCCGCCTTCGTGCACCCGCGCTCGGGCCTGGCCGCCCGGCACGGGGTCACGATCGTGAACGCGCCCGGAACGGTCGACGCCGGCTACCGCGGCGAGATCAAGGTCACGCTGCTCAACACCGACCGGTCGGCGCCGGTCAGCTTCAGGCGCGGGGACCGGATCGCCCAGCTGATCATCCAGCGGGTCGAGCCGGTGCGCTTCCACGAGGCGGACACCCTGCCGGGATCGGCCCGGGGCGCGGGCGGGTTCGGTTCCACCGGCGGCCACGCCGCCACCGCGGCCACGCCCTGAGCCGGTACCGCGGCCACGACGTAAGCCCATACCGGGACCGCGACGTGAGCGCGCCGCGCGCCGAGTAGCGTGAAGCCGTTATATCCGCTGTTCGAAGGGAAAGCCCCAGGGGAGCCACCCGGGGAACAGACGAAGGAGCGTGCGTAGTGTTCCGTCGGCGTCGACGCGAGGACGCGGACCAGGTCACGGCCGGCGATTCCGGGGCGGATGCGGCCGCGGACGCCGAGGACTGGGCGGACGACGAGGAAACCGGTGACCGGGCCGGCCCTGAGGCCGGCCCTGAGGCCGGCATGGTGGGCAACGGCCTGAGCGGCGGCCCCTGGGACGCCGACGACGCCTTCCCCGAGCGGGACCGGGCCGACTTCGGCAGCCTGCTCGTCCCGGTCACGCCGATGCAGCAGATCGAGCTGGCCACCGACGGCCAGCGGGTCATCTGGGTGTCGGTGAAGAGCGGCCAGAGCGAGCTGCGGGTGCACGCCTTCGCCGCGCCGCGCAGCACCGGCCTGTGGGCAGAGGTGCGGCCCGAGATCGCCAGCGAGCTGGCCTCGGTCGGCACCACCGCCCAGGAGGTCGACGGGCCGTTCGGGACCGAGATGTTCGCGCACGTGCCGGTGCAGCCGGGGAACCCGGCCGCGGGCACCGTGCCCATGCGGTTCATCGGCGTCGACGGTCCCCGCTGGCTGCTGCGCGGCCTGATCATCGGGGCCGCCGCCAACGGCACCGAGCCCGCCGAGCCGTTCGAGGACATCCTGTCCGACGTGGTGGTGGTGCGCGGCGACCACCCGATGCCACCCCGCGAGATGCTGGAGATCAGCCTGCCCGCCGAGATCCAGCAGGCCATCGAGGAGCAGCAGGCGGCCGCGGCCGCCCAGCAGGCCGCGGAGGGCGAGGCCGGCGAGGACGGGGAGCAGGCGTACCAGATCGATCTCAACCCGTTCGAGCGCGGCCCGGAATTCACCGAGACACGCTGAGCCGCGAATTAACGCGCGGTAACACCCCGGCGACCAGTCCGCCGCGGCCGTGAGACCCTCTGCCACCCGCGTTACGAGCTGACCACGGCCACCGCGGCTCAGCTGCTGTTCAGTTACTGGACAGCAGCTGAGCCAGCTGGTCCTCCACGTCCTGGCTGGCCACGAACAGCAGCTCGTCCCCGGCCTCCAGCGGATCGTCCTGCTGGGGAACGATGACCCGGCCCTCGCGCAAGATGGCCACCAGGGCGGTGTCGGCGGGCAGGTCGATGTCCCCGAAGCGCTGGCCGACCAGCGGGGCGTCGGGCGGCATGGTCAGCTCGACCAGGCTGGCCTCGCTCTGCCGGAACGTCATCAGCCGCACCAGGTCGCCGACGCTGACCGCCTCCTCGACCAGGGCCGACAGCAGCCGCGGGGTGGACACGGCCACGTCCACGCCCCACGACTCGTTGAACAGCCACTCGTTGTTGGGGTGGTTGATCCGGGCCACCACCCGGGGCACGCCGTACTCCGTCTTGGCCAGCAGCGACACGACCAGGTTGACCTTGTCATCGCCAGTGGCGGCGATGACCACGTTGCAGCGGTGCAGCGCGGCCTCGTCCAGCGAGCTGAT
Organism: Streptosporangiaceae bacterium; assembly: GCA_036495425.1. Classification (GTDB taxonomy): domain Bacteria; phylum Actinomycetota; class Actinomycetes; order Streptosporangiales; family Streptosporangiaceae; genus Bog-532. Next base: position 4,459 of record DASXMW010000134.1, on the reverse strand, counting down.
CTCGCAGGCGTCGGCCAGCAGCCACTCGGCGCCCGGCAGGCTGTCGGCCTTGATCGATTTGGCCGAATGGTCGATGAGCAGCACCTCGTGCCCGTTCTCCAGCAGCTCACCGGCGATGGACCGGCCCACCGCCCCGGCCCCGGCGATCGCGACGCGCATCAGCGGCCTCCCTCCGGCCCGGCGGAGAGTACCTCCGAGATCCGGTCCAGCTCATCTTCGAGGGCGATGACGTGGAGGACATCGCCTTCCTGCAGGACCGTGACCGGGCTCGGCACCATGGCCTCACCGAGCCGGTCCACGAACGCGATCCGGGTCCTCGCGGCCATCTCCACCGCCTTGACCTTCTCGCCCAGCCACTGGTCGGAGAACGCCACCTCGGCCAGGACGATCTTGCCGGTCGGATCCCGCCACAGCGGCTCAGCGCCCTCGGGCAGCAGCTTGCGCAGCATCTGGTCGGCGGTCCAGCGCACCGTGGCCACGGTCGGGATGCCCAGCCGCTGGTAGACCTCGGCCCGGCGCGGGTCGTAGATCCGGGCCGCGACCCGCTCGATACCGAACGACTCCCGCACCACCCGGGCCGAGATGATGTTGGAGTTGTCGCCGCTGCTGACGGCGGCGAACGCGTCAGCCTCCTGGATGCCGGCCTGAATCAGCACGTCCCGGTCGAATCCCACCCCGGTGACGCGGCTACCCTTGAACGAGGCGCGGAGCTTGCGGAACGCCTCCGGGTCCCGGTCGATGACGGCGACCGAATTGCCGCGGTCCTCGAGAATATGGGCGAGGGTTGACCCGACCCGTCCGCAACCCATGATCACGATATGCACGGCCGTCCTTCCAGGTTGAGGCGCATCGCCAAAGTTATGCCCTCGGCGCGGTGGTTGTGACACATGGCCGGCATAACGGAAAGAAACACGATGCGAGCTGAGGATATGACTGTGCCGGCTGTCCCGTCGCCCACCGGCCCAACGCCACTTGGGCCCGGCGACGAAGTCGAGCTGGTGGCGGGTGAGGTGGCCCACGGCGGCTGGTGCGTGGCCCGCCTGGACGACTCGGGACCAGTCGTTTTCGTCCGGCACACGCTGCCCGGCGAGCGGGTCCGGGCCCGGATCACCGAGGTGACGTCGAAGTTCGCCCGGGCCGACGCGGTGGAGATCCTGGTCCCCGCCGACAGCCGGGTTGAGCCGCCGTGTCCCTACGCCCATCCGGGTGGCTGTGGCGGCTGCGACTGGCAGCACGCGTCCCTGCCCGCTCAGCGCGATCTCAAGGCGGCCGTGGTCCGCCAGCAGCTGCGGCGCATCGCTGATATCGAATGGCCAGTGGTGACCGAACCACTGCCCGGCGACGCCCCGGGTGACGAAGACCCCGGGCTGGGCTGGCGGACCCGGGTCACGTTCGCGGTCCGCCCCGACGGCGTGGCCGGGCTGCGGGCCCACCGCTCGCACCGGGTCGTCGAGATCGACGACTGCCTCATCGCCCATCCGCGTCTCCGCGACCTGGGGGTGCCCGGCCGTCGCTGGCCGCGGGCCCGGTCGGTGGAGGCGGCCACCGGGACCGGCGGGCCCGAGCGGGCGGTCATCGTGACCGGTGGCCGCCCGGCCGCGGCCGCCGCCGGGCTGCCCGCCGAAACGGTGCTGGGGCAGTCCCGGGGCCGCACCACCGTGGTCCGCGGCCGCGCCTACCTGACCCAGCGCGCGGCCGGGCGGGACTGGCGGGTCAGCGCGGCCGGCTTCTGGCAGGTCCACCCGGCCGCCGCCGACGTGCTGGCCGCGGCGGTGCTGGACGCGCTGCGGCCCCGGCCCGGCGATGGCGCGCTCGACCTGTACTGCGGGGCCGGCCTGTTCACCGGCGCGCTGGCCGCCGCGGTCGGCCCGGATGGCACGGTGGCCGGGGTGGAAGCCGACCGGACCGCGGTCCGGGACGCCCGCCGCAACCTGCGCGACACCCCCTGGGCCACCGTCCACCAGGGCGACGCCGGCCGGGTGCTCGCCCAGCGCGAGCTGCCCGCGGCCCGGCTCGTGGTCCTGGACCCGCCCCGGACCGGCGCCGACCGCGACGTGATCGGCTACCTGTCCCGCCCGGCCGCCCCTGGCCCGGAACGCATCGCCTACGTCTCCTGCGACCCGGCCACGCTGGCCCGCGACATCGCCCGGCTGAGCCAGGCCGGCTGGCGGCTGGCCGGCCTGCGTGCCTTCGACGCCTTTCCCATGACCCACCACGTCGAAATCCTCGCCACCCTGGAAAAATCGAAGCTATGAAACTCCGGATCTTCATCGAGCCCCAGCAGGGAGCGGACTTCGCCGCCCAGGCCCGGGTCGCGCAGGCCACCGAGGAACTGGGCTTCGACGCCTTCTTCCGGTCCGACCACTTCCTGGCCATGGGGCAGGACGGCCGGCCCGGCCCGACCGACTCGTGGGTGACGCTGGGCGCGCTGGCCCTGCAGACCAGCCGCATCCGGCTCGGCACCATGGTCACCGCGGCCACCTTCCGGCTGCCCGGGCCGCTGGCTATCGCGGTGGCCCAGGTGGACCAGATGAGCGGCGGGCGGGTCGATTTCGGCCTGGGCACCGGCTGGTTCGAAGCCGAGCACACCGCCTACGGCATCCCGTTCCCCAGCCTGGGGGAGCGGTTCGACCAGCTCGAGGAGCAGCTGGCCGTCATCACCGGCCTGTGGGAGACCCCGGCGGGCCAGACCTTTTCCTACGCGGGCACCCACTACCAGCTGGCCGATTCACCGGCGCTGCCCAAGCCGGCCCAGCGCCCGCGGCCGCCGGTGATCCTGGGCGGCGGGGGCCCGCGCCGGACCCCGCGGCTGGCCGCGCGGTACGCTGACGAGTTCAACTCGGCCTTCCGCGACCCGGCCGAGACCGGGGCCGCGTTCGGCCGGGTGCGGGACGCCTGCGCCGCCGCGGGCCGGGACCCGGCTTCGATGCGGTTCTCGGCCGCGCAGACCGTGGTCTGCGGCAAGGACGACGCCGAGGTGGCCCGGCGCGCGTCCGCCATCGGCTGGAGTGCCGAGGACCTGCGCACCCAGGGCATCACCGGCACCCCGGCCCGGGTCGTAGACACCATCGGCCGGTTCGGGCAGGCCGGGGCGGACACCATCTACCTCCAGGTGCTGGACCTCAGCGACCTGGACCACCTGGAGCTGCTGGCCGCGGACGTGCTGCCCCAGGTCTGACCGCCTGCCTGATCTACCTGCCTGGTCTGACCGGCGCGGGCGGGGCCCGGTTAGCGGCCGAAGGCGGCCTGGATCGCTTCCCGGCCGGCTCCCGCGGCGGGCAGGAACCCGTAGCTGCCCTGCTCGCGTAGTTCCCGCGCGGCGGCGGCCAGCGCCCCGTAGGCCACGAACGCGAACGCCCCGCCGACCGAGATCCGGCGGACCCCGGCTTCGGCCAGCTGGGCCACGTCCGGGGTGCCCGCGAAGGTGAGCACGTTGACCGGGCGGTCGGCCGAGCTGACCACCGCCCGGATGTCGTCCAGCTTGGTCAGGCCCGGGGCGTACAGCACGTCGGCCCCCGCCTCCTGGTAGGCCTGCAGCCGGGTGATCGTGTCCTTCAGGTCGGGCCGCCCGTGCAGGAAGTTCTCGGCCCGGGCGGTCAGCACCAGCCGCTGGCCGGAGCCGTGCGCGGCCTCGACCGCGGCCGCGATCCGCTCGGCGGCCAGGCCCGGCTCATAGATCGGGTCGCCGTCCCGGCCGGTGTAATCCTCCACCGAGCAGCCGGCCAGCCCGGTCTCGGCGGCCAGCCGCACGGTCTCGGCCACCCCGGCCGGGTCGTCGGCGAAGCAGTTCTCCAGGTCGGCCGAGACCGGGGTGTCGACGGCGGCGGCCATGACCCGGGCGTGTTCCAGCGCCTGGTCCCGGGTCACGGTGCCGTCCAGTTGCCCCAGCGTGGCCGCGAAACCCGAACTGGTGGTCGCCACCGCGTCGAACCCCAGCGAGGCCAGCAGGACGGCCGAGCCGCGGTCCCAGGCGTTCGGCAGCAGCAGCGGCGCCGATCCCTGGTGCAAAGCGAGGAAATGTTCGTACTTGCCGGCTTGATCGGTCATCAGGCTAATGTAACGGCTGGATCAAAGGGTTTACCGGGGCCACCCCGCACCCGCCAGCGGCCTGCGGGAGCTACGCGCGGTGACCAGACAAGAGCACGGTTCGCCCGGGCGGACCTGCGGATTTGGCTTGCACGCCCGATAACGGCAATGCGATCGTGGTTGGGTGCGTCTTGGCTCCGTCTCCGCCGGGAGGGAACGGGTCCTCGTGACCCTGGCGGTCGCGGGGCCCCTATCGCTCGTGCCCAGGGGGATCCATCCGTGAGCCGTTTCCGGCCTGGCCGGCGTAGTGACGATCACCAGGACGGTGACCCTTTCGACGGCCAGGACTACGCCTGGGACCCGTACGACGAGGGGCTGTACCGGGACGATCCGCTGCGGGGCGGTTACCCCGCGCCCGACGATAGCGACTCCG
>DASXMW010000133.1:0-20211 GCA_036495425.1 Streptosporangiaceae bacterium | reverse complement strand
AGCCAGGCGGGCCAGCCGCTGAACGCTGGCGGCACCGCTTGCTGATAACTGAATCATGGACTGAGTAAGCCGCAGGTTGGCCCGCGCCCGCCGCCCACCGGGCTAACCAGCCGGGTTGAACAGGTGGAACAGGATCTGGTCCTGCCAGCGGCCGGCGATCTTCAGGTAGTCCGGGGCCACGGCGAAGGGCTCGAACCCGTTCCGGGTCAGGACCCGCTGGGATCCGACGTTGTGCAGCAGGGTCTCGGCCTGCAGGCGGTGCAGTCCCAGCGGCTGGAACGCGATCTGGACGGCGTCCGCCACCGCGGCGGTGGCCAGGCCCCGGCCGTTGTACGACTGGCTCACCCAGTAGCCGATCGCGGCCGACTGGAACGCGCCGCGGATGATGCTGTTGATGCTGATGCGCCCGGCCAGCCGCCCGTCCTCGGACACGATGCCGAGCGGCACCGTGGCCTCCCGAGCGTGGGCGTCGAGCGCCTGCCGGAGGCTGGCCCGCTGACCTTCGACCGTGAAGTAGGCGTCGTTGTACAGAGGTTGCCAGGGGGCGAGGAATTCGCGGTTCTCGCTCACGACGGCGGCAAGCTCCTCGGCGTCGTCGATCGACACGAGCCTGGTGACGGCCACATCTGCCTCTCTTCTGGCCAAACCCCGCTGCTGGTGCGAACGGGCGCCGGTCATGCTACTGCTCCCGTCCGGTGGTCAGCGTGCTCGGACTGAGCCTGCGCACGGCGGTGAGGCGTAGCGGGCCACCACCAAATTGGCTCGCCGACGGCTCCTGGGCCGTTGGATGATGCCGGTATGGGCGTGGAGCTGGCGGCGGTGTGCGTGTTCTGCGGCAGCAACCGGGGTGCCAGGGCGGCGTACGAGCAGGCGGCCGGGGAGGTCGGGCGGCTGCTAGCCGGGCGGGGCATCCGGCTGGTGTACGGCGGGGCCAGCGAGGGTCTGATGGGTGTCGTCGCCGACGCCGCGCTGGCTGCGGGCGGGAGGGTGACCGGCGTCATGCCGCGCGACCTGGCCGCCGAGGAGCCGCCGCACGAGGGGCTCAGCGAACTGCGGCTGGTGGGCAGCATGCACGAGCGGAAGGCGCTCATGGCCGAGCTGTCGGACGCGTTCCTGGCCCTGCCGGGCGGACTCGGCACCCTGGAAGAGGCGTTCGAGGCGGTCAGCTGGACGCAGCTGCGCCTGCAGGACAAGCCAACCGGGTTCCTGAACGTCAACGAGTTCTTCGCGCCGACCAGGCAGCAGTTCGACCGGATGGTCACCGAGGGGTTCGTCCGCCCTGAGCACCGCGACGGCATCTACTTCGACGACCGGCCGGCCAGGCTGCTGCAGCGGCTGGTCACGTTCGAGCCGCCGGACATCCACAAGTGGATCGACCGCGACCTCAGCCGGTGACGGGTAGGAGTGAACGGTAACGACTGCGATTTTCATCATTCCCCTTCGCCGAGTTCGCCCAGCTGGCCGCCGACGGCAAGTTCACCGTGCCGGTCGCCGCGACCTTCCCCCTCCAAGACTGGCGCGCGGCCATGGACATCAGCCTGAGCGGTCAGGCCCGCGGCAAGCTCCTGCTGCTGCCCTGATGGTCAGCCGCCGTCCCGGCGGCCGGCTCTCGGCCGTTGCTGGCGCCCGGGGCCGCGGCCCGGAGGGTTGCCTCGATGACGGGCCAGGGCAGGCCGGGCGGCAGCATGAGCGAGACGATGTCCGCGGTGCGGTCCCAGAGCTCGAGTTGCTCGCGGACCTGACCGCCGGGGCCGTAGACCGCGAGCTGGTCGAGGACGCCCTGGGCCGCGGGCGGGACGATCCCGTGCCGGGGGCTGGGGCGCGGGTTGGCGGCGATGATCGCCTGGACCTCGGCCGCGTAGCCCTGGCCGGACACGGATCGGGCGTAGACCTCGCCCATGGCGCTCAGGTACCAGGCAATGCCGCTGGCCGCGATGGCCCGGGCCGTGGCGGCGTCCTCGTCGACGACCGCCAGCGGGCCGGCCGCCACCGTGAGCGGCCGCGCCCCGGGGACCGCGGCTTCGCGGCGCTGGCGCAGCTGGTCCGCCCAGCCGGGCAGGCGGTCCCGGGCGACCAGGGCCGGGATCCAGCCGTCCCCGAGTTCAGCGGCGACGCGGATGGTGTGCTGGCCCAGCGCGGCGACCCAGATCGGCAGCTCGGGCATTGGCGGCTGGCCCAGGCGCAGCGGGCGTGCGGTCGCGGCCGGGCCGAGCTGGGCAGGCTCTCCGGACAGCAGCCCACGGACCTCGGCGACTACGTCGCGCAGCTTGGCCGCCGGGTGGTCGAAGGCGACGCCGTGGAACCCCTCCACCAGCGCCCGGGTGCTGGCCCCCAGGCCCAGCACGTAGCGGCCGCCGCTGAGCTGGTGCAGGGTGGCGGCGGTCATCGCCAGCGTGGCCGGAGTGCGCCCCCAGACCGAGAAGATGCTGGAGACCAGGCGGATCCGGTTGGTGCACAACGCGATCTCGGTCAGGACCGGGCCGGGATCAAGCCCCCAGCCCTCGGGCAGCCCGAAGGTCTCGTAGCCGAGTTCGTCGGCCAGGATCGCGGTGCGGACGATGACGTCCCGCCGGGTTTCCATAGGCGTGAGCGCCACGCCGCGGCGGACGTCGCGGCCGGGTCCGGCTTCGTAAATTGACATACTTCGACGCTAGGCCGGGGCCAGCAGGCCGGCTATCGGGTGAACTACCGGTGCCTGGGCCGTTTTCCCTGATCGCCGCCCTGTTACCCGGCCCCCGCCTCGGGTGAACTACCGAGCCGGGGGGCGGCCATCCAGGTGGTGCCGACCTTGTCCGGTACGCCCGGCGTCACCTGGGTCCCGTCCATGGACGGAGCCTGGTCGTGCTGAACTGGACCCGCCGGACCTCGTCCGCGGTCACGGCCTGGCCGGGGGCCGCGGTCCCGGCCAGGCTGGCCTCGATCCGCTCGATCAGCTCATCGACCTCGGACATGTCGTAGCCAGGGAGCAAGCGGACCGGGGAGAACCGGGGAGCCCTTTGTTCGGTCACGCCGGAAAGTGTAAGTCCGGCCTGAACACGTCCGGGAACCGAGGATCGGGCGACTGGGCGTCGGGGGACAACCGGTCGAGGGCCGCCGCGATGCGCCGTTCTTCGAAGCTGAAGTGGGACTCGAGGATGGCGGTGAGCCCGTCGAGTTCGCGCTGCAGCCTGGCCGGCTCCCGATGCGCCCCGGATCCCGGTCCGGCCAGCAGGTCGCGGATCTGTCGCAGGATCCCGGCCACCAGCACGTGGTCCTCTTCGAGCTTGCCGATGACCGGGGCTAGCTCCGGCGTGGCCTCCCGCAGGGCCGGGAACAACTGCTGGTCCTCACCGGTGTGATGGGTGTGAATGGCGGTACAGAAGCTAAGGCAGTGACTAAGCAGGTCACCGTGGCCGGAGTGGCCGGAGTGGCGGGAGTGGCCGGAGTTTCCGGTGGTGCCGTCCGGGGTGCCGTCCGCGACATCGGCGCGCAGCGACGCCAGTCGCTCCCGCAAGGCTTGATGAACCCGGATCAACTGCTCGCTCAGCGCCACCACCCGAGGGGGCGTAGCCAACAGGAACGAAAACCTTCCCGTACGGTGCCTCCATGCCTGACGCGGTCCGCCACCGGCACGCGGCACGGTTTCCCATGAAACCCTCCGCCAGCCGCTGAATCAAGCCCGCGGCGGCGGGTCACAATCGGGGCGCTATTGGTGACCGGAGCCCGGTCACTGTCGGTGGCGGGCGCTTAGATGACGGGCATCATGGTCAGCACATTCCAGGCATTGGGAGTGTTTCTGCTCGCCATGCTGCCGGGGGCCCTGTACGTGTGGGCGTTCGAGCGGCAGGCGGGCGGCTGGGGCCTGAGCCTGTCCGACCGGCTGCTCCGGTTCATCGGGACCTCGGCCGTCTTCCAGGCGCTGGGCGCGCCCCTGACCTACGTCCTGTACGGGCTGTACGTGCACAGCGGGCGGCTGGCCCGTGGGGTGGCGCTGCCGTGGTGGCTGTGGGCCCTGACCGTCGCCTACGTGGTCGTGCCCACCGCCTGCGGGCACATTGTGGGGCACGGGACGCGCCGGCGCCGGTCGTGGGCGTTGAAGATCACTGGTCCTTCGCCCGCCCCCCGGGCCTGGGACCACCTGTTCGGGCGCGAAGGCCTGACCGGGTGGATCCGGCTGCGCATGAAGGACGGCGGCTGGATCGTCGGCGCCTACGCCCAGTCCGACACCGGCGGGCTGCGCTCCTACGCGGCCGGGTACCCCGAGGATCAGGACCTGTTCCTGATCGAGACGGCGGAATGCGACCCGGACACCGGCGCGTTTGTGGTGGACGAACGGGGCGCGCCCCGGCTGCGCGGGATCAGCGTGCTGGTCCGCTGGGACGAGGTCGCGTACCTTGAGTACATACCGGCTTGATGGGGTGGCCATGGCAGATATCAGGGACGAGGAGCGCGGCGGCTACGGCGCTGGCGACCGCAAGGTGTCCGAGCTGTCGAACCCTCCGCGCTCGCTGACCACGCAGAAGACCCCGTCCCGGGACGGCGAGGACGGCGGCAAGGCCTGAGCCGGTCCGGATCGGGACCTGTCAGTCCCTGACCGGGCGCTACGCCAGGTTCGGGACCCAGGCCGAGCGGGCCCTGAGCATCTGGCGGGAACTGGACGGCCGGGCCGCGCTGACCGTGGCCGACGACCGCAGCGACCCCGAGGCGCTGGCCGCGGCCCTGCCCGTGGTGGCCCGCCGGTGCGATCTGCTGCTCGGGCCGTACTCGACCGGCCTGACGCGGGTGGCGGGAAGGCTGGCCGCCGGCCACGGCTGGCTGCTGTGGAACCACGGCGGCGCGGGCGACGACGTGCTGGCCGCCCATCCCGGTCATCTGGTGTCGATCCTGACCCCGGCCAGCCGGTACGCCGATCCCTTCGTCCGGCACCTGGCCACCGCCCGGCCGCCGGTCCCGTTGTGGATCGCCCACGGCGCGGGCAGCTTCGGCCGCACGGTCGCCGCGGGCGCGGAAGCCGCGGCGAGGCGGCTGGGCCTGGACACGGCCCGGCTCGATCACGCGACCGGGCGGCCCCCCGATGACCGGCCCTGGGACCTGTTCTGCGCGGGCAGCTTCGAGGAGGACGTGGAGCTGATCCGGCGTGTTCGGTCTACCCGGCGGCCGCCCCGCGTGGTGGGCGCGGTCGCCGCTGGGGTCCGTGAGTTCGGCGCCAGCGGCCTGGATCCGGCCGGGGTGTACGGGGTGGGGCAGTGGTTCCCGGGGCGGCCCGGAGCCCAGAATCCCGCCGTCGGCCCGGGTGAAGGCGAGTTCCTGGGCGCCTACCGGGCGCGCTACGGGGTGGTCCCCGACTATCCCGCGATCCAGGCCGTGGCCGCGGCGGCGCTGGCCACCCACTGCCTGCGCGAGACCGGCGGCGCCGGCTCCGGCGGCCCCCGGCTCGGTGATGCCGGTCCCTATGGTGCCGGTCCCGATGGTGCGCTGTGGCGGGCCGCGCTGGCCCTGGACACCAGCACGCTGTTCGGCGGCTTCCGGGTTCGCCCGCCCGACGGCCGCCAGGCCGGGCACGACCCGGTTCTGGTCCGCTGGACCAGCGACGCAGCCGCCCTGGTGGCCCCGGACGACGCCCTGAGGTTCGACGATTAACCGTCCGTCATTGATATCGAAGGCCGCGGATCCCTGTCCCTTAATTGCTCACCCGCAAGCAAATGACCGACGCCCTCTAAAGCTCCCCGCTAAAGGCCGGCGAAGCCATTAGACAACGTTGCCACCATGGATTCCGTCGGCCCGCAACCGCCGCGTATCGGCCCGCTGGCCTCGGCTACCCCGCTGACCTGCGGCTCACTGCTCAGCCGCGGCCGCGCGTTGCGCCCGACCGCCCGCTGGTCCTGCCTACCCCGCTGACCTGCGGCTCGGTCGCCCGGGTCACAGACGACAGCGACCGCACTCTGGCCTTTCGGCCCGTCAGTCACCATCGGCCAGGTCCAGTCTCGCTGGTCCAGTTCCGGTCGCTCCCGCGCCGGCAGGAAATGGCGAAAAAATAGCCGGTGCCCGTCATTAACTAACTGCCCTCAAAAGCCAGAAAATCGCTCCCGGCATATTGTCCGGACAGTTTGCCCGCTATGATCTCGCCAGCGGCCGGGGCCCGGGTCAGACTCGCGGGCGATGACGCGGCCAGACTCAGCGTGACTTTCGCCGGAGCCGCCGCAGCAACCGCCGCCGCAGCCCAGGCGTCAGCCGAGCAGCCAGGCCTGCCTGCCCCCGGGGCGGCGGGACTGGGCCGAGGGGAGAACAGATGGCGGACTACACCGCGGCCACCGTGTCGGACCCGCCGCGTTCACACGCGGCCCGGCTCGAGCCGGACGCGATCGGCGTCGCCCAGGACACCGTCATCGGGATGGCCTCGTCGGCGCCCGCGGCCACGGTCGGGCTCTCGCTGGCCGCGCTGGCCGTGGCCACCGCCTACGGCAGCGGGCCGATCCTGATCCTGACCGCCATCCCGATGCTGGTCATCGCCAACTCCTACCGCCGCCTGAACCTGTGGAACGCCAACTGCGGGGCGTCCTTCGAGTGGGTCGGCCGCGCCATCAACCCCTACCTGGGCTTCCTGACCGGGTGGCTGATGGTCGCGGCCTACATCATCGGTACGGTGGCCGAAGTCCTGCTGCTCGGGCCCTCGGTCCTGGCCGTGTTCGGATCGAATTCCACCAGCACCACCGACTACGTGATCATCGGCGCCGCGACCGGCCTGGTCATGCTGATCGTCGCGGTGGTCGGCATCCGGATGACGGCGCGGGTCCAGGTCAGCATGGCGCTGGTCGAGTACCTGATCCTGATCGGCCTGGCCATCGCCGGGCTGATCTACGTGACCGGCACCCACCCCGGGGTCGTGCACATCACCAGCGCCTGGCTGAGCCCCACCGGCATCGGCGGCCACGGCAGCGCGGTCGCGGGCTTCCTGGTCGCGGTGTTCGTCTACGGCGGCTGGGACGGCACGCTGTACGTCAACGAAGAGGTCAAGCACCGCCGGGTCAACCCGGGCCGGGCCGCCATGCTGGCCGTGGGCCTGCTGGCCATCATCTACACCCTGGCCCAGGTCGGTTTCCAGGGCGTGCTGTCCCCGGCCAAGCTGGCCGCCAGCGCCGAGAACGGCACCACGCTGGTGGACGTGGCCAATGTGCTCGGCGGCGGGTTCTGGGCCAAGGTCATGGCGCTGGCGATCGCGCTGTCGGTCATCGCCACCACCGGAACCGGCATCGTCCTCAGCGCCCGCATCGTGTACGGCATGGCCAGCTACCGGGTGCTGCCGCAGTTCCTGGCCAACGTGTCCCGCCGGTTCGCCACCCCGGTCGCGGCCAGCGTCATCGTGGGCGTGCTGATCATCGTGCTCAGCACCGTCTACTACCTGGCCACCTCGGTGCAGAACGCGTTCATCGACGTGATCGACGTGACCGGACTGCTGTTCTCGATCTTCTACATCCTGACCGCGCTGGCCACGGTGGTGTACTACCGGCGGCGGCTGGTCTCCAGCCTGTGGAACGGGATCGTGCTCGGCGTGCTGCCGCTGGCCGCGGCCGGCTTCCTGGCCTGGGTCCTGGTCAAGTCGCTGCTGGCGGCGGACGCGGCCGAGCTGTGGTCGCTGGCCGGGATCATCCTGGCCGGCCTGGTGATGATGATCGTGGCCCGGACGGTGCTGCAGTCGTCGTTCTTCCAGCTGCCCCGGGAGGCTGAGTCCGCCAGCCGCCACCGCCGCGCCACCGCCGCCCGGTGACGCGCGACCGAGCCGTCGCCCCGGCCCGGTTCGTAATTCCCCGGCGATGTCGGCCAGGGCCGCGTGGACCTGGGCCGTCAGCCGGTCGCCGGGGGGCAGCACCCGCTCGCAGCGGGCGGCCGTCTCCCGGAGCAGGGTCCGGGCGTCGCCGATCCGCCCCACCTCGTTGTAGGCCAGGGCCAGGCGCAGCGCGGTGCCGAGCGTATCCGGGTGGTCGGGCCCGAGCGCGCGCTCGTAACCGGACCGGGCCTGCTCGTAGGAGAGGATGGCCGAAGCCATCTTGCCCAGGGTGTGGTAGGCGGAGCCGAGCCTGCCCGCCGCGTCCAGGGCCCGGAGGTCGTCCTTGCCGACCTCTTTCTCCCAGCCGGACAGGGCCTTCTTGTAGGCCGAGACCGCGTCCTTGATCCGGCCGTCGGCGATGCTGGCGTCGCCCAGGCTCTGCCGGGTGATCAGGGTCTGCGGGTGCCGGGCGCCCTGGGCCCGCTCCCGCCCGGCCAGCGTGCGCCGGTACAGGGCGGCCGCCTCGCCGGGCTGGCCCACGGCCAGGTAGGCGGCGGCCAGCTCGTCCTGGGTGCCCAGGGTGGCCAGGTTCTCCTCGCCGTACACCCGCTCGGTGTCCGCGGCCAGCTGCTCCAGCACCCCCACCGCGTCCTCGAGCTGGCCCGCGGCGACCAGGGCGTGGCCCAGGTCACGCCGGGCGGCCAGCACGTCACGGTGGTCCCGGCCCAGCGTGCGGGCCCGCCGGTCCAGCACCCACTGGACCCACCGGACCGCGTCCGTGGTCCGCCCGGCCGCCAGGTAGGCCGCGGTGAGCCGCTGCACCGCGGCCAGGGTGTCGGGGTGGTCGGCGCCGAGAAGGCGCTCGCTGACCGAGGCCAGGTCGCGCCAGTAGTCGGCGGCCGGCCCGGTCAGCCGGCAACTGTCCAGGCTCTGCCCGGCCCGCATCAGCACCGGGTGGCAACCGCCCGCCCACAGCAGATCGCCCGCGGCCTGCCACAGGCTGGCGGCGCAGGCGCGCAGGCTCTCGGCCAGCCAGGCGGGCGGTTCGTCCTCCGGCCAGGCTTCCAGCAGCGCGTCGGCCGCGGACCGCGCCGCCTGCTCAAGCATCCCCGCGGGCATGGTGGCGCGCAGCGCGCCCTGCAGCACCGTGCTCATCCTGAGCATCGGTGGCGCGGTGGTCCGGTCGATGGCCAGCAGGCCGGAGCGCTCGAGCGCCTGCAGAGCCCGGCCCGCGCTCTCGCGGTCCGGCCGCGCTCCGCCGGCGTACCCGGCCAGGTAGTTGCGGGCGGCGGGCGCGGACAGCACTTCGGCCGGCACGGCGTGCCCGTCCAGCAGCGCGATCAGGGCCAGCAGGGCCTGGGCAGGCACGTCCGGTGACAGCCAGTCGGCCTGCTCGAAACAGAACGTCCAGCTCACCGCGGCGGCGGGCAGCCGCCCGGCGGCCGCGTCGGTCATCTGCTGGCGGCGGCGGACGAAGGCGTCCTGGTAGTCGCGGCAGGTCCAGGCCGAGCTGGTGATCACCGAGCAGGCCTGGGCCAGGGCCAGCGGCTCGCAGTCCAGCTCCTGGACCAGGTCGATGGCGCCCAGCCGCCGGTCGGGGTCGGCACTCAGCCGCCCCATCAGGTAGTTCAGCGCCTCGCGGTTGCTGTACAGGCCGATCGGCACGGACTGGGTGCCCCGCGGCATGGGCGCCGAGTCGGCCGTGGTGACCAGCACCCGCCCCATCGGCCCGGCCGGCCACAGCCCGCGCAGGTCGGCCGAGGCGGCCAGGTCGTCCAGCACCACCAGCCAGGATCGGCCGCTCTCGTTCAGCCAGCCGAGCAGCCGGGCCGCCACCGGTTCGGCGTTGCCGACCGGCGCCGTGCCGGTGATCGCCGCGGCCGCCTGCCCGTAGGTGGTCAGGACCGAGGCCCGGCTGGTGGCGGTGACCCAGACCAGCAGCTCGATCTGACGGGCCTGCCACAGCGCTTCGGCGGCGGCCACCGCGAGCTGGGTCTTGCCGGACACCCGCATCCAGTCCGGGGTCGCCGGACCCCCGGTCCGGCCGGTGATCAGCGCGATGGTGGCCCCGGGCACCAGCGCCGCGGCCAGGTTCGGGGCCGACTCGGGCCGGGCGCTGAACTCACCGGTCCGGGCCGGCAATGCCCCCACCCGGATCGGCCAGCGAACCTCGGCGCGCCGCGAATCCGCCAGCGGGGTCGCTGGGGTGTCCGAGGCGGTCATGCTCTCGATCACCTTCCGTACATCTTTTCGCGCGATGCGCTCTTTTCACGCACGGTATCGTTCCGCACCCGGCCCACCAAGCCTCGTTTTCCGGGCACAGTACTCACGCTCCGTAGTGCTTCCAGGCCACTTTGGCCGGTCGCGGCCGGAGGCAGAAGCCACCGCCACCGGCCATACCGCACATTAATGCCGAAAATCGTCCCAGATTGTCGCGCGTAAAGCCGGGCCGGGCGGTGACGAAGTACAAATAATCAGGGTTATCGGTATCGCTGGCCGGACAAGGGATGAACGTTATCAATCAGACGGTGAAAAGTCATCAACCCGGGTGCGGTCACGGCCGTGCTGACCGGTGGCCGGCAACCAGTCCGCTTCGCGGTCTACATCGCGTTCCTGGCCAGGCACTGCGGGCTCCGGGGGTGAGTGGGCCGACCGGTTCCCGGGAATGGCGCTAAAGCTACCGGCGAGTCCACGTATTGCCGGGCGCAGCCTCGCGAAATTCGAGTAAAAAATATGAAATTCGGTCCGGCTCGACGCCGTTCCTGAGGTCAGCTCCGTACCGTTGTTTCGATAATGACGGCTGCTTATCTCCCGGCCGCTCGACCGGGATTTCGTCCCGCCAGACCTTGCGCCCGCCGGGGGTGGTGCGCGGGATCTCGCCGTGTTCGGCCCGCTCGTGCCACTGGTCGCGCAGCCCGTCCAGCTCACGCCGCTTGCGGGCCCGCTGCCAGCGCCGCCGCAGCACGCCGCCGAGGACCCAGCCGAACAGTGCCGTGCAGGCCAGGGCCAGTACCAGCAGCACCCACCGCCCGCCGTGCCCGGTCACCGCGAAGACGACCCAGAACACCACCGCGGCCAGGCCGGGTATCACGGAGAGCAGGATCCGCCCGGTGTCCGGCCAGGACCGGCCGGTGCCGGCGTACCGGGCCCGCTCGATGACCCACCGGTCCCGGAACTCCTCCCAGGACGTGGCCTCCTCGGGCGGCAGCAGTTCCCGGCCCCGATCGCTCATGCCGGCCTTCTACCCACCGCGGCCCGCCTGTAGCGCGCGTGCTGTCTCCATCCGTGCTCCATCGGCGGTGCATGGGGGTTCCTTGGCCGGGCGGTACGGGTGAAGGGCAGGGCTGGGCTGGGCCTGGGACGTGAGGAGGGTGTGATGGCGTGGGTGCTGATCGTCGCGGCGGGGCTGTTCGAGACGGGGTTCGCGGTGGCGCTGAAGCTGAGCCACGGCATGACCCGGCTGGGGCCGACGATCGCCTTCGCGGCCTGCGCGCTGGTCAGCTTCTCGCTGCTGACGGTGGCGCTGCGGCGGCTGGAGGTGGGGGCGGCCTACGCGGTGTGGACCGGGATCGGCGCGTCCGGCGCGGCCGCGGTCGGCATGCTATTCCTCGGCGACGCAGTGTCCACGCTCAAGCTGGTGTCGATCGGGCTGGTGCTGGCCGGGGTGATCGGCCTCAACCTGTCCGGCGTCACGCCGCCGTGACCGGTACTGCCGGATCCGGCGGATCGCCTCGATTATGGCGCTGATGACCAGGGTGATGCCGAGCGACAGCAGCAGCCCGGCCCAGGGCCGGTCCTCGAAGGCCTTCCCGCCGAGACGGCCGAGGAAGAACGAGTACACGGCCCAGAAGACCGCGGCCACCGCGGTCGCGGCCACGAACCGCCGGTGCGAGTAGCCGATCAGACCGCAGCACAGGGTGATGGCGGTCCGACCGCCGGGGATGAACCGGCAGATGATGATCAGGGGCATGCCCCATTTCTCCAGCGACCGCTCGGCCCAGGCCCGCTGGCGGGCGCCCTTTTCCGAGGAGAAGAACCGCCGCTCGGCCCACGGTCCGAACCGGCGGCCGATCAGATAGCAGAGGTTGTCGCCCAGGAACGCCCCGAGGGCGACGCACGCGACGAGCAGAAAGATCCGCGGGTCGGTGCTGCCCGCGGTGGCCACGCCGAGGGTGATGACCGCCGTCTCGCTGGGGACCACCGGCAAGACCGCGTCCAGGGCCGGGAGCACGATCGCGATCGCGTAGGACAGCCCGGAGTCCGGCTGCAGGCTGGTGAGGATGCTCATTTCGCCACCGGCTGCCTCCGCGCGTCCGCCTCGGCCCGGGACTGTTCGGCCTGAGCCGGGTGCTCGTCGGCCTGGGCGCGGGGCCGGGTACGGTCACGCCACAGGCTGGCCCCGACGGCGCCGCCGACGACCAGGACGATCACGGCCAGGCTCACCGTCACCGGCAGGTGCACGACCGGCGAGAGCAGCATCTTCCCCCCGATGAAGGTCAGCAGCACGGCCAGCCCCTGCTTGAGGTACACGAACCGGTCCATCGAGCCGGCCAGCAGGAAGTACAGGGCGCGCAGGCCCAGCACGGCGAAGGCGTTGGAGGTGAACACCACATAGACGTCGCGGGTCACGCCGAACACGGCCGGGATCGAATCCAGCGCGAAGATCAGGTCGGTCAGTTCGATGGCGACCAGGGCCACCAGCAGCGGCGTGGCGACCGTCCGCCCGCCGTCCCGGATCAGCAGCCTGGTTCCATGGTAGCTCTCCGTGACCGGGATGATGCGGCGCAGCCCCCGTACGGCCAGGTTCCGGTTCGGATCGGTGACCTCGCCCGCGCGAAACATCCGCAGGCCGGCCACCAGGACGACCACCCCGAACAGGTAGAAGATCCAGCTCAGGTGCTCGATCAGTGCGCCCCCGGCCGCGATGAAGCCGCCGCGGAGCACCAGCGCGCCGATCACGCCCAGGTACAGCACCCGCCGCTGCAGCACCGGCGGCACCGCCAGCGAGGCGAACAGCAGCACGAACACGAAGATGTTGTCCACGCTGAGCGCCTTCTCCAGCAGATAGCCGGCGAAGTACTCCCCGGCCGTCGCCTGGCCGCGCCACAGCCACAGCGCCACCCCGAAGCCCAGCCCGGTCAGCACCCACAGGCCGCTCAGCAGCGCGGCCGAGCGCAGGCTGGGGGTGCCGGACCGGCCGGTCGCGACCAGGTCCACCGCGATCAGCACGGCAAACAGGGCCAGGGTGCCGGCCCAGACCCAGGCCGTCACCGGCGGCCCGCGCTGACCACTCGGGCCGCCTCGCTGAGGCGGCCCGCCTCGGCCGCGCAGGCCGGGCAGTACCTGGTCTCGGGGACCAGGGCCAGCGTGCCCTCCGGAATCGCCGATCCGCACTGCTCACAGCGGCCGAACGTGCCCGCGGCCAGCCGGGCCAGCGCGTCCTCCACGTCGGCCAGCCGCCGCCGGGCCGCCACCGCCCGCCGCATCAGGCGGTCGGCTCCGTCACCGCGGACCTCCGCGCTGGCCGGGGCGACCGCGTGGTAGGCCAGCGACAACTCGGTGACCTCGCGCAGCCAGGCCTGCCAGCGGGCCTCCAGGCGCGAGCGCCAGGTTACGGCCGGGGTGGCAGATTCTTCTCGGGGCATGACGTTTCCTGTCGATCGGCCCGTTGGCCGGGCGGGGCCACCGGCTCGGGCGGGGGCGCCGGGCGCCGCCGTGACCGGCGCAGCCGGAGAAAGACCACGGCCAGCGCGACGCCGAAGAAGACCCATGGGGCCACCGCGATCAGGTCCATGCCGGTCATCTGCGCCGTCCTCGCTGCCGGTGCTGTCATGATCAGTGCACCCGGTGGCTTTGACCTCATGGTGAAGTTGTCATGGTGACGGTGTGGAGACGAAGGGCGGTGGCAGGTCATGGCGACGGTGCTGGTCGTGGAGGACGAGCGCAAGCTGCGTGACTTCGTGCGCTCCTATCTGGAGCGGGCCGGGTTCACCGTGCTCTCGACCGGGTCGGGGGCCGAGGCCATCACCATGGCCGCCGAGGCCGCGCCGGACCTGGTCGTGCTGGACCTCGGGCTGCCCGACGTGCCGGGGGAGACGGTGGCCCGCGAGCTGCGCGCGGCCGCGGCCACGCCGATCCTCATGCTGACCGCCAAGACCTCGGAGGAGGACCGGATCCGCGGTCTCGAGCTGGGGGCCGACGACTACGTGACCAAGCCGTTCAGCCCGCGCGAGCTGGTGCTGCGGGTCCAGGCCATCCTGCGCCGGGGCGGCCCCGCGGCCGAACAGGGCGTGACCAGGTTCGGCGGCGGAGAGCTGGTCCTCGACGAGCCCCAGCGCCTGGTCACGGTGCGTGGCCAGGCGGTCAGCCTGACCCCGACCGAGTGGGGGGTGCTGGTCGCGCTGGCCACCGTCCCGGGCCGGGTCTACTCGCGGTTCGAGCTGATCAACCGGGTGCGCGGCTATGAGTTCGAAGGCTACGAGCGCACCGTGGACTCGCACGTGAAGAACCTGCGCCGCAAGATCGAGAGCGACCCGGCCCAGCCGCAGATCGTGCAGACCGTGCTGGGCGGGGGTTACCGGCTGGGCCTGGGCCGAGATGACTGATCAGGGCGCCGCGGCGCCCCAGGGCGGAGGACGGTCGGACACCCTGGGCCTGCGGCTGGCCCTGGCCTTCCTGGCCGTGGCCTTGGCCGCGGTGGCGCTGCTGGCCGGCCTGACCGCGGTGTTCAGCGCCGCCGACGTGTCGAATCTCGCCAACCGCCAGCGGCACGAGCTGACCAGCGCGATCGCGGTCGCGGCCGGAGCCGCGTGGGGCCGGAACGACAGCTGGTCGGCCGCGGACCTGTCCCCGGTGCTCGACCTGGCCACCCAGACCGGCACCGACCTGTCCATCCGCACCCAGAACGGCGGGCCGGTCGCCACCACCTCCGGCTTCCGGGCCAACGCCGGCCCGGAGTCCAGCGCCCCGGTGGTGGTCAGCGGCCAGCGCGTCGGCGGGGTGGTGGTCCGCTCCACCGGCGCCGGGCTGGGCGCGGCCGACCACGGGCTGGAGACCGCGCTGCTGCGGGCCATCGCGGGCGCGGCCGGGCTGGCCGCGCTGCTGGCCCTGCTGACCGGCCTCGGCGTGGCCCGGCGGATCACCCGGCCGGTCACCCGGCTGATCGCGGTGACCCGAGCCATGGCCAGTGGCGACCGCACGGTGCGGGCGGGCGGGATCCGGGCCCCGGGCGAGCTGCGCGAGCTGGCCATGGCGTTCGACCAGATGGCGGCCACGCTGGATCGGCAGGACCAGCTCCGGCGGGACCTAGTGGCCGACGTGGCCCACGAGCTGCGGACCCCGGTGGCGATCCTGCAGGCCGGTCACGAGGCGCTGCTGGACGGGGTGGCCGAGCCCACCCCGGCCGAGCTGGCCTCGCTCCGGGACGAGGTGCTGCGGCTGGCCCGGATGGTCGATGACCTGCAGACGCTGGCCGCGGCCGACGCCGCCGCCCTGCAATTGGCGTTGCGGCCCGCCGACCTGGCCGAGATCGCGGCCGCGGCCGCGGACAGCCTGGCCCGCCGGTTCGAGGCGGCCGGTCTCAGCCTGGACCGGGACCTGTCTCCGGCTCCGGTGCGGGCCGACCAGCGCTGGCTGCACCAGGTGATCACCAACCTGCTGACCAACGCGCTCAAGTTCACCCCGCAGGGCGGCCAGGTCAGCATCGAAACCGGCCGCGACCACGCGGCCGCCGTCCTCCGGGTCAGGGACACCGGGGTCGGCATCCCGGCCGAGGACCTGCCGCACATCTTCGACCGCTTCTTTCGCGGTCGCCGGGCCGACCAGATCTCCGGCAGCGGCATCGGGCTGGCCATCGCGGCCGAGCTGGCCCGGGCCCACGGCGGTGAGCTGACCGCCCGCAGCCAGCCCGGCCAGGGCGCCGAACTGACCCTCACCCTGCCGGAGGCCTGACGTGGACACGCCGGGCCGGGTGCACAGGAGGTTCACGACCGTGGCCGAGGCGTTCGCCAGCGTGATCGCGGCCCAGCCGGGCACCGGAGCCGCGCTCGCGGTCTGCTGCGACGGCCGCCTGGTCGTCGGCCTGTGGGGCGGGTACGCGGACCGGGACCGAGCGGCCCGCCGCGGTCAGCTGGCGCGGAACGCGTCCCGGTAGGCGTGCGGGCTGGTCCGCACGGCCCGGCTGAAGTGCTTGCGCAGGTTGCCCGCGGTGCAGAAGCCGGTCTTGACCGCGACCGCGTCGACCGGCAGGTCGGTGGTCTCCAGCAGCCGCTGGGCCAGCCGGATCCGTTCCCGGACGATCCACTGGTAGGGAGTGGTGCCGGCGCTGGCCTGGAAGCGGCGGGCGAACGTGCGCGGGCTCATGGCCGCCCGGCCGGCCAGGTCGGCCACGGTCACCTCCTGGTCGAGGTGGGCCTGCAGCCAGGTCAGGGTGTCGGCGAACAGGTGACGCTCATCCAGGACCGGGATCGGCGTGTCGATGAACTGGGCCTGGCCGCCGTCACGGTGCAGCGGAACCACCAGGTCGCGGGCCAGCCTGGTCGCCACCTCGCTGCCGAAATCCTGCTGCACCACGTGCAGGCACAGGTCGATGCTGGCCGCGCTGCCCGCCGAGGTGAGCAGGTCACCGTCGTCCACGTACAGCACATCCGGGTCCACCGCGACCCGCGGGTAGCGCGCGGCCAGGTCGGCGCACTCCGACCAGTGCGTGGTGGCCCGGTGCCCGTCCAGGATCCCCGCCGCGGCCAGCACGAAGGCCCCGGTGCACAGGGACAGGATGCGCTGGCCCCGGGCCCGGGCCGCGCGCAGCTCGTCCAGCACCGCCGCGGGCACCTGGTCGTGCTGCTCGGTCGGCACCACGACCACCGTGCCGGCCGTGCGCACCGGGGCCAGGTCCGCCGGCACGTCCATCCGCAGGCCCGCGTCCAGCTGGACGGCCGGCGTGGCCGCGCACACGGTCAGCTGGTACCAGGGGACGCCGAACTCCTCGGCGTAGTAATGACCGCCGAAGACGTCGCAGACCACGCCGACCTCGAACGGGGAAACTCCGTCGTAGACGATCAACGCCACAGATCTGGCAGCTTTGTCGCGCATGCGGTCAATAATGCCACTTACCGCCCGCCTGGTGGCCGGCCGACGATGGAGGCATGTCAGGCAGCCTCATTCTCGTGCACACCGACCCGGCCGGGCCCGGTCCGTGGGCGACCCATCGGGCCCGGGTTACGGATCGGCTGCTGGCGCGGGCGTTCGGTGCGTCGCTGGACCGCGGGCTGGCCGCGGGGGCGGCGCCGGAGTCCGGCCGTCGGCTCGCGGTCCGGGCTCAGCAGCTCGTCGCGCTGGACCGCCGCCGGGAACTGGCCCGGAACTGGGAGCGGCTGCTGGCGGTGGCGGCCGGGCCGCCGGCGGCCGGCCCCCGGGCGCTGCTGTGCCGGGGCCGGATCGCGGCCGCCGCGGCCGAGGTCCGCGACCTCGCCGCTCACCTGCGGGCCCCGCTGCCGGTGGCCGCGACCGGGGTCGCGGCCGCGCGGGTCCTGCTGACCGACGCCGCCGGGCCGCTCTACAACCGGCGTGACCGCACCGAACTGGCCACCAGGCTGCGCGAGATCAACGCGGCCCTGGACCCGGCGGTGCCGCTTCAGTCCCTGGTGCGCTCGAACACGTAGAGGTGGTTGAGGCCGAACTGGAAGCGCCGGTGCTTGCGCCGCTGCCACTGCGGGGCGGAGAAGATCGTGTCCAGGTCACTGGGCTTGAACCCGTGGTGCTGGTGGGCCTCGATGCCCGCGATCAGCCGCAGCGCGATGAGGATGTGCAGGATCTTGTCCACGGTCGGGGCCGGGACCGTGATGACCATGGCGCCACCCGGCGCCATCATCCCGGCCAGGGTCTTGGCCCAGGTGGCCAGCTCCCCTTCGGGGATGTGCTCCACCACGGCCAGCGCGGTGGCCGCGTCGAACTGCTGGTCCTGCTGCGGCGGCAGATCGTTGGGGAAGAAGCCCTTGATCATGGTCACGCCGTCCGGCGCCGGCACGTCGATCAGCTCGGGGTCGATGCCCACGCCGGTCGCGCCGGTCTCCCGGAACAATGTGCCGTCGTGCGTCCCGATGTCCAGCAGGCGGCTGCTCTTGGGCAGCTCGCGCACGGCCATCCGGATCCGATAGCGCATGAGGAACTGGTCGAGCCACGTCGTCGGCTGCGCCGCAGCCGTCTGGTCCTCAATCACTGATCACGCACGCAGAGTTCATCGCAGGGCCTTCCGGATTTTTTGTGGTTCGAAAAAGGCTTGTCCCGGAAAATCGTCAGGTCGGCTGGTCCGGTCCGCTTTCCTGATCAACAGCACCGAGGCTTCGAGTGGGACCTCTGGGTAGCAAAGTCGCAAAGTATCATAAGGTTCCACGTGCGGTACAGAAGGACATTGACCGCAATTGCCGCGTGTTCAGTATCGGGCTCCTCGGTTACGCCTGCTCACTTGGTTCACAACAAATTCATCACAGCGTGATCTGGGCCCGAATACTGGCTCAGCAGTTCCTGACCACCACCGAGTGCGCGGCCACCACCGGGCTGGCCACCAGCCGCCGCCCGGGCATTACCGTGGTGTGCACACCGGTCTCGGTGCCGTCGGCGATGATACAGCCGAGCCTTTCCTCACCGGTGTCGACCAGCGTGCCCGCACGCAGGATATGCACTGTCCCCCGGCGAAGGTTGCGAACGGCCGAACAGAAGAACGCGCCCAGGCGTACGTTCCGCCCGATCACCGAGTGGCCCACGAAGCTCATGTGCGAGATCTCCGCCCCGGCCAGCAACAGGCTGCGCCGGATTTCCGCGCTGGGGCCGACGTAGGAATCCGACTGGACCACGGACGGCCCGAAGACCGAGGCGTGCGGCCCGATCTCGCAACCCGGCCCGATCAGCACCGGGCCGAACAAGCTCACGCCCTGGTGGACCGTGGCCGTCCGGTGCACCAGGGCGTGCCCCGGCCAGTCCCAGTGGGGACTGCGGGTCCCGGGCACGGTCCGGTATCCCGGGAGCGTGGCGGGCAGGGTCAGGCTGGCCAGGTCCCGGACCACGTGCAGACCCTGCAGCTCGTCGGCCCACCAGTCCGGCCCGGCCAGGCAGGTGCGCAGCGCGCCGGGCAGGCTCGGCAGCAGGCTCTCGATCGGCGTGCCCATCCGGCGATGTTACGGGCCCGGCGGCCCGGCGGGGTGGTGGCCGCGGATTCGCCTGCGGCCACCGTCCCGGCTGGGGCCCGGGCCTCAGTGCACCGGGCCCAGGGTGACCGTGAGCAGGCTGGGGCTGCCGCTGGACACGGCGCCGGACTGGTCGGTGCCGCCGGTCGGGGCCACGTCGTCGTAGGGGAAGGCGTAGCCGCGGTGGTCCTGGGAGGTGGCGTGCACGATCCGCGCGTAGTGGTTGGTGATCGTGTTGGCGTAGTAGTCGTCCGGGTTCTCCCCGTCCGGCTGGCTGGAGTCGGTCAGCAGCGTGCTGCGGTTGAACGCAGCCGCCAGCCGGGGCAGGATGGCCAGCATCTCGCCGCTCATCCCGGCCGGGTTGAACGGGCCGCTGTTGCAGCCGAAGATGTCGCCCGCGGACGGCTGGCCGAACGAGCCGACGCCGCTGAAGGTCAGCTGGCCCCCGCTCACCTGGCCGGTCACGGTCCCGTAGGACGCCTGGGTGTCGACGCTCAACGTGGCCGACGAGTACATCGACCAGACCTGGTTCACGTAGGTGTCGTAGTAGCCGCTGAACAGGGACGAGTTCATCACGATGCCGTTGGTGGGGCTGAGCGCGCGCAGGTTCTGGCCGCCGCCGGTCACGATGAGCTGGTCCCAGCCCTGCCCGTCCGCGTTGGCCTGGGCGGTCAGCCCGGAGCACACGCTGTCCAGGCCGCCGCCGGGCAGGCCCGGCGCGGACTGCTGGCCGCCGGAGGAGTCGGTCAGGCCCAGCCCGATCGGGATGCAGACGAAGTCGACCATGCTGATGTTGGCGAACAGCTGGGCGTCGTTGTAGGTCAGCTCGGCGAAGTCCCACTGGGTGTTGATGTTGGGGTCGGACGGGTTGGTCACCGACGGTTCGACCAGGGCCGGACCCGGATTGAGCTGGAAGGTCAGGGGTGATCCGATCGAGAACCAGATCCGGGCCCCGGCCAGGTGCGGGATCGTGATCTGCTTGCCCGCGGCGCCGGAGCCGTTCAGCGGGATCGCACAGTTGACCGGTACCGGCTGGTTGGTGGCCGATGGTGAGGACGGGTAGTACGGCGTCTGGCCGTCCGCCTCGAGCAGCATCAGCGCGTTGTTGTTGTCGATGGCCAGCCCGGTGACGTAGGCGTACACGGTGCCGGAGCCGGTGTTGTTGACCAGGCTGACCGCCAGCGTCGACGCCGTCGACGTGGCCGCGGTCTCGCGCAGCCGTACGCCGTGACTCTGCTCCGAGCCGATCACCTTGGTCGCCACCACCGGGGCCGCCAGCGCGGCCAG
>DASXMW010000132.1:0-28350 GCA_036495425.1 Streptosporangiaceae bacterium | reverse complement strand
TACTGTTGAACCCGTCAGATGCCAGTGGTGTTGCAACCACCCCCTGACCCCAAGCAGCGACAATCGCTGAAAATGCTCCACTGAAGCCGGACTCCACCGGCCACCGCTCGTGGCAAAGCCTCTGGCGTCACTCCTGCCGCTCAGGCCCCACAAGTTGATTGATCCTTTACCGGGTAGCGGCCTCAGCCGTATGCGCTGAGAACGCGACCACAGGATGGATCACTGAGTGACCACGACCACCGAGTCGAGGGTGCCGTAGGCGTTTTCTTCCAGCCGGTCGGCGTCGGTCCCGTTCTCCCAGGTCTCGCCGTCCAGCAGGAACTTGTACCGGTAGGTGCCCGGCGTCAGCGGAACGATGACCCGCCAGGCCCGGTCGTCCCCCCGGGCCAGGATGATGCTCTCCACCGACCAGTCGTTGAACTCCCCGCACAGCGCCACCCGCTCGGCCCGGGTCTCCGCAGGCAGCGAGAACACCACATCCACCGTCTCCTCGGCGGCCACCCCGCCCGCTCCGCCCGCCTCGGCCGCCTGGGCTTCGGCGACCCGGGCGTTCCCGGCTGCCCACGCCTCGCCCACGCCGGCCTCGTCAGCCCGCAGGGCCTCTTCGGCCTTCCGGGCTTCTTCCGTCCGCCGCACCTCGTCAGCCGCTCGGTCATCGGCCTCGCCTGAAGCCTGGGTCCAGACCGAGTCCCCGGCCCCGTCGGCCTCGTCCGCCCTGTCGGCCCCATCAGCCCTGTCGGCCCCGTCCGCCCCATCGGCCCTGTCGCTTCCGTTGGCCCCGGTGCCCTCACCAGAGACTTTCGCATCATCTGGCACTTTTGCCTCAGCCTCCCCAGACTCAGCCGTTCCGTCAGCCCCGGTCTCGCGCAGCAGATCCTGCCCGCGCCGGGCGATCCCATCGTCGTCCAGCAGCCGGCCGGCCAGTTCATCCAGGGCCCCGAGGAACCGGCGGTACCCCAGCCGTACGGGCGTGTCCTCATCCCAGTGCCGCTCGATGACCCGCTCGCCGAGCCGGTCGAATTCCCCGCGGACGGCCTCGTACGGCTGCTTGCCCATGCGGCGCGCGTTGTTCAGATCCATCGTGATGATCGTCCCTGGTTCCCTCGGTCGCGAAGCCCGGCGCCCGGTGCCCGCGCCCGTATTGACAGTATTGCCCGCCCCGCGTGCCCGGATGTCCCCGGGGTTTCGCGGTGGCAAACGCACCCCGCACCCCGCACCCCGCACACCGTGCTCGCGGCCGGCTGACCCGGTACCGAGCAAACTCTCAGCCATCCTTCAGCCAGGGCGGCTACATTGCGGCCATGGACGAATTCCGGGCCCGCCGGGTGGTCGACCAACTGCGTGACCGTGGCGTCAACGCCCACCTGCTGCGCGCCAACATCGGCCAGTACGGAGTGCGCGTGTCGATTCCCGGCGGCCGAGAGGCCGAATGGGACACGGACGGCACCGCCGGCCTCGAAGCCCAGGTCATGCGGGACGGCATGCTGGTCGGCTACGTGCCCCAGCTCGAAGGGTCGGAGGACTTCGACGAAGCCCAGATCGTCGACGCCATCGCCCGCACCGACTACGACCAGCCCATCGCCCGTCAGCGGGCCACCGCCCCGTCGGCGCCCCCGCTCACCCGCGAAGGCGGCCTCTTCCGCCGCTTCCTGGACGGCTTCCGCTACCGCTAGTCCCCAGCCGCCCCGCTAGTCCTCAGCCGCCCCGTTAGCCCCCAGCCGCCCCGCCGCCCGGGGCCCCCGACGACACCCCGGCCACGGGTCCGGCCCCGGGTCCGGCCCCGGCTCCGGCCCGGGCGCCTGGCACCGGGGGCGGCCCCTCGGCCAGGTGCCGGGCCAGCTTGCGCAGCAAGGCGGCCAGCTCGGCGTGCTGTTCCGGGTTCCAGTCCTGCACCAGGTCGGCCACGGCGTCGTGCCGGGCCGTGACCAGTCGCTCAGCGGCCGCCTCACCGGCCGGAGTCAGTGTGACCACCCCGTCCAGCCCCACCGGCGGCCCGCCCGGCACCCCGGTCTCGTCCGGCACCCCGGCCGCGGGCCGAGCCGGCGGCTGGCCCTCACCAGGCCCGGAGACCGCCCAACCGGTCGAAGTCGCCAGCCCGCGTCCGATCAGGTTGCCGAGCAGCAGCCGCACCGTGTCATCGGGCAACTCCAGCCGCCGGCTCAGCGCCTGCACGTCCTCACCCGGGTGCTCGTGCACCTGCAGCAGCATCCAGCAGCCGGCCGCGTCGATCGTCACCCCGGCCCGGTCGGCCAGCTGCTCGTAGATCCGGTCGCGGGGCTTCCCGCTGGTCAGGACGCTCAGCGCGCGGCTGATCTCGTCGATCGAGGTGCACGCGGCCGGGACCGCGGTGGGGGCCAGCGTGTGCGCGGGGTTCGGCGTCCGGGCCGTCTGCCGCAGCGGGACCTCCTTGAGCAGCCAGGTCAGGCCGAAGGCCACCGCCGCGATCGGCACCGCGACCAGGAACACCGTGTGCAGCGAGGTCGCGAACGCCTCCTGGTAGCCGTGGTGCACCGCGGCCGGCAGCTTGGCCAGCGCAGCCGGGCTGCTGCCCGCGGCCGCATTGAACCCGGCGGGCAGGTGCAGCCCGGCCAGGTAGTGCCGCAGGTTGCCGGTCAGCTGGGCCGAGAAGATCGCGCCGAACACCGCGGTGCCGAACGACCCGCCGATCGAGCGGAAGAACGTGGCCCCCGAGGTGGCCACGCCCAGGTCGCTGTACGGCACCACGTTCTGCACCGCGATGACCAGCACCTGCAGCACCAGGCCGATCCCGATCCCCAGCACGAACATGTACAACGAGCTGACCAGCACCCCGGTCGCCACGCCCAGCATCGACAGCAGGTACATGCCCAGGGTCATGAACGCGGTGCCCACCACCGGGAACACCTTGTACCGGCCCCAGCGGCTGATCAGGATGCCGGAGGTGATCGAGGTCAGCAGCAGGCCGCCGACCAGCGGCAGCAGCCGCAGCCCGGAGATGGTCGGGCTGACCCCCTTCACCACCTGCATGTACTGCGGCAGGTAGGTGATCGCGCCGAACATCGAGAACCCGACCACGAATCCGACCGCGCTGCTCACCGAGAACACCCGGTACCGGAACAGCCGCAGCGGCAGGACCGGCTCGGCCGCACGCCGCTCGGCCAGTACGAACAGGCCGACCAGCACCACGCCGGCCACGCCCATCGTGATGATCGGCCAGGAGCCCCAGGCATAGGTGCCGCCGCCCAGCGTGGTCAGCAGCACGAAGCTGGTCGCCGCGGCGGCCAGCAGCAGCGTGCCCAGGTAGTCGATGGTGTGGGCGACCCGGCTGGTCGCCGCCGACGGCAGCACGGCCGCGGTGACCAGCAGCGCGACCACGCCGATGGGCAGGTTGATGTAGAACACCCAGCGCCAGGACAGGTTGTCGACGAAGAAGCCGCCGATCAGCGGGCCGATCACGCTGGTCACGCCGAACACCGCACCGAAGATGCCCTGGTAGCGACCGCGCTCGCGGGGCGAGACCACGTCGCCGACGATGGTCTGGGCCCCGATGATGAGGCCGCCGCCCCCGATGCCCTGCAGGGCGCGGAACGCGATCAGCATGACTATCGAACCGCTGAGCCCGGCCAGCGCCGACCCGATCAGGAAGATCACGATCGCGGCCTGGAAGAAGATCTTGCGGCCGTACTGGTCGCCGAGCTTGCCCCACAGCGGCGTGGAAGCCGTGGAGGCCAGGATGTACGCGGTCACCACCCAGGACAGGTGCGACAGCCCGTGCAGGTCTCCGGCGATGGTGGGCAGCGCGGTGGCTACGATCGTCTGGTCCAGCGCGGCCAGCAGCATGCCCAGCAGCAGCGCCCCGATGATGACCAGCAGCCGCTGGCGGCTGATGTTCTGACCGGGCTCGGCGGGCGCTTCGGATTCAGCCTGGGCAGCGGTCATGGCCCGTCCTCTCGATACCCAGTGCTTTTGCCCGGGCGGCCACCCGGCAAAACCGACCCGGCAGACTGGTGGGGTGCCCAGCCAAACCGTGCCTCATCAGCCCAAACCGCTGACCCGGATCGCGCTGGCCGGAAGCTGCGCCGGCTTCGTGGTCATCGGCGGCCTGCAGGCGCTGTACGGCCCGGCCATCCCGGCCTTCCGGGCCAAGTTCGGCGCGACCCCGGCCGTGGCCGGGCTGGGCCTGTCGGCCGAGTTCACCGGTGCGCTGATCGGCATCGTCGGCTACCACCTGCTGCTGGCCCGGCGCGGAGATCGCCAGCTGCTCGGCTGCTCCTACGCGCTGATGGCGGTGGGTGCGATCGGCTTCGCGCTGGCCCCGTCCTGGCCGCTGTCGCTGGCGGCCGCGCTGGTCACCGGGTTCGGCTCCGGCGGCATCGACTATGGCCTCAACCACCTGTTCACCGTCGGCTACGGCCACCGCAGCGCGGCCATGCTCAACCTGCTCAACGCCTACTTCGGGGTGGGCGCGGTGATCGGCCCGGCGCTGATCGGCGGGGTCGGCGCCGGACGGTACCCGTGGCTGTTCGGGGCGGTGGCGGTGATCTCGCTGCTGCTGATCCCGACCCTGCGCGGCGTCCGCCCGAGCCGGGTCCCGGCCGAACCCGATGCCGTCATCCCGCTGGAGTCTCCGCCACAAATATCGAAGGTCTCGTCACCCGGTCCCGGGCCCACGCGCCGCCGTACCCGCGTGATCGTCAGCGCGTTCGTGGTCCTCTACGTGCTCTACGTGGCCATCGAGTCCGGGGTGGGCGGCTGGGAGCCGACCCACCTGGAGGCGGTCGGCTACCCGGCCACGGTCGCGGCCACCGCCACCTCGGCGTTCTGGCTGGCCCTGACGGTGGGCCGGTTCCTGGCCATCCCGGTCAGCCTGCGCTGGCCCGCGCCCGCCATCGTGACCGTGTGCTGCGCGGGCATGGTGGTGTTCCTGGGCCTGGCCGCGATCCCGTCCGTCGCGCCCTGGGCCTACGGCGGCCTGGGCTTCATGTGCGCGCCGATCTGGGCCACCGGGCTGCCCTGGCTGGCCCGGGCCGCGCCCGGGGTGGCCGCGGCCGGCGCCTACGTCATGGCCACCTCGATGCTCGGCGGCATCGTGTTCCCGCCGTTGCTGGGCCGGGCCATCGAGGTGGCCGGGGTGCGGTCGGTGCCGCTCCTGCTTGGTGTGGTGGCCCTGGTGTGCACCGGCCTCAGCCTGTGGCTGCGCCGGGCCACCAGAGACGTGGCCACCTGGCCGGGGGCTCCCGGTCAGGCGCCTTCCTCGGCGTACGAGCCGTACCGGGCCGGGCCGTCCGGCGCGTAGCGGGCGATGATGACCCCGGCCCCGGTGGTGTGGCTGTCCATCAGCTTCAGCGCCCGGGCCGGGGCCCCGTCCCGGAACAGCTTCTTGCCCGTGCCCAGGTGCACCGGGTGGTAGTAGAGGAGATACTCGTCGATCAGGTCGGCGTCGATCAGGGTCTGGGCCAGCTGGCCGCTGCCGTGGACCTGCAGTTCCCGGCCCGGGCGCTCCTTGAGCTTGGTCACCTCGGACACCACGTCGCCGCTCAGGATGGTGGAGTTCTGCCAGTCCGCCGACTTCAGCGTGGTCGAAGCCACGTACTTGGGCAGCGTGTTGAGCGAGGTGGCGATCGGGTTGGCCGGGTCGGTCTGGTGCGGCCAGTAGCTGGCGAAGATCTCGTAGGTCTTCCGGCCCAGCAGGACGCCGTCGGCCTGGCTCATCCATTCGGTCACGGAGGCGCCGAAGTCCTCGTCGCCGAACGGGAACCCCCAGCCGCCGTGCTGGAAGCCGCTGTCGGTGTCTTCGTCCGGGCCGCCCGGGGCCTGCATCACGCCGTCCAGGGTCAGGAAGGTCTGAATCGTAAGTTTCATGTACGGGCAGACGGCGGGCCGCCCGTCAACTCATCGGTGCCGCGTCATCGGGGTCAGGGCACGATCGTGACCGGGCAGGGCTTGCAGCGCAGCAGCCGGCGTCCGAGCGAGCCGAACAGCCGGTGCCGCAGCCCCTCCGAGGCGCCGACAATGATCATCTCGGCGCCGGTCAGCTCGGCCACCCGGCGCAGCTCGGCCAGCGGGCTGCCGTTCCTGACCATCACCCGGGCCCCGCAGCCCCAGGCCGACACGTCCGACGTGATCTGGGTCCAGACCTCGTCCTCCATGTCCTTCTGGGCCTCGGCCTCGGCGGCCACGATGCCGGCGTCGACCCAGCCGGACAGGGCGACCGGGGTGCGGAGCGGCGGCCGCACGTAGACCACGATGAGCGCGGTGCACTGGCGCCGGGCCAGCCCGGCCGCGTAGGCCAGGGCCCGCAGCGAGGTCTCGCTGCCGTCCACCCCGACCACGATGCCGCCGGGTCCGTCGGTACCGAGCTCGGCCTCGCCGCTGGGGGTCACCCGCCGGACCAGGGCCGGTTCGCGGTCGAAGCCGTCCGGGGCCAGGCCCCGGCGGGGGTCGTCCGGGGCCAGGCCGCGTTCACGGTCGCGGTCCGGCCGCCGCTGGGGTTCTTCGTCCGGCCGCCATGAGGGGATGCTGGTCACGACGTCACCGCCTTCTTTTCTTGCTCTTCGTGCGCGATGATCCTGCGCAGCGCGGGCAGGGCCGCGGCCAGGGCGGCCCGGTCCGCGTCGGGCAGGGATTCGAGGTCGGCCAGGAGCACGCGGGTGCGTGCCTCCTCCAGGTCGTGCAGGACCTTCTCGCCGTCCTCGGTCAGGCAGACCGAGACCACTCGCCGGTCGGTTCCCCCGGTGTCCCGGCGTACCCAGCCCAGGCGTTCCATGCCGATGATGCACCCCGACATCGTCGGCTGGGTCACCGAACACGCCTCGGCCAGGCTGGTCACCCGCTGCGGCCCGGAGCTGCTCAGCATGAGCAGGGTCCAGGCCTGGGTCAGGCTGATCTGCGGCGGCAGAATGGCCCGCCGCAGCAGCATGGACAGTTCGACCAGGGCCGCGCCGAGCTCATCGGCCAGCCGGGTGGCCCCGGCGCGGCCCCTGAGCTCGACGGGCGTGGTCATGGATCAGACCTCCCGGTCCCGGATGATGACCACCGGGCAGGGGGCGTGGTGGACGACGTGCTGGCTGACCGAGCCGAGCAGGGCCTCGGCGAACCCGCCGTGCCCGCGGCTGCCCACCACCAGCAGGCTGGCGTGGGCCGACCGGTCGAGCAGGATCTGCGCCGCGTGCCCCTCGACGATCCAGGTCCTGATCTCCACGTCCGCTTCGGGCCCGGACGGCCGCGCGTTCTTGGCGACGGCGATGGCCTTGGTCAGGGCTTCGGCGGCCAGGTCGGCGTAGTTGGTGCCGTCCGGCAGCGACACGCCGTAGCTGTTGGGGAAATGCCAGGCGATGACGGCTTCGACTGAAGCCTTGGTCAGGGCAGCCTGGTCGATGGCCCACTCCAGGGCCTTGATGGAGGACGGCGAGCCGTCCACACCGACCACGATCAGTGGCTCACGTGATGCCGACATGGTTTCCTCCTCGAAACCAGATCCGGCAGGCAAGGGGCGGCCCGGCCCGGTGCTCGGGCACGGGGCCCGGCTCCTTCCCGCGATGCCCCACCACAGGACATCACCGGTTCACCCCTCCAATGTATATAGGTCTCCTATGCATGTCAACCACCCAGTTGACCCACCCTTTGCCCAACCTTGACCTTGATCACCACTCCCGCTTCCGCCGAGTGGCCTTATCGTGCCCTGCCATCCCCCCAAACGCCAGCACCCGCCCCGAAAAGCCGCCGCCGGGGAAGGGTTTCCTCGCGCGACGCGCCCGCCCGCCGGGCCCTGCCACCCTCCGCCGCCCGCCCCGATCCGCCCGCCACTCCCCGCCTCGATGGCGGCAATGGTCCCTCTGCGTACACAAGAGTGTCGGCAAAGGGACCGTTGCGTACATTGACCACCCGCGGGGGAAGCTGCTCCCACTCGGCGAGCTGAAGACACTCCCGGTCCCGGACCGGAAGGCTGTCGATGGCGGCCAGCAGATCCACGCGCCGGGCGACCGCACCGGCGTGGTCGTCGACGCAGCCGGCCGCGCCGGCCTGGATGCGGTCGGCCAGCCGCAGGCGCCGGTACCGGCCCCGGCGATCGTTGGCCAGTACCTTGCGGGCGATGCCGTAGAGCCACGGCAGCGCGTCGTCGTCGCGTAGCTGTTCCAGGCGTTTCCACGCGATCGTGAACGTCTCGGCCACGACGTCGGCCTCGTGGCCGGGGGCGACTCGCCGGGCCGCGTAGCGCATCAGCGGTGCGTAGTGCTCGCGGTACAGAGACTCAAATCTCTGTTCCCTAGCAGTCATGGACATCTCCCGGGGGACGGCACACCTGGTACATGTCCACGACCCGCCGTCCGGTTACACCCGGCTCGGCCCCGGCCGCGGCGGGTTTCTTTCGCCGGTCGCGAAAGCGCTTCTGCCGGCCGTGGGCTCCCGGTTACCGTGACCTCACCAGAACCATGACGTCAAGCGCCGCCAGGAGGGCACGCGAGATGGCGAAACTGACCGCGATCGGTCCCGCTGACCAGCGGCCGAAGCCCCTCCTGCGCAAGCTCCTGGGCGATGTGCTGCGCCGGGCCCGGCACGGGCAGCGGCGCACGCTGGCCGACGTGGCCCGGGCCGCCCGGGTGTCCATGCCGTACCTGTCCGAGCTCGAGCGCGGCCGCAAGGAAGCCTCCTCCGAGGTGCTGGCCGCGGTGTGCGACGCCCTGCGGGTCGAGTTGTCCGACGTGCTGGCCGAGGTCGGCCGCGAGCTGGCTGACGAGCGGGCCCGCCGCCTGCTGGCCGACCGGGTCGCGGCCGAACGGGCCCGCCACGAGCAGTTCCCGGTGGTGGTTCCGCTGGACGCCGTGCGGGCCCGCCGGGCCGTGCCCCCGCTCCGCCCGGCCAGCCCGCACGAGCTGCAGGACTCCCTGGCCGCCTAGGCGCTCAGCAGTTCGGCGGGCACGGCCGCCTTGCGGGTGCTGATCACCTCGTCGGCCAGGCCGTAGTCCACCGCCTGCTGGGCGGTGAACGTGTGGTCCCGGTCGGTGTCCTGCCGGATCTTCGGCACCGGGTGGCCGGTGTGCCGGCTGAGGATCTCTTCCATGTCGGACCGGATCCGGGCCACCTCGGCGGCCTGCACGGCCAGGTCGGGCAGGGCGCCCCGGGCCTCGGCCGACGGCTGGTGCAGCAGGACCCGGGCGTGCCGCAGCACCATCCGCTTGCCGGGTGTGCCCGCGGCCAGCAGCACCGCGGCCGCCGACGAGGCCTGGCCCATGCAGGTGGTGGCCACGTCGGGCCGGATGAACTGCATGGTGTCGTAGATCGCGGTCATCGCGCTGTAGGAGCCGCCGGGGGAGTTGATGTACAGCCCGATCTCCGTGTCCGGGCTGGCGAACTCCAGGTGCAGCAGCTGGGCCATGACCACGTTGGCCACGCCGTCGTCGATCTCGGTGCCGAGGAAGATGATCCGCTCGGACAGCAGCCGCGAGTAGATGTCGTAGGCGCGTTCCACCCCCGCGGTCTTCTCGACCACGGTCGGAATCGTGTACTGCCCCATGTGGATCACACCCCCACCATCGCGGGCCGGACGTCGTGGACGCTCTCCACGATGTGGTCGATGAACCCGTAGTCGCGGGCTTCCTCGGCCGAGAACCACCGGTCGCGCAGGCTGTCCTGCTCGACCCGTTCCACCGGCTGCCCGGTGTGCCGGGCGGTCAGCCGCACCATGGTCCGGCCGGTCTTTTCCAGCTGGCCGGCGTAGATCTCGATGTCGGCCGCGGTGCCGCCGAATCCGGCCGACCCCTGGTGCATGAGCACCTGGGCGTGCGGCAGGCTGAACCGCTTGCCGGGCGCGCCCGCGCACAGCAGGAACTGGCCCATGCTGGCGGCCAGCCCCATGGCCAGCGTGCTGACCTCGTTGGGGATCAGCCGCATGGTGTCGTAGATGGCCAGTCCGGCGCTGACCGAGCCGCCGGGGGAGTTGATGTACAGGCTGATGTCGCTGCGCGGGTCCTCGGCCGACAGCAGCAGCAACTGGGCGCACAGCCGGTTGGCGATCCGGTCGTCGACCTCGGCGCCGAGCACGATGATGCGCTGCTGCAGCAGCCGGGCGGTCAGCTGCTCGTCGAGCGGCCCGGCCAGCGGGGGGTCAGCGGTGGCAGATGGCAAGGTGTTCTCTCCTCCGGAAGCGTGGTCACGGGCTGGACCAGATTTTTGATGTCGAATTAACCGTGGCGGGAGTTCCGGCCCGGAACCAAGAAAATCTGCCGTCAGCAGAGGGCGATCCGGCGTGGTCGGCGGACGCGGCATCGGGCCGGGCATGGCAAGCTGACCTCATGCCCGAGAGTCCGCCCAGCGCCAAGGCGACCCTGACCAGCCTGCCCTACCGGCTGGCGGTACGGCGGATCATCCTGCCCTGGATCCTGCAGGGGGTGGAGCCGTCGGGGGAGGGGCTGGAGATCGGCGCCGGGGTCGGGGCCCTGACCGCTCAGCTGCTGGCCCAGTACCCGGGGTTCCGGATGGTGGCCACCGACACCGACGCCGAGCTGGTCGGCATGGCCGAGCAGGTGCTGTCCAGCTTCGGCCGCCGGGCCAGCGTGCAGCGGGCCGACGCGATAGCGCTGCCGTTCCCGGACGGCCGGTTCGACCTGGTGCTGTCGGCCGCGATGCTGCACCACGTGATCGAGTGGGACCAGGCCCTGGCCGAAGCGGTCCGGGTGCTCCGCCCGGGCGGCAAGCTGGTCGGCTACGACGTGTCCGACAACGCGGCCGGCCGCCTGATCCGGGCCGGGGAGCGCCGCGGTGCCAGCCTGCTGCGCCCGGGCCAGCTGGAGACCGCCCTGAGCCGCCTGGGCCTGACCGACCTGCACACCAGGACCGCCCTGGCCGGCACGGTCATGCGCTTCAGCGCCCGCAAGCCCGCCGCCCTGACCGGCTGACCGTCAGCGGCAGGGCGGCCGGTACGGGGTGCCGGGCACGTAGCGGGCCCACTCGGACCGGTCGATCGGGTCGCCGCCCTTGCTGCACACGGCCCGGGCCGCCGCCGACGTCGACGTGTCCCACAGGTGCACGCTGCCGTCGGCGCTGCCCGCGGCCAGCACCGACCCGCGCGGGCTGAACGCCACCGTGTACACGTGATCGGTCGGCCCGGTCAGCGTGGCCAGCGGGACCGGCCGCCCCGGGTCGGTCACCTGCCACAGCCACACAGTGTCGTCGGTGCTGCCCGCGGCCAGCATGGTCCCGGCCCGGTTGAACGCGATCGAGTACACGTAGCTGGCCGGCCCGGTGAGCGGGCGGCCCAGCCGCTGCGGGTGAGCCGGGTCGGCGATGTTCCACAGCCAGACCGTGCGGTCGGCGCTGCCCACGGCCAGCACCGGCCGGGCCGGGTCGAACGCCACCGAGTACGCGGTGCTGGCCGGCCCGGTCAGCGGGCCGCCGAGCGGCTCGGGGCGCGCCGGGTGGGTGATGTTCCACAGCCGGGCGGTGTGGTCGCCGCTGCTCGCGGCCAGCATGGTCCCGGCCCGGTTGGACGCCACCGAGAACACGTAGGACCCGAATCCGCCCAGGGTGGCCAGTTCCCGGGGGTGGGCCGGGTCGGTGACGTCCCACAGCCTGACCGTGTAATCGTCGTCGGCGGTGGCCACCAGGCGCCCGTTGGGGGAGTAGGCCACGTTCTCCACGTAGCCGGTCTTCGACGCCTGCTGCGGTGGCCCCGCGCTGACCAGGCTCCCGGCCGCGGTCACCCGGTACATGCGCAGCGTCCCGTCCAGGAACCCGGCCGCCAGCACCGAACCGGACGGGCTGAACGCGGAGCCGCCCGGGCTGGTGCTGGCCACCGTCACCGCCGGGCCCAGCGGCCGGTGCCGGGACGCGTCCCACAGCTGCAGGTCGCCGCTGGCCACGGCGAGCACCTCCGGGTCCGCGGGGCTGAACGCGACCCCGTTGACCAGGCCGTCGGCGGCCAGCACGGCGGGCGGCAGGGACCAGACCCGGACGCTGCCGTCGGCCGCCCCGGTGATCAGGTGCCGGCCGCGGCCGCGGCCAGCACCTGGTGGTCCGGGCTCAGCGCCACCGCCTGCACCGCGTCGGCCGGGCCCAGCAGCCGGGCCGCCAGCGGGGCGGCCGACGAAGTGAGCAGGCTGCCGCGGGCCTGGGTGGTGCGCGCGGCCCGGTAGGCGGCCAGGCTGAGCTGCTCGGCCACGGTCGGGTCCTGGTTGCGCAGGTTCATGGCCTCGGCCGCGTCCTGACGGGAGTCGGCCACGTTGCGCTGCTGACCGATGGCCGAGCGCTGCTGCAGGGCGTACCCGGCCAGGGCCGCGGTCAGCAGCAGGGCCACGGCCAGCGCGCCCGCCAGCCGCCGGGTCCGGCGGGTGGCCCGGCGCTGCTCGGCTGCCTCGGCGTGCTCACGGGTGAACGAGGCGTCCACGAACTCCCGCTCGGCCGCGCTCAGCCCGGGCCGCCGGCCCGGATCCGCCGACCAGTCGCGGGCCATGGTCAGCCGCCCGCCGCGCAGCAGGTCGCCGTCGTCCCGGCCCGAGTCCAGCCAGATCCGGGCCGACTCGATGATCCGCCGGGCCACGATCAGCTCGGCCCGGCTCTCGTCGATCCAGTCCCGCAGCTGCGGCCAGGCGGTCAGCAGGGCCTCGTGGGTGATCTCCACCGTGTCTTCGTCGCTGGTCAGGAGGCGGCGGGCCACGAACAGGTCCAGCACCGCGGCCAGATCGCCCGGCTGGTCGCCGGGGGAGTGGCCGTCGCCCCCGGCGTCGCCCCCGCCGTTGAGCTCGTCCAGCGCGACCCGGCGACGGGCGTCGGCCCCGTCGTCGGACACCCACACCAGCCGCAGGAACAGCCGCCGCGCGGCCTGTCGCTGGCCCGGGGTGAGCTCGCCGTAGGCGCTGTCGGCCGACCGGGCCACCGCGTCGGTGATGCCCCCGCTGGCCTGGTAGCCCGCGATGGTCAGCCGCCCGGACCGGCGCTCGCCCCAGGTGGCCAGCAGGGCGTGCGACAGCAGCGGCAGCGCGCCCGGGTCGTGGGCGCCGCGGCTGGCCCGCACCGGCCGCAGCTCACGCAGCATCAGGTCGACCAGGCCGGGCTCGAGGTCCAGGCGGGCCTTGCGGGCCGGCTCGACGATGGCCGCCTGGATCTCCGCCACCGTCATCGGCCCCACCACGACCTGGCCGTCCTGCAGCGATTGGGCCAGCCGGGGGTCGGCCAGAGCCCGGCCGTAGCGGTCGGCCCGCAACCCGAGCACGACCAGGGTGGCCCCCTCGGGACCGAGCCGGGCCGCCGCGTACAGGGCCTCGATCAGCTCGTCCCGCTCGTCCTCGGCCACCCCGGGCGCGAAGACCTCCTCGAACTGGTCCACGATGATGGCCAGCCCAGGGTGGCCGGTGTTTTCCTCGGGCCCGGTGTCCCGGCCCGCCGCCCGCAGCGCCGCGGCCAGGGCCTGAGCCGGCCGCGGGCCCGGGGTGAACACGATGGCCTGAGTGCCCGGGCCGAGCCGGGGGATCAGGCCCGCCCGCAGCAGCGACGACTTGCCGGCCCCGGACGGGCCGGTCACCACCAGCGGCAGGCCCCGGGCCCGCATCTGCCCGGCCCGCTCGGCCAGCCGGGCGGCCAGCCAGGCCTGTACCGTCTCCTCGCCGGTCACCCCGCAGGCGGCGAGGATCCGTTCCAGCGTGCGGTCGCGCGCGGGCGGCAGGTGCTTGCCGTTGAAGTAGTCGCCCAGCGTCGCCACCGGGATCCTGGTCGCCGCGCTGACCTCGCGGATGGACCGCCCGGCCGACCGGCGGAGGCGGCTCAGCAACTGGCCGAAATCCCCGCGTGTCCGGCAGGCGGCCAGCTCCGTTAAGGCTGGCGGGCTGGCTGGCTGGTCAGGCATGGGTCCCCCTTGGATGTGCGTTCTGCCCCCTGTATCGCCCAGGAGGATACAGATCGCCACCCGCCGGTGGGCCGCCCTGGCCAAGTTGTTGCCGCTTTAAGCAGGTGTTTTTACCTTCCGGCGGCAAGCTGGGAAATGCCCGGACGAATCCGGACAGTGGTTCATCCCTGCCGTGGCCGGTGCGCCCGGTAACTTCATCCCCGGTATCCGCCACGGCAGCTGGGGGGATGCTGTGACGGGTGCCCACCGGGGCGGCACCGGGTCCGTGGGTGCCGCCTCTTCCGCGCGTCACTTCCGCCTGCCAGCGGCGAGCGCGCGCTGGCCGCGGCCTTGAGCGGTACTCCCGAGGTACCGCTCGGCCGCGGCCATCCGAACCCGCCACCCCGGCCCCGATCACCAGCGCCGTCCGCCCCGGAGCGCACATTTGGGCTGAACGACCGCAGCGTGGGATCATAGGCGCAGGTCAAAGCAGTGGGGGCGCGATGGTCTCGGAATCGGCGCGGTACCAGCCGCCGTCGGCGCTGCGGCCGCTGGTGGCCTGGTACCACGGCTACCGGCAGGCCGGCGGGCGGCCCGCCCGCCACCGCGGCCTGCCGTCGCCCTGGCTGACCCTGATCATCACCCTCGACGAGCCGCTGACCATCGCCGAGCACCCCGACCCGCAGCAGCCCGCCAGCGCGCACCAGGTCCTGGTCGGCGGCTTGCACACCAGCCCGGCCCTGATCACCCACGACGGCAGCCAGTCCGGGATCCAGCTGGGGGTGACCCCGCTCGGCGCGCGGGTCCTGCTCGACGCGCCCGCCGGGGCGCTAGCCACCCTGGACCTGGAGGGCGACCAGGTCGTCGGCCGGTTCGCGGCCGACCTGCAGGACCGGATGCGCGCCGCCTCCACCTGGGGCGGCCGGTTCGCCATCCTGGACGCGGTGTTCGCCGCCCGGGCCGGGCTGGACCTGGGGCCGCGCCCCGAAGCGGCCGGGCCGGCCCCGCCGGCCCGGCCGTCCCGGACGGGCCCCATGGACACCCGGGCCCTGATCGCGCCCGAGGTCCGGTACGCCTGGCGGACCCTGCTCGCCACCCACGGCGCGGTCCCCGTGGCCGAACTGGCCCGGGAGACCGGCTGGTCGGCCCGGCACCTGGACAACCGGTTCCGGGCCGATATCGGCCTGACCCCCAAGGCTGCGGCCCGCGTCATCCGGTTCGACCACGCCCGCCGGCTGCTCATGCGCCGGGTCGAGGCGGGCGGCGCGCCCGCCCTGGCCGATCTGGCCGCCGCGGGCGGCTACTACGACCAGGCCCACCTGGCCCGGGAGTTCCGCGGCCTGGCCGGCCTCCCGCCCAGCCGCTGGCTGGCCGAGGAGTTCCGAAACGTACAAGTCCACGGCCCGGACGACCAGGCAGGATCGCAGTCATGAGCGATACGACACCAGCACCCCAGGTATGGCCCACCCTCCGCGCCGAGGACGCCCCCGGGCTGATCAGGTTCCTGGTCGATGCGTTCGGCTTCGAAGAGACCGTGGTCTACGCCGACGGCGGCCAGGTCCACCACGCCCAGCTGTCCTGGCCCGAAGGCGGCGGGATCATGCTCGGCTCGGCCCGGCCCGCCAGCGACGGCGACCCGTGGCCGCTGACCCCGGGCAGCTTCGGCGCCTACGTGGTCACCGCCCAGCCCGACGAACTGTTCGCCCGGGCCACCGCGGCCGGGGCCGAAGTCCTGATGGAATTGCACGACACCGACTACGGTTCCCGGGATTTCGCTGCCCGCGATCCCGAAGGCAATCGCTGGTCCTTCGGCACCTACCGTGGCGAGCCCCGGAAGGGGGCCGGCCGGTCCGGCTGAGCCCGTCCGGAACGCGGCCCAAGACCAGTTTTGGATCGGCGCCGGCCCGGTAACGCAGCCCGAATCACGCGGCGCGGCGTTACGGGCCGGTTCTGTTGTTCCAGGTGAGTCTCTATTATGGTGACCGGGTGTAGCCAAAGCCGTCACTCTAAGTGCATGATGGACTATGTGGCGCGAGCGTGTTCTGCTGTACGTGCGCGGCTCAGATACGAGACGTGGCCATCAGCGGAATCGCGAGAAAGGTGGGACCATGCCAACCCGACTTCTCCCCACCACCGGACGAATCCTGGTGGGCATCGACGGTTCGCCCGCCTCGGTCGCCGCGGTGCGCTGGGCCGGGCGTGAGGCGCAACTGCGGGGCATGCGGGTGCACGTGGTCTACGTCCGGGACCGGCGGCTGCCCACCCCGCACTACGCCCCGCAGCCGCGGGTCAGCGAGCCGATGCCCGGCCCGGGGGCGGGGGAGAGGATGCAGGCCGTGGTGCGCGAGGCCCTCGGGACCCAGCCGCCCGCCGGCGTGCAGATGGAACTGGCCGACGGCCTGCCCGCCCGGATCCTCATCGACCGGTCGGTCGGCGCGGAAATGCTCGTCCTCGGCAGCACCCAGCCCGGCGGGGCCAGCAGGGCCGGGCCGGCCGTGCCGCCCGCCCAGGCCCGCGCCCCGCTCGGCCCGGTGGCCCGGGACTGCCTGCACGCCGCCCCCTGCCCGGTGGTGGTGGTCCGCTCCGGCGACACCGTCGCCCCGGCCCAGGCCGGCCAGGCCCAGGTCCAGCCGCAAGCGGTGCACGCCTGACCGTCAGGTCCGGTGGCGGCCCGTCCAGCGCGGCGCGACCGCTCGCCACTCGGTGTCCCAGGCCCTCAGCCGCCGGCGTTCCAGCAGCTGGTGGCCGACGGCCTCGGCGGCCAGCAGGATGGCCAGCAGGCTCAGGCCGACCAGCGTGACCGTCATGAACACGTTGCCGATCACCTCGCCCCGCCCGGGCGGCGGATCGGTGAAGTTGCCGGACGCGTCCACGTAGGTCGACACCGTACTGTTCTTCTTGGCGCCCACCGGGGCCAGCACGTCCCCGGCCCGGGCCCGGCCGTCCGGGGCCGTCCACCGGGCCGGGACCCAGGCGACCTCGGCGCCCGCGTAGGGGTCGGGCGCGCCGATGGTGGGGGCGGCCTCGAGCAGCCGGGCCGAGACCACGTGGGTGGCCGCGTTCTGCGCCCGGGCCTGGCTCAGGCCGGCCTGGTCCGCCCACCGGCCGGCCAGCACGGCAGCGGCGGGGACCACGGTCAGGATCAGCACCAGAATGGTCAGCCGGATGGCCGTTTCGGCCCGGTCGACGGTCCGGCGCAGCGGGTTGCGGTCGCAACCCAGCCAGCGGCTCCCGCGGATCAGTCGCCTCCGCAGGCCATTGAGGGAACGGCAGCTCGTCACGGCTGGTACCTCCCGTGCGCATCTAGCGCTCGTATGGAGGACTCTAAGCGCACTCCGGGACCACCTGGAACCGGAACCGGTGATGACCGAGGTCAGCACGCTGGCTCAGGGGCTGGGGACCCGCTGGCTCAGGGGCTCGGGACCGGCTGGCCGTCCACCTCGGGGAAGTTCGCGTCCACCCCGGTGATCCGCATGATCTTCATGATGCCGGGCCTGGTGCCGGTCAGGCTGACCCTTCGCCCCGCCGCCCGCGCGGCCGAGGACATGCCGACCAGCGCCCGCAGCCCGCGCGCGTCACAGAACGACACCCCGCTCAGGTCGACCGCGACCGGGCCGCTGCTGCGCTCGATGACCTGGCGCACGTACTCCTGGGCCCCCGGGGCCGTGGCCGCGTCCAGCTCACCGCGGATGACGGTCACCGCATGGCCGTCCGGATAGATCCGGTGCGTCAGGCCCAGCGACGTCGTGGCCGGGCTCTCCGATCCGGCTGGCCCCCAATGGTCCAGTGCCGTCCGATCCATCACCGTAAATCCCCTCCCATGTATGGCATTACGCCAGTGACAGGTCACACCCTCCCGAGGCCTCCCGGCCGTGGCCAGTGGCCGATGCCCCCATTGCGGTGAGGCGATGGTCCTGATCTACGCGCAAACCCCCGAACCGGCGGTAACAGTAGAGTCCGCCAGCCTGGGGAGAAATCCCGATTTTCCTGAATAATCGACGAGCCCGCACCCGTTTGTCCATTCTGACACGGATCCGTGCCCGAGG
Source organism: Streptosporangiaceae bacterium (assembly GCA_036495425.1). Taxonomy (GTDB): domain Bacteria; phylum Actinomycetota; class Actinomycetes; order Streptosporangiales; family Streptosporangiaceae; genus Bog-532. The sequence goes on along the minus strand of DASXMW010000132.1, from coordinate 10,509 downwards.
TTTCCGCAGTTATCGGCGGTTATGGCCCTATTCCGCCGCCCACGAGATGCCGTCACGACTGCCTCCTGCCGCTCACGAGATGCCATCATGACTGGCCGCCGCAGCCTGCGTAGGCCCGCGAGCGGACCGCGTCCCGCCGCCGGTGGTACTCGTCGGCGTCGATCTCCCCGGTCGCGTACTTCCGGGCCAGTTCCTCCTCCGGGTCCGCCCGCTGGCGCGGCTCCTCCGGTTCCCCCGGTCCCGGCGGCGCGCCCGGGCCGCCCGGGCCTCCGGGTCCGCCCGGCCCGCTGCGTCCCCGGCGGGCCCAGCTGACCAGCGCCACCACCGCCCAGATGACCAGCGCCCAGAAGATGATCAGCGCCACGCCTAGGCCCCAGGACCACCAGTGCGAGCCCGATCCCAGATACGACCCCATCGCCATCACCTCCTGGGACCACGATCCCGCCGGTGCCTGAACCAACCCTGAACGCCAACTCCAGAGTCACTCCGACGGTTCCGTCCGGTGGGACGACCCCCCGGACCTCCAGACCGGTCGCCGTAGTCAGGGCGCTGGCGTCCGCACGATCAGCGAGCGGGGGCGGAGGGTGACGGTCAGGGACCGGCCGGGGTCGATGATCTCGCCGTCGGCCTCGCGCGGGAGTTGCTTGCCCGCGGTGATCTCCACCGTCCGGGCCCGGTACCGCTCCAGCCGGTGGTCGTCGCGGCGGCTGCGGGCCAGCACCCGGTAGCCGACCCGGGCCCAGCCGAACAGGCTGGCCGGGGCCAGGATGCCCACGTCGAGCAGGCCGTCGTCGGGCCGGGCGTCCGGCAGCAGCGGGAACCCGCCCGGCAGCAACCCGGCGTTGCCCACCACCACGCAGCGGGCGGCCCGGCGCAGCAGCGGCCCACCGTCCAGCCGGACCGTGAACTCGCTGGGCGCCCCGCTCAGGTGGGCCAGCCCCGCTTCGGCGTAGGCGATCCAGCCCAGCCGCAGCTTGAGCAGCCGCCGGGTCGCCTCCACCACCGCCGCGTCCAGGCCGATGCCGGCCATGGCCGTGAACGGCGTGCCGTCGGCCAGCCCCAGATCCAGTACGGTCTCGTGATCGCCGAAGCCGGTGGCCAGGGCCGCCCGCAACCGCCGGGGGACCCGCAGCGCCCGGGCGCCCAGGTTGGCCGTGCCGCGCGGCACGATGGCCAGCCGCACCCCGGTCCCGGCCAGCACGCTGGCGCAGGCCCGGACCGTGCCGTCGCCGCCCACCGCGAACACCAGCTGGGCCCCGGCCGCGACCGCGTGCCGGGCCAGCCCTTCGCCGTGGTCCTCCCGGGTGGTGGGCAGGAACATCGGGGCCCAGCCCCGGGCCAGCGCGGCCGCCCGGCAGGCCCGGGCGAATCGGTCCGGGTCATGAACCCGGGTCCGGTTGATGACGAACGCCACCGCCGGCGCCGTCCCGGGTTCGCCGTCCGGGTCAGGTTCCCGCGGGCGGCACGCCGCGATGCCCGCCGGGAGCTCCATGCCCGCAGTTTACGGGTCAGCCCTTCCCGGCGGCCTGCTGGAATACGGTCACGAACTCCCGGCAGAAGGCGGGCAGGTCATCCGGCTTGCGGCTGGACACCAGCACGTTCGGCCCGCTGGTGCACGTCTGCACCTCCCGGTCGACCCAGGTGCCGCCCGCGTTGCGGATGTCGGTCTGCAGGCTCGGCCACGAGGTGAGCGTCCGCCCGCGCACCACGTCCGCCTCGACGAGCGTCCACGGCCCGTGGCAGATCACCGCGATCGGCCGGCCCGCCTGCGCGAACGACTGCAGGAACTTCACCGCCGCGGGCACCGTGCGCAGCTGGTCCGGGTTGGCCACCCCGCCGGGCAGCACCACCCCGGCGTAGTCACCCGGGCTCACGTCGTCGATCGCGCGGTCGACGTCGAACGTGCCCGCCTTGTCCAGGTGGTTGAACGCCTGGACCTGCCCCGCCTTGGGAGCTAGCAGTTCCGGCGTGCCACCTGCATCCTTGACCGACTGCCAGGGTGTGGTCAGCTCCACCTGCTCCACGCCTTCGTTGGCGGTCAGGAACGCGATCCGGAGGCCGTTCAGTTCGTTGGCCATGGTGCTTCCTCCTCGCTGAGCGTCAGTGTCAGGCCGGGACGCCGCCCCGCCTACCGGCCACGGCGCCCCGGTCCCCTCCGGCTTCCCGCCAACCGGCGTCCCTAACCTCCGCCGCCGCCCGGCGGCCGCCCCGCCCCGCGCTCGGCCGCACCTACTGCAGCGGGATCAGGGAACGATCCCCGTCCTCGCGGGGGCCGAAGATCCGCCGCTCCGCCGCCCCGATCCGCAGGTCGTTGATGCTGGCCTCGCGCCTCGCCATCAGGCCGTTCTCGTCGAACTCCCACAGCTCGTTGCCGTAGCTGCGCCACCACTGCCCGTCCCGGTCGTGACATTCGTACTGGAAACGGACGGCGATGCGGTTGCCGTCGAACGCCCACAGTTCCTTGCGCAGGGCGTACTCCAGCTCCCGTTCCCACTTGGCGGCCAGGAACCTCACGATCTCGGCCCGGCCGGTGACGAAGCTGTCGCGGTTCCGCCACACCGAGTCTTCGGTGTAGGCCAGCGACACCCGCTCCGGCTCGCGGGTGTTCCAGGCGTTCTCGGCGGCCTGGACCTTCTGCCGGGCGGTGTCCTCGGTGAACGGCGGCAGCGGGGGACGGCTCATGAGCAACTCAGCTCCTATACGACTCGGGTCGGGGAGGGACGACGGCGGCCCAGCCACCGGGGCACGAACCGGGCCAGCGCTCGCCAGCCCAGCATGAACAGCCCCAGGAACACCAGCGCCACCACGATGAACGACAGCGCCGTGCCCTGGCCGGCCAGCACCCGGAGCGCCATGCCCACCGCCACCGTGCCCAGCCAGACGCCGGTCCCGGACGGCCACAGGGCGGCCGGCCGGCGCCACGCCATCGCCACCAGCCAGCCCGCACCCAGCCCGGCCAGGAACGGCCATGCCGTGCTGACCACCCCGCCCACGGCCTCGCCGTGCCCGTGGTTGGCCCGGCCGATGACCACGAACACCAGTACGCAGGCCACGTCGGCCACGGCCGCCCGCACCAGCGTCACCCGGCCGCTGCTCACGCCGGCACCAGGTTGGGCGGCTCGTGACCGGCCACGAACGCGGTGATCTGCTCGGCCGCGACCCGCCAGGAACGCTCGATCGTGCCGTCGGTGGCCCCGCCCACGTGCGGCAGGATGATCAGGCCCGGCGCGTCCCACAGCGGGTGGCCGGCCGGCAGCGGCTCCGGGTCGGTCACGTCGAGCACGGCCCGCAGCCGCCCCGCGGTCAGCTCGGCCAGCAGCGCGCCGGTGTCCACCACCGGGCCGCGGGCCACGTTGACCAGCACGGCCCGGTCCGGCATCCGGGCCAGGAACGTTCTGTCGATCAGGTGCCGGGTCTCGGCGTTGGACGGGACCATCACCACCACCGCGTCCTGCGCGCCGATCAGGTCCGGCACCTCGGCGAACGCCCGCACCCCGGCCCGGGCCGACCGCCCGACCAGGGTCACGGCCGCGCCGAAGGGTTCGGCCATGGCTCTCAGGTGCTGCCCGAGGTCACCCGCGCCCAGCACCAGCAGCCGCTTGCCGTCCAGGGTCTCGGTCTGGTGCTGGTTCCACCGGTGGGCGGCCTGGTCGGCGGCGAACTGCGGCAGCTGCCGGTACAGGTCCAGCAGCCCGGCCATGGCCAGCTCGGCGGTGGCGCCGCCGTGGGCCCCGCGGGCGTTGGACAGCAGCACGCCGTCTGGCAGCTTGCCCTCCCACAGTTCGGTGCCCGCGCTGAGCGTCTGCACCATCCGCAGCTTGGGCAGCTCGCGCATGGCCGCCAGCAGCTGGCCGGGGTCGTCGGCCGGGGCCGGCACCACCAGCACCTCGGCCGGCGACGCCTGCTCCGGCCATGGCTCGCCCGGCGTGTAGCGGACCGGTTCGGCCCAGTCCAGCCGGGTCAGCACCGCCCGGCCTTCCTCAGTCGGTACCAGGACCGTCACCGTCATCGTGTAATTCCTCCATTGGGTTCGACCACGACCTTGAGCCCGGCCCGCTTGGTCGCGGTGCCGAAGGCGTCCGCGGTCGCGGCTAGCGCGAACCGGTCGGTGACCAGCGAGGCGGTGTCGACCTGGCCCCGCGCGACCAGGCTGATGGCCCGCTCGTAGACCTCGTTCATGCGCCGCACCATGGCGATGGTCAGGCCCTTGCGGCGGGCCAGCGAGGCGCCGAACCCGATGTGGTCGTCGTCCGGGATGCCGCCCAGCGTGACCCGGCCCCCGGGCCTGGTCGCGTGCATGGCCAGCCCGACCCCGGCGTCGCCGCCCGCGATCTCGAACGCCACGTCCACCCCGTACCCGACCAGATCCGGGAGCTCTTCGAACCCGGGCCCGAATCCTCCGGGATCTGCCACCTGGTCCGCGCCCAGCTTGGCCGCGGCCTCCCGCCGGTGCGGCAGCGGGTCGAAGGCCAGGATCGACTCTGCCCCCGATACCCGCAGCAGCTGGATGGTCAGCAGCCCGATCGGGCCGCAGCCGATCACGGCGGCCCGGCCCGCGAACGGCAGGTGCCCCAGGTCGATCGAGTGGATGGCCACCCCGAGCGGTTCCAGGATGGCGCCGTCGCTGTCCGACAGCTCGTCCGGCAGCGGGTAGAGCAGCTCGTCGGGCCAGCTCATGAACTGGCGCAGGCTGCCGTCGGTGCTGCCGTGGCCGGAGAACCGGACGTGCGGGCACAGGTTGCGGTAGCCGTCCCGGCAGGCCCGGCAGGTGTTGTCGGGGATGGCCGGGTCGATGGCCACCCGCTGGCCGCGCCGCGGGCCGGCCGCGACGACCCCGGCCGCCTCGTGGCCCAGCACCAGCGGCCGGGTCAGCTGGGCGTCCCCGATCGCGCCCTCGCTGAACCAGTGCAGGTCCGAGCCGCACAGGCCGACCGCGGTGACCTGGACCAGGGTCTCGCCCGGTCCGGGCTCGGGGACCGGCTCGTCCCCGACCCGGATGTCGCCCACCCCGTACAGCCTCGCCGCCCGCATGCACCGCTCCCTCATCCGCTGGTGCCACCAACGTTACGGTTCGCGGCCCCTGCCCGCGCGCGCGGGCAGGCTGAGCGCGCGGGCGGGCCAAGCGGGCAGGCTAGGCGGGCAGCGGGCCCGGCTCCGGCGGCGGTACCGGTAGGCCCGGGTCCGGCACCGGCTCGGGCGGCATCGGCGTGGGCCCCGGCTGCGGCGGCAGCGGCCCAGGTCCCGGCGATGGCACCGGGGACGGCGGCGCGGGCATCGGCTCCGGTTGCGGCGGAACCGGCGAGGGCTCGGGCATCGGCCCGGGCTGTGGCGGGAGCGGGGACGGCTCTACGGGCGGCGACGCCATCGTGTTCATCACGTACCCCTTTCCTGATCAGGTCCGGACGTGATCATCCGGTACGGGGTGGGTCTGCCCACGATCGCCGGGCTTAACAGTCCGCCCGGGCCTCCGCTTTTATCGAAGGTCTACTCCCCGGCTCCCTGGCTCGATTCGCGGACGACCAGCCGGCAGGGGACCGTGCGCACGCCGTGGGCGGGCTCCCCGCCGATGGCGGCCAGCAGATCCTCGGCGGCGGCCCGGCCCACGTCTTCCAGGCACATGTCCACGCTGGACAGCGGCGGATCCGAGCCGCGCACCATCGGGTCCCAGTTGTCGAAGCCGACCAGGGCGATGTCGTCCGGCACCCGCCGCCCGGCCGCCCGCAGCGCGTCGCCGGCCCCGCGGGCTATCTGGTCGCTGCCGCAGAAGATCGCGTCGGTGCCCGGGCAGGTCGCCAGCAGCCGCGCGGTCGCCTCCCGGCCCCAGCGCTCGCTCCACTCCCCGTACAGCACGCTGTCCGGGGCCAGCGGGATCTCCGCCGCGGCCAGCACCCCGGCCAGGCCGGCCGCCCGCTGCCGCGCGGCCAGGAACCGTTCCGGCCCGGCGACGTGCGCGATGTGCCGGCGCCCGGTCTCCAGCAGGTGCCGCCCGGCCGCCTCGCCGCCGCCGACGTCGTCCGGCAGCACCGCGGGCTCGTCGGACCCGGCCGCCTGGGTCATCGCGTACACCACCGGGATGCCCAGCCGGGCCCCGACCGGGGGCCGGGGCTCGATCCGGCGGCCGGTGACGATCAGCCCGTCGACCCGGCGGGCGGTCAGCATCTCCACGTACCGGTGCTCGCGCTCGGGGTCGTCCCGGGTGTCGCACATGAACACGGAGATCTGGCCCGCCCCCAGCGCGTCCTCGGCCCCGAGCATGACCGGGATGCTGAACCGGCCGAAGCTGTCGGTGGTGATCATCCCGACCGTGTACGTGCGCCCGGCCAGCAGGGCCTGGGCCAGCGGGTTGGGGGCGAAGCCGAGCCGCCGCGCGGCCTCGGCGACCCGCTCGCGGGTTTCCGGGCGTAGCCGGCCCTGGCCGTTGAGCGCCTTGGAGGCCGTGCCGATGGACACGCCGGCGTCCGCCGCCACGTCCCTGATCGTCGCCCGTTTCATGTACTGAGCTTAGGGGGCCCGGGTACGCCCGGGCCCCCGTAAACCGCCAGCATCCAAACAGTTAGCGCACGCCGTACAGGTGCTCCAGGGCCAGCTGGTCCAGCCGCTCGTAGCCCAGCCCGCGCCCGGCGTAGGCGTCGATGTCGATGCTGACCTCGCGCACGTCCCGCCAGGTCTCGCCGTCGGTCATGGTCGGCTGGCTCAGCTCGGCGACCTTGGAGGCGGTCAGCGCGGCCTGGACCTCGGGGTCGGCCCGGAAGCGCCGGACCTTGTCGCGCAGGATCAGGTAGTTGCGCATGCAGGCGGCGGCCGACACCCACACGCCCTCGTCGTTCTCGGTGCGGGGCGGCTTGTAGTCGAAGTGGACCGGCCCGTCGTAGCCGCCGGCGTCGATGGCCTGCACCACCGCGTCCACCACCCAGAACGCGCCGCCCACGTTGCCCGCGCCGAAGCGCAGGTCCTGGTCGAAGCGCGGCCCGTGCTGGCCGTTGAGGTCGATATGGAACAGCTTGCCGTGCCACAGCGCCTGGTTGATGCCGGCCGCGTAGTTCAGCCCGGCCATCTCCTCGTGCCCGATCTCGGGGTTGATGCCGACCATCTCGGAGTGCTGGAGCTGGTTGGTGAACGCGATCGCGTGCCCGAGGGTGGGCAGCAGGATGTCGCCCCGGGGCTCGTTGGGCTTGGGCTCGATGGCGAACTTGATGTCGTAGCCCTGCTCGATGACGTAGTCACACAGCAGGTCCAGGCCTTCGGCGTACCGGGCCAGCGCGGCCTGAATGTCCTTGGCCCCGCCGGACTCGGCGCCCTCGCGGCCACCCCAGAAGATGTAGGTCCTGGCCCCCAGCTCGGCGGCCAGGTCCAGGTTGCGCATGACCTTGGCCAGCGCGAACCGGCGGATGTCGCGCTCGTTGGCGGTGAAGGCGCCGTCCTTGAACATCGGGTGGCCGAACAGGTTGGTGGTGGCCGTGGTCACCTTGGTCCCGGTCTCGTCCAGGGCCTTGCGGAAGGCGGCGATCAGCTGGTCCCGCTCGGCGCTGGACGCCTCGAACGGGAAGACGTCGTTGTCGTGGAAGTTGACGCCGTAGGCGCCCAGCTCGGCCAGCTTGCGCACGGCCCGGTCCGCGGGCATGGGCGGGCGCACCGCGCCGCCGAACACGTCCACGCCCTGCCAGCCGACGGTCCAGATGCCGAACGAGAACTTATCTTCAGGTACCGGGGCGTAGGGGTCCCCGACCTGACCAGCCCCGACCTGACCAACCCCGACCTGACTAACACTGCTCGGTGAGCTCACTGACGGTTCCTTTTCCTCTCGTGCCACGGCAGCGTGTCGTCGCGCAGCGTGGCGTAGCGATCGCGGATATCGGGGCGCGGTTCGGCGGTGAACGTCTCCGACGGCGGCCCGGGCCAGTCCGGCGGGCTGGCCCCGCCCGAGAGGGCCCACGCGGCCTGCCGGGCCGCGCCGATGGCCACGTACTCAGCGGGATCGGGGACGGTCACCGGCACGCCGAACACGGCGGGCGCGATGGACCGCACGGCGGGGGACTGGGCCGCCCCGCCGATCAGCACCACCCGTTGCGGGGTGATGCCGCAGTCGGCCAGGTTGCCGATGCCGTCGGCCAGCGAGCACAGCACCGACTCGACCGCGGCCCGGGCCAGGTTCTCCGGGGTCAGGTTGGCGCTGGTGATGCCGTTCAGCACGCCGGTCGCGTCCGGCCGGTTGGGCGACCGCTCCCCATCGAAGTAGGGCAGCAGGGTCAGCCCGCCCGCGCCCGGCTCGGCCGCCAGGGCCAGGCCGGAGAGGCCGCCCGGGTCGGTACCGAGCAGCCGGGCGGTCGCGGTCAGCACCCGGGCCGCGTTGACCGTGGCCACCAGGGGCAGGAAATTCCCGGTGGCGTCGGCGAACCCGGCTACCGCCCCGGTCTCGTCGGCCGCGGGCTCCGAGGTCATGGCGTAGGCGGTGCCGGAGGTGCCGATCGACACCACCACGTCGCCTTCGGTGATGCCCAGCCCCAGCGCGGCCCCCATGTTGTCCCCGGTCCCGGCGGACAGCAGCGCCCCGTCCGGGGTCTGCCCGGTCACCTCGGCCGGCCCGGCCAGCCGCGGCGTGGCCACCGGCCGCCCCAGCGCCCGCTCGGCGATGTCCGGCAGCCACTCCCCGTCGGCGGGGGAGAAGTACCCGGTCCCGGACGCGTCCCCCCGGTCGGTGACCGGCTCCCCGTCCGGGGTCGAGCCCGCCGCCAGCCGCCAGCTCAGCCAGTCGTGCGGGAGCACCACCCGGTGCAGCCGCCGGGCATTCTCCGGCTCGCGCTCGGCCATCCAGCGCAGCTTGGTCACGGTGAACGACACGGCCGGGACGCTGCCGGTGCGCCGGGCCCACTCGGCCGGCCCGCCCATTTCGGCGATCAGCTCCCGCGTCTGCGGCGCCGCCCGCATGTCGTTCCACAGAATGGCGGGCCTGATCACCTGGCCCGCCTCGTCCAGGGCCACCATCCCGTGCTGCTGGGCGGCCACCCCCACCGCCGCCGCCTGGCTCAGCAGCCCGTCCCCGGCCTTGGCCAGGGCCTGCCACCAGAACTCCGGGTCACACTCAGTCCCGTCCGGATGCGGTGCCGACGCGCTGGCCACGATGGCGCCGGTGCCGGCCTCACACAGCACCACCTTCGTGGACTGGGTCGAGCTGTCCACCCCGGCCACCAGCATCAGCGACTCCCGAAAAGTTTCGCGAAAAGCATCCCGACCCAGTCCCCACACCGTAAGCCGTGCCCCCAGACCGACGCCAGCCACCCCCGCCCCACACCGCCCAACCCCCACCCTCCGCACCCGGACACCCCAGCCAGCCCTTCACCGCCCGCCCGCTGCGGTCCCGTGCTCATAGCCCCGCCTGCCCCGCCTGACGTCGCCGCCTGCTGTTCGCGCGCGCCGTGCCTGTGCAACCTTGTGCCCATGTAGACGGCGCCGCCGGCCCCAACCTGTCCGCCGGCGTTGTGTTGTGTGCCCTTGTACTCACCGTCGGCCGGGGCCGTAACTCGACCCTGCGCACACGCCCCGTAGCCCCGCGTTCATGGGCTCCGACGCCGGTCCCTCCGGACCGTTCACCCGTGCAACCTTGTGCTCACCCATTCCGGTGTCGCCGGTCTGCCCTTCTGCCCGCTCGGTGCGGCCTTGCCCGCACCGAGCGACGAGCCTGCGCCCACCCTCCTGCCCGTCCTGTGCGGCCAACATGTAAGCGGTTACAAATACGCTCCGAACATGGCGTCCGGGCTGGTTGCCGCATTAATGGTCTGCGCATCTGCACGCATCAAATGAACGTGCATTTGGCCTTGCATATGCATGAGATGTCCGGCAAGATAAGGGCTGCGCGCCAGCAACGAGGATTGGCGGCTAACCAGTGTCCGGGGTCGTGATGAGGTCGGAAAGTTTGAACCCGGTTGGTGTTAGCGCTCACAACCGGGACCAGCGTAAGGTTCCGCTGCCAACGCGTACCAGGGTTCGGCCGGTCCCTCGCGAGGTGCTGAACGACACCAAGCCGCGCCAGTTCACGCCCGACCGCCCGCGCGTGGTCCGGATGCCCTCCGACTGGTGGGACGCCCCGTCGGTGATGGCGCTGACTTTGACCCCTGGCCCGCAGCCGGCCAAGAACGCCCGCCGGTTCACCCGGTCCACGCTGACCCGCTGGGGCCTGAACCCCCTCATCGACGACGCCGAAGTCATCGTGGCCGAGTTCGTGGCCAACGCCATGTGCCACGCGGGCCGCGACCCGGCTTACGGTGAGGAGCGCGGCCCGGCTCGTGGCGACACCCGCGTCGGCCTGCGCCTCTTCCGCCGGGCGGGCGAGGTCATGTGCGCGGTCCTCGACCCCAGCGCCGCCGCCCCCGTGCTCAAGGCTCCCGCCCAGGACGCCGAGTGCGGCCGCGGCCTCCAGCTGGTCGACGCCCTCAGCGACGTCTGGGGCTGGAGCCCCATGGTCGGCCGCGGCAAGGCCGTCTGGGCCATCCTCTTCTGCATCTGACCCGCCCG
>DASXMW010000131.1:0-20500 GCA_036495425.1 Streptosporangiaceae bacterium | reverse complement strand
ACCCGGTTCGGTGTCCGGGGCGGCTGGCCCGCGCTGTACGCGGCCAACCGGTCCCGGGTCGGGGCCGACCCCGACGCCCTGAACGTGGGGGTGGTCCTGCACCTGCCCGGTCCGGCCACGCCGGTCCGGTACACGGTCGCGCCCGGGGATTCGCTGTCGGCCATCGCGGCTCGGTTCGAGGTCCGGGGTGGCTGGCCCGCGCTGTACGCGGCCAACCGGTCGGTCATCGGCCCTGACCCCGGCGCCATCAACGCCGGGATCCGGCTCACCATCCCCGGCCCGGCCACGCCGCCCGCGAGCGGCTCGGCTCCCGGCCAGCCGGTCCCGACGGCCCCGAGCGAGCCTGCCCCCGGCCAAGCGCATCCGCAGCCCACGAGCCCGGCGCCGTCCGCGGTTCCGTCGACTGCACCCACCGTCCATTCGGCGCATCCGCGGCCGCAGGCCAGTAGCGGCATGCCGTCGTGGTTGAAGACCGTGCTGCTGGCCGTCGGCCTGCTCGCGGTGCTCATCTTCGCCGCCGAACCACTGCTGGTCGCCCGGCGCCGCCGCCGTCGGCGGATCGTCGTCCCACCGCCGCCGAACCAGCCCGGCCCGGCCACTCCGGCCAGCCCGGCCAGCCCGACTCTTAAGACCAGCTCCGCCCCGGAGGCTCCCGCCATGCCCGTTCCCGCGCACCCAGAAGGTCACGACCGCATCCAGCCGGCCCGCATCGTCATGGCCGATCACGACCGGCTCGTCATCACCCGCAACAAGCACGACGACACCATCTGCGTGCTGCGGCCGCCGGGAGAGGACCCGGCCGACATCCTGCGCGTCGCCCGCCTGGTCCTGCCCGAAGGCCAGTACGGCACGCTCGCCGAACAACTCGGCGTGTCGGCCAACTGGCCCATGAACCAGTGAAGTGGGTGATCGATAAACCAGGGTCTAACCAGGGGAAAGGCCTCGCGCCGCCGACACCGTGCGCGAGGCCTCGCGGCCACGCCCGGGGGCCGGGCTCGCAGCCAAGGGACGGGCCGGAGGAGGTGCCGTGATTAACGGTCGGGGCGGTCCGTGGCCGCCTTCTTGCGCAGCGACTCCACCAGGGCGGCAACGTGCTGCCGGTCCTCGGCGGTCAGTTCGTCGATGCTGGCGATCAGCAGGTCCCGCTCCGGGTCGTCGGGCGAGCCCGGGCCGGCCGAGCCGGAACTGGCCGCTGCCGGGCCGCCCGGTCCCACGCTGTCCGGTTCGTCGTCGTAGTAGTGCAGCCCGGTGGACTCGGCGGCGGCGGACCGGATCATCGAGACCGGCAGGTCGAGGCCCCAGGCCAGGCCGTTCAGCGTGGCCGGGCGGGGCGGCCGGGCCAGGTTCCTGGTCGTGGCCAGGGTGTACACCGTGGACCGGGGCAGGCCGCCGCGTTTGGCCACGTCGCCGTACGACCAGCCCTGCGCCTCCAGGCGCTGGCGGATGAGCCGCTGCAACGGGTTCATGTCCGGCGCCAGGTCCCTGGGCTCCTGAACCGGGTCCCTGGGCTCCTGAGCTGGATCCTTGGGGTCCTGCGTGACCGCCACCCATCCACCTCCGCCCGCCGGAAACGCCTGTGTGGCAAGTGAAATTGCACGGCAGGCTCTTGCGTCCCGGTCCCCAAACGTATACTGTTCGGTGGTGACCGAACAGTTCGTACGCTAGAGAGCGTACATCCATGGACCGCTCAAAGGAGACTCCATGTCCAATGTACAGCCAGTGACCACGCAGGAGCTGGAGCTCGAAACCGCTGAGCTGCTGCCCAGCCGCGAGACGCTGAACTGCTGGCGGAACCACCCGACCGGCTCGGTGACCCAGATCAACAACGGCAACATCATCGGGTCCCAGGCCGGCCTGGTGAACCTCAACGTGGCCGCCCTCAACGGCAACGTCCTCGGATTCCTGTAGATCCAGCCAAGCCCCGCTGTGCAACGGGAGGGGTTTGCACAGCGGCCGGGAGGCCGCCCGTCCCCCGTCGGGCGGCCTCCCTCTTCACTCCTCCAGCACGTCAGGGGAGGGGCGGACCGATGACCCTGGCTCCCGGGCACCTGCACAGCGGAGGCGACACCCCCGGCCTGCTTCCGGGTCGGGTGCCCGGGTCTCCGCAGTTGCCCAGGCTGGCCGATGGGGTCGAACTACTCGGCGCCTACCTGGACTCCGGCTACCGCGACCCGCCGTCGCTGGTCCGCCGGCCGGACGGCCAGATCATCCAGATGTCACCCCTGCTCTACGGGGTGGTCAGCCGCATCGACGGCGCCCGGGACTCGGCGGCCATCGCCGGCCTGGTCAGCGCGGACCTCGGCCGGGCGCTCAGCGCCGACCAGGTCCGCTTCTTGCTTTCGGCCAAGCTGCTGCCGCTGGGCGTGGTCGCGGCCGCGGGGGCTCCAGCGGTGGCGCCCCGGGCCAATCCGCTGCTCGCCCTGCGGGCCCGCTGCACCCTGCTGCCGGAACGGGTGGCCAACGCGGCCGGCACCCTGCTGCGCCCGCTGTTCCGCTGGCCGCTGGTGGCCGCGGTGGTGGCCAGCGTGCTGGCCCTGGACTACTGGATCTTCGCCGTGCACGGGCTGGGCCGGGGGGTGCACCTGGTCCTGCGGGACCCGGTGGACCTGCTGGTGGTGGTCGGCCTGTCGGTGGTCTCCGCGTTGTTCCACGAGTGCGGCCACGCCTCCGGCTGCCGCTGCGGCGGAGCCCGGACCGGCGTCATCGGGTTCGGGATCTACCTGGTCTGGCCTGCCTTCTTCACCAACGTCACCGATTCCTACCGGCTCAGCCGGGCGGGTCGGCTGCGGACCGACCTGGGCGGCCTGTACTTCAACCTGATCTTCATGCTGGTGCTGGCCGGGGTGTACGCGGCCACCTCTGATGAGCTGCTGCTGCTGGTCATCGCGGTCACGCACCTGGAGATGCTGGAGCAGCTGCTGCCGTTCGCCCGTTACGACGGGTACTTCATCCTCAGCGACCTGGTCGGGGTGCCGGACCTGTTCGCCCGGGTGCTGCCCATCCTGCGCAGCGCGCTGGGCCGGGGACCCGCCGACCCGCGCGTGGCCGGGCTGCGCCGCCGCAGCCGGATCGTGGTCACCAGCTGGGTGCTGGTGGTGATCCCGCTGCTGGTGGCCGCCTTCGGGTACATGGTGGCGTGCCTGCCGCGGATCAACCGGGCGCTGTGGCACTCGGTCCGGCAGCAGGCCCACTCGGCCACCACCGCGCTGGCCGCCCACGACTACGCGCTGGCCGCGGCCGGCCTGCTCGGCGCCCTGCTGGTCGCCCTGTCGATCGCCGGGTCGCTGTTCGTCACGGTGGGCCTGGCCCGGCGGCTGGCCGCCGCGGGCCTGCGCTGGTCGGCCGGCCGCCCCCGGCGGCGCCTGCTGGCCATGGCCATCGGGCTGGCCGTGCTGGGCGGGCTGGCGGCCCTGTGGACCGCCCAGGGCCAGTTCACCGGCTGGTAGAGACGGGTAGGTGGGGGCCGCCCTGGACCGGGGGGCGGCCCCCACGCTGGTTACGGCAGCGAGGCCAGGTGCGGCGCCACCGTGTTGGCGAAGTTGTAGTTGTTGGACGCGTCCCAGTTGATCGACCAGGTCATCACTCCGCGCAGGTCCGGGTAGCTGGTGGACGGCGTGAAGCTGCCGCAGTTGGCCTGGCTGGCCAGGCAGTCCAGCGCGTTGTTGACCACGGACGGGTCCACGTAGCCGCTGCCGGCTGCCGACGACGAAGCCGGCAACCCGATGCCAACCTGGGCCGCGGACAGGCCGCTCTGCAGCTCGGTGCAGGCCAGCGCGGTGATGAAGTCCACCGAACCCTCGGCGTAGACGTTGCCGTCGCAGCCGTTCATCGTGCCCGAGTTGTAGTACTGCGTGTTGATCATGGTCAGGATCGACTTGATGTTCAGCGCCAGGGCCAGGTAGTCGCTGGCCGCGGACTGGGTGTCGATGGTCTGCGGGGCGAGCGTGATGATCAGGCTCGATCCCACGTCGCTCTGCAGTTGCTGCAGCGCCTGGGCCATGTAGGTCGGGTTGACCCCGTTCTCCAGGTCGATGTCGACCCCATCGAACCCGTACTGGTTGATGATCGAATCCACGCTGCTGGCGAACTCGCTGGCGCTGGCGCTGTCGGTCACGCTGACCGTGCCGTTCTGGCCGCCGACGGACAGGATGACCTTCTGGCCGCGCGAGTGCAGGGTCTGGATGTCGCTGGTGAACTGGCTGTCGGAGTAGCCGCCCAGCGCCGAGGAGAGGCCGGAGTCCACGTCGAACGTGACCTGGCCGGGGGTGGCGCCCGCGTTGCCGAACGCCACTGCCACCAGGTTGTAGCTGGATGGGACGCCGGCCAGGGTGAGCGGGGTGGCGCCGTTGGTGAAGTCCTGCCAGTAGCCCATCAGCACGTGGGCGGGCAGCCCGCTGCTGTCGGCCGGCGCCGCGGCCGCGTCCAGGCGGGTCGCGGGCGATGGAGTTGCGGTCTTGTGGCCAGCGGCCACCACTCCCAGCGCGGCCAGGGCCGGGACGGCGAGCAAGGTGAGCCAGCGCAGCCTACGGCGGCCACCCGATTGCGGACGGGTGCGACGTGAGGCTGATCTCATAAAGACCTCCCGAGGTAGAGGCCCGCTCCCAACAAATAAGAAACTTTCCTTTCATTTATAGCGCAAACCGCCCCGCCCTGCCTAGATAACGGAAAGAAAACAGAGACGCCGGGCGCATCCGGAGGTCCGGGCCGCTGGCGCCCGGACGCCGGTGCGGCTCCGCATCGCCTGGCCTCCGCTGAATATGCCGAAGGTCTGGGGCCGGAGTCCCGGCCACAACAGACCTCCCGGGCTCGGCGCCACCACGGGCTACGGTGAGCCGGTCTCACCGGCCCAGCGATCCGGGCCGAAGGCTCGGTGAGTGGCCGGTAGTGCGGCGAGTCACCGCAACCCGGGTTGCGGGGGGTCCAGGGACGCCGCGCTCACGGCTGCGATTCGGCGGCAAGGTCGCGGGGGATCACCACCGCGATGTCGAGGCCGCCGGCGGCCTGGCTGCGGGCGGTGACGGTCGCACGGTGCGCGGTGACGACCGACCGGGCGATGGACAGGCCGAGCCCGACGCCATCGCGGATGCCGGTCCGGGCCTGCATGCGCCGGAACGGCTCGAATAGCGTGGGCACGGCGTCGTCGGGGATGTACGGCCCGCTGTTGGCGATCTGGAGGTAGGCGGTGGCGTCGCTGCTGCCGGTGCGCAGCCTGATCCAGCCGCCGGGTTCGTTGTGCCGGACGGCGTTGTCGACCAGGTTGCTGATCATCCGTTCCAGCAGTTGCGGGTCTCCGGTTGTCTCGGCCGGGTCAAGCTTCGTGTCGACGTGCAGGTCCAGGCGTTTGATCTCGGGAGCGGCGGCGTCGATGGCGTCCTCGGCCCAGGTGGCCAGGTCGGTGAACTCGGTGCTGACCTTGCCCTGGTCGCTCACGGCCAGGGTGAGTAGCGCCTCGACCATGGTCTCGGTCCGGTCGATCGAGCGCCGCACGCGCGCGGCCATGTCGGTGAGCTGCCGCGTCGTTGGGGACGGCTTGGCCAGGGTCACGTCGATCGCGGTGCGCATCACGGTCAGCGGCGTGCGCAGCTCGTGCGAGGCGTTGGCGACGAACCGGCGCTGGGTGGCGAACGCCGCGTCCAGGCGCTCGAGCATGTCGTCGAAGGTGTCGGCCAGTTCCTTGAGCTCGTCCCTGGGCCCGGCCAGCGCCAGCCGCTCGCCGAGGTGCTGCTCGGAGGCCCGGCGGGCGGTCTCGGTGATCACCCGCACCGGGCGCAGCACCCGGCCGGACATGAACCAGCCCAGGCCGCCCGATGCGACCGTCAGGACTGCGAGGCCGGCGAGGGAGAAGGCCAGCAGGTCGCTCAGCGCGCGCTGGCGCTGCGCCTGCAACCCCGCGGCGGTTCCGGCGCTGTAGGCCTCCTCTGCCTGCTGGCATCTGGCCAGAAGCGACGTCGGGAAAGGCTTGCCCTTGGCCGCGCCGAGCGCCAGCTTGCACTGGGTCAGCTCGTTCAGCTCCTGACTGGTGACCCTCGCGCCCGTGGCTGGCTGGGTGGGAAGGCTGGTGGCGACCAGCCCGTAGGTTAGTCCGAGCAGCCCCGACCCGGCGGCGAAGAACAACATGGCGTAGATGAGCGTGAGCCTGGCCCTGACCTTCTGTGGCCAGAGCCGGCGGACCGGGCTGAGCAGTGCGTGCACGTTCATGGGAGCCGGTAGCCGCTGCCGGTCACCGTGTCGATCGGGTCGGGCTCGCCGAGCTTGCGCCGCAGCCGGCCGATCGTCACGGTGACCGTGCGGGTGAACGGGTCGGCGTTCTCATCCCAGACCCGCTCGAGCAGGTCCTCGGTGCTGACCACGCCACCCTCGGCGACGAGGAGCTCCTCGAGGATCCCCATCTCCTTGCGGGTCAGCGACAGCAGCCGGCCCGCCCGGCTGACCCGGCGGCGGGCCCGGTCGAAGATGATGTCGCCGCGCACGATCAGCGGGGCGGCGGCCGGGGCGCGCCGGGCCAGCGCCCGGACCCTGGCGAGGAGCTCCTCGAACGCGAACGGCTTGCCCAGGTAGTCATCGGCGCCGAGGTTGAGGCCCTGCACCCGGTCGCCGACCGTGGCGGCCGCGGTCAGCATCAGGATGCGCGCCGCCGCCCTGGATCCGGCCAGGGTCGCGCAGACCGCGTCGCCGTGGACCTTGGGAAGATCCCGATCCAGGATCACCACGTCGTAGCGGGTGATCAGGGCCTTCTCGATCCCGGTCGGCCCGTCATAGGCCACGTCCGCGCCGATGCCCTGGTCACGAAGGCCGTCGGCGATGTCGTCGGCCAGCTCGGCCTGATCCTCGACCACCAGCACCCGCATGAGTCGATGATGCCCTGCCGGACATCACACAGACATCACATGACGCCGCCAGGCGGCCCCGGCCGCCAGCACGCGACCTGGCCTTCCGCACGGCGGCGGGTGCCGGACTTCGCCCGGGAATGGCGCGGCGTGTGATCTCGGTGTGATGCCCGGCGGCGTATGCCTGGGGGTGACCGGGCATGGCGCCCGGCCGTATCCAATCCCGACAAGTCCAAGCGCCGCTGCCACGGCACCGGCGGAAGTTGAGGATTCCCAGATGAGGATGCTAGAGCTGCGGCGAGTGTCCAGGTCCTATGGACAGGGCACCGCCGAGGTGCACGCCCTCCGCGGGGTCAGCCTGTCGGCCGACGAGGGCGCGATGGTCGCGGTGATGGGACCGAGCGGCTCCGGTAAGAGCACGCTGCTCACCATCGCGGGGACGCTGGAGGAACCGACCGACGGCGAGGTGCTGATCGCGGGGCAGCCGGTCGCGGGCATGTCCGGTAACGCCAGGGCGCGGCTGCGGCGGCGGACGGTCGGGTACGTGTTCCAGGACTTCAACCTGCTTCCCGGGCTGACCGCGGCTGAGAACGTGGCGCTGCCGCTGGAGCTGGATGGCCTGTCCGCCCGTAAGGCGCGCGCCGCTGGCCTACGGGCGCTGGAGCGGCTCGGCCTGGGCGAGCGGGCCACGGCCTACCCCGACCAGCTTTCTGGCGGGGAACGGCAGCGGGCGGCGATCGCCCGCGCCATGGTGGGCGAGCGGAGGCTGCTGCTCGCCGACGAGCCCTCGGGCGCGCTGGACTCGGTCAACAGCGAGGCGGTGATGAGCCTGCTGCACGACGCGTGCAAGGACGCCCGGATGACCGCGGTGGTGGTGACTCACGACGCGCAGCTCGCCTCGTGGGCGGACCGGGTGGTATTCCTGCGGGACGGCCGGGTGGCCGATCAGACCGCCGCAGCACCGGGTGATGAGTCCCTGCTCGCGCCGGGGGACACCCGATGAGCACGGTGGTGCCGGAACGGCCAGCCACCTCGAGGGCGTCGAACGGGGGTGTTCCCGCCCGCCGCGCGGTCATCCGCTGGGCACTGCGGCTGCTGCGGCGTGAGTGGCGGCAGCAACTGCTGATCCTGGCGCTGATCGCGGTCGCGGTGGCCGCCACAGTGGTGGGCTCGGCGGTCGCGGCCACTACGCCGAGCCCGGCGACCGCTGCCTTCGGCACCGCGCAGGACCTGGCCACGTTCACCGGGCCGGGCTCGCGCGTCGCCACCGAGATCGCGTCGATCGAGCATCGCTTCGGCACGGTCGACCTGATCGAGAACCAGACGTTCTCGGTGCCCGGCTCGGTCCAGACCTACAGTTTGCGGGCCCAGAATCCGCGCGGGCCGTTCGGGCAGCCGATGCTTTCCCTGATCAGCGGCCAGTTTCCCGTCGGTGCCGGCCAGGTGGCGGTGACCAGCGGGGTCGCGTCGGACTTCCATCTCGCGGTCGGCAGCTCCTGGACCGTCGGCGGCGTCAGCAGGAACGTCACCGGCATCGTGCAGGACCCGCAGAATCTGCTCGATGAGTTCGCCCTGGTGGCGACCGGCCAGGTCACCGCGCCGACGCAGGTCGCGGTGTTGTTCGACGCGCCGGGCGTCTCGCCATCGGACATTGGCTCGACCGTGGCGACCCCGCAGACGGTGGCGGCGAGCAACGTATTCAACCCGGAGACGATCTCGATCGCGGCGACCGTGCTCGGCATGCTGCTCATCGCGATGGTCGGGGCGGGCGGGTTCACCGTGCTGGCGCGGCGCCGGCTCCGCTCGATCGGCATGCTCGCCGCCCAGGGTGCCACCCAGTCCAATATCCGCCTCGTCGTGAGAGCCAACGGCGTCGCCACCGGTGCGGTCGGGGCGGTGGCCGGATTCGCGCTCGGCCTGGTGGCCTGGATCGCCTACCGGCCGCACGTGCAGGCCAGTGCCCACCACGTGATTGGCATGTTCCAGTTGCCGTGGACGGTGGTCTGGGTCTCGGTGGTCCTAGCCGTGCTCGCGGCGTATGCCGCCGCCGCGCGGCCCGCCAGGGCGATCGCCCGGGTCCCGGTCGTGACCGCGCTATCCGGGCGCCCGCCCGCGCCGAAGGCAGCACGTCACCTGGCGGTTGCGTTCGGGCTTGGATTCCTGGTTCTCGCGATCCTCTTGCTAGGCATGGCCGGCGCCGGTGTCGGGACCAGCACCTCTGGGGCCAGCACAGCCCAGCTGCAGGAGGTCGCGGGTGCCTTCATCGCGCTCGTGGTCGCCGTGGCACTGCTGTCCCCAGCCTGCCTGGCGGTGCTGGCCAGGCTCGGCCGCTGGACCCCGGTCATGGTGCGGCTCGCGCTGCGGGACCTGGCCCGGTACCGGGCCCGGTCGGGTCCGGCGCTGGCGGCGATCAGCCTCAGCGTGCTGATCGCGTGCATCGTCTGCGTGGTCAGCGCCGCCCGGTTCGGCGGGGCGGTCGACTACGTGGGCCCCAACCTGACCTCCAGCCAGCTCATCGTCTACCCGCCCGGCCACGGCAACCCGAACGGGCCGCCGCCGACCGCGAGCCAGCTCGCCGCGACCAGGACGACCGCGCAGCGCATCGCCGCCTCGCTTGATGACCGTTACATGATCACGCTCGAGACGCCTAGCGGCGGCCTGCAGTATGGCGGATCCGGACGGGGCTGGTCCGCCCCGATCTACGTCGCGACCCCGCAACTGCTGAGCACGTTCGGGATCACGCCGGCGCAGATCAATCCCGATGCCGACGTCCTCACCATGCGGCCAGGCCTGTCCACGATGCAGCACATGGAACTGTGGAACAGCCCCAAGGTGCCCCCGGGCACTCCCTGCACGCCGGGCAGCTGCCTGGCCAGCCCGCCGATCCAGGAGATCAGCGCGCTGCCGTCTGGCACCTCGGCGCCGAACACGGTGATCACCGAGCATGCCATGGGGAAGTTCCAGTTCACGGCGACCACGGCCGGCTGGCTGATCCAGGCGCCGGGCGGGCTGACCGGCGCCCAGGTCACGGGGGCCAGGCAGACCGCGGCCGCGGCCGGGGCGAGCATCGAGACCGTCGACAACATCCCGTCGTACACGCAGATCACCGACGTGGCCACGATCTTCGGCATGGTGCTCGCGCTCGGCATCCTCGCGATGAGCATCGGCCTGGTCCGCAGCGAGACCGCCAGCGACCTGCGCACGCTGACCGCCACCGGGGCCAGCGGCGTGGCCCGCCGCACGCTCACCGCGGCGACCGCCGGCGCGCTCGCCCTTACCGGGGCGATCGTCGGAACGGCCGGGGGCTATCTCGCGGCGATCGGATTCTTCAGCACCAATCAGCTGGACCGGCTTTCCGAGCTGGACAGCGTCCCGGTGGCCGGCCTGCTGTGGATCCTGGTCGGCATGCCACTGATTGCGGTGGCCGTGAGCTGGCTGCTCGCCGGACGCGAACCGCCCGCCATCGCCCGCCAGCCACTCGAATAACCGAGTTGACCTGACTCCACAGCTGACCCTGGCCTCTGAACGCTATGTGCCGTCCGGCGAGTACGCGCTGCTCGAAGCCTGGAGCAACCCGTGGACCTTCCCGGTCCGCCCGCCAGCCGACCGCGGTGCCTGGATCTGCACCTGCCTGGTTCACGCCGTCGGCCTGCTCGCGTTCACTCCTCCGCGGCGCGCGACCCGCCTCGCAAGCAGCTCTTGACCCCCTTCGATGGACGCTAACAGCAAGAGGAAACGCGATGCCCATGAACAGGATCTCGCCGGGAAGACGGCACACCGCACGGGCGCCACGCCGGATGTCGGCCGCCCAGCCACCCCTGCCCGCTCAACGCTCCGGCGGTGCCGAGGGTAACGAGCGGCTGACCGCGATGACAGGGGCGGTGCTACTGATCCTGCTGGCCATTGAGTGCTACACGATCTTGCGAATCGGCCGCCTGCTCACCCTGCACGTCTTCCTCGGCATGCTGCTTCTTGGCCCGGTCACCCTCAAGGCCGGGTCGGTCCTCTACCGTTTTGCCCGGTACTACACCAGGAGCGAACCGTACCGGCGCAAGGGGCCGCCGGCGCGGCTGCTGCGGGTGATAGGGCCGATCATCATGCTCCTCACGGTGTGCGTCTTCGGCTCCGGCATCATGCTCGCCGTCATCGGCCCCAGCAACGGGCCGCCGAGCGGGTGGCTCGTGGTCCACAGGATTTCCTTCTTCGGCTGGATCTTCTTCATAGCCATCCACGTGCTCGCCTACGTGCCGCGCCTGCCGCGGCTGCTCGCCGCCGAGACACGCGGCGTCATGCTCCCGGAGGGCGGTGCCGGCGGGCAAGCGGGCGCCTGGCGGCACGCCCGCCGGGCGATGGAAGTCCTCGGCGGCCGTGGCACCCGGCTAGCCCTGCTGATCGCCTCCCTCCTCGCCGGCCTGGCGATCGCCCTGCTCACCGTGCACCTTGCAGGCAAGTGGGAGCCAATCGGCTAGGGTCAGCCAAAATCGCACCGCAGGCGCCTGACGCCGGCTGCTACCCGACCGGCGACTGCGCGTCAGCTCCCCGCCATCCACGCCGTCGACGAGCCTGACTGACTGCTGTCGAGCCTCGTCAACTTGTCCAGGACGTGACCAGGTGCAGCAGCGACGCGCCGCTATCCGAGCGCGGTCACGCGCAGGTGCGCGGTCATCGGGTCATCAGCACCACAGGGTCGTCCCCCGGACGGCGTCAGGGCAGCGTCCAGGACTGGTTGGCGCTGCTGGTGCAGGACCAGATCTGCAGGGCGTTGCCGGGGCTGGTTGACCAGCCGGTGTCGTCCAGGCACTTGCCGGACTGCGGGTTGTAGAGGGCGCCGCCGGACTGGGGCTGCCAGACCTGGGCGCCGCTGCCGTTGCAGGTGTACAGGTCGACCTTGGTGCCGTTGGCGGTGCCGCCGCCCGCCACGTCCAGGCACTTGCTCATCGACTGCACGGTGCCGTTGGGATCCACGGTCCACTGCTGGGCCGAAGTCCCGTTGCAGGGGTACTGGTCGACCGTGCTGCCGTCGGCGGCGTTGCCGCCCGCGACGTCCAGGCACAGGCCGCCGTAGCCGCCGATGGCGCCGGTCGAGCTGAGGCTGGCCCCGCTCTGGGTGCCGCTCCAGGTGAAGGTGGCCGAGGTCTGGGCGGGCAGCGTGTAGGTGAACGACTCGCCGCCCCAGTTGACCGTGATCGGCGTCGGCGCGCCGGTCTGGTTGTAGGCGACCAGGGCCTTGGATCCGTCGGGGTTCTGCCAGGCCACGTTGGGCACGGACGAACTGGCGGTGGACGCGATCCGGTAGGCGCCGGGCCGGACGAACTTGGTCAGCTGGCCCATGTCGTAGTACTCGACGGTGTAGGTCACCTGGCCGCTCTGGCTGTCCCCGTTGTGCACGGTGATCAGGCCGGTGCAGGTGCCGCAGCCGCCGTTGTGGGGGCCGTCGTTCTGGTCCACGGCCAGGCTCCACTTGACCACGCTCTGACCCCAGTTCCGGGTGTAGTCGATGATGTTCTGCATGTCCTCATGCTGCTGGCTGGCGATCCAGGTGCCACCGGAGTGCTCGGTGTCGAAGCTGCCGATGCCCGGGTACTGGTTGTGCACCGTGCTCTGCTCGGCCGCGCTGCCCTCGTCGTAGCCGTGCCAGGCCACCCCGCCGAACAGCGGGTCGTTGCGGATGGCCGTGTCATCGACGGACGGCTCGCCGTAGCTGGGGTAGTTGCTCCAGTTCCAGTCCAGGGCCAGGACCTTGGCCGGCAGCCCGGCCCCGTGCAGGGCGGGCAGCAGGTCTTTAGCGGTGAAGTAGTCCAGGCCGGACCCGTTCCAGGCCATGGTCGGGTAGTTGGCCCCGGAGCAGCAGCCGGGCTCGTTCTGCGGTGACACGTAGTCCACGTGCACACCCTGGGCCTGGTAGGCCTGGATGGTCTTGACGAAGTACTGGGCGTAGGCCGCGTAGTACTGGGCCTGCAGGTAGCCCTGGTCGGTGAAGCTGCCGTTGTCCTTCATCCAGGCCGGGGCGCTCCACGGCGTCATCATCAGCTTCAGGCTGGGGTTGAGCTGCTCGGCCTGCTTGGTCAGGGGCAGGATGTCGGTCAGGTCGTGGCTGATCGAGAAGTGGGCCAGGCCCGGGTCGGTCTGCCCGGACGGCATGTCGTCGTAGGAGTAGTTGGACCGGGCCAGGTCCGAGGCGCCCATCGGGTTACGCAGGAAGTCCAGGCCGATGCCGCTGGCCGGGCTGAACAGCGCGGTCATCACCGCGGACCGGGTGCTGGCGCTGAGCGCGCCGCTGCTGTTCAGCAGGTATCCGGCGGTGTCGGTCATGGACGCCCCGCCCCCCACGAACTGCTGGTACCGGGTCCGTTCGTCGACGGTGATGGCCTGGCCGTTGCCGGCGTGCCCGGAGGAGAAGGCGACCGGGGTCTGCTGCTGCAGGCCGCGGGTCACGGTCCGGCCCGCCGAGCCGCTGGTGGTGGTGAGCCAGATGTTCACCGGCTCGTTGGCCGCGCTAGCCGGCTGGGCGCCGGCCGACAGCGCGAACCCGGCCAGCAGGGTGGCGCCGGCCGCCATGGGCCACAGCCAGCGTCGGGTGAGAATGCGGAAGCGGGAGCGCACGTGGGCCACCTTTCGGTCAGGGTGCACCACGCCCTGCTGCGGCCCATGCGAACCCGCGCCCGGTGCCGCCTGATGTGGCGTCCCGGCCGGGGCTCGCCCAGCGAGCTGGGGTGCGATCCGGAGATCCCCCCACTGCCTTATTTTCAACCTTGATTTAACTCATGAATCCAACAGGAGTCAACGCCCGCGCTCTGATCCGCGCCCCGGGCATCAGCCCGGCCCGGGGGCCGGCGATTCGCCCCGGCCGGCCGGAGTGTTCAGGTGGGACTGGTTCTCCCGCAGCGTGTTCAGGGCCCCGCCCGCGGTCCAGTACTTGCGGCCGGCCACCAGCAGTTCCTCGGCCGGGAACCGGGTCAGCAGCTCGCAGCCGTCCGCGGTGACCACGACCTCCTCCTCGATGCGGGCCGCGGACCATCCGTCGGTGGCG
The DNA here is from genome assembly GCA_036495425.1 of Streptosporangiaceae bacterium. GTDB lineage: Bacteria > Actinomycetota > Actinomycetes > Streptosporangiales > Streptosporangiaceae > Bog-532. The sequence continues at coordinate 6,643 of DASXMW010000131.1, read as the reverse complement.
GGCCAGTAGGTCTCGAGCGCGAAGACCATGCCTTCCTCGAGCACCTCGGGATGGTCCAGCGAGACCAGGCGGCTGAAGATCGGCTTTTCCCAGATCGACAGGCCCACCCCGTGGCCGTACTGGAGGGCGAAGGCGGCCAGTTCGTCCGGGAAGCCGAACTCCTCCGCTCGCGGCCAGAGCGAGACGATGTCGGCGGTGGTGGCGCCCGGCCTGACCAGCGCGATGGCCCGGTCCATGTACTCCCGGCAGCGAACGTAGGCGTCGCGCTGGGCGCGGGACGCGCTGGCCACCGCGAACGTGCGGTAGTAGCAGGTCCGGTAGCCCAGGTGGCTGTGCAGGATGTCGAAGAAGGCCGGGTCGCCCGGCCGCAGCAGCCGGTCGGAGTACACGTGCGGGTGCGGCGAGCAGCGCTCGCCGGAGATGGCGTTGACCCCCTCGACGTACTCGCTGCCCAGGTCGTAGAGGACCTTGCTGACCAGGCCGACGCACTCGTTCTCGCGCACGCCCGGCCGGAGGAACTGGTACAGCTCGGTGTAGGCGGCGTCGACCATGGCGCAGGCCTGGCTGAGCAGCGAAATCTCGTCCCGGGTCTTGGTCCGCCGGGCCTCCAGGAACACCTGCTGGCCGTCCACGGTCCGGATGCCCTCGGCCGCGAGCGCGGCCAGCACCGGCATCTCGGCCATGTCCACCCCGACCGGCTCGCCGGCCAGCCCGTGCTCGCGCAGCACGTCCGCGATCTGCCGGGCCAGCCCGGCGGCGATGCCCGCGTCCGGGTGGAACGCGCCGCGCAGCGTGGAGATCCCGGCCCGGGCCCCGGTCCGGGCCGCTCCCTCCGGGGTGGCGGGGCCGTCGGTGTGGTCGAGCCACGGGTTGTACAGCTGGTGGTGCCGGGCCGCCGAGCCGAAGTCCCAGACCACCGGCTCCCCGCCCCGCGGCAGGAGGGCGAAGCGGATCAGCTTGTCCATGGCCCAGGTGCCGATGTGGGTCGCGGTCATGTAGCGGATGTTGGCGAAGTCGAAGCTGAGCAGGGCGCCGAGATCGGACCGGTCCAGCTGGGCCCGCAGCCGGGCCAGCCGCTCAGCCCGGAGCCGGGCCAGGTCGACCCGCTCCTCCCAGTCCACGGCGTTCGGCCCGAAGGTGGGAATGGCCATCGTGTCCCCTTAGGGTGTGCTCGGTGTGCTGCCGAGATCGCTGGTCGCGCCGCCGGGGCCGCGGGGGCCGCGGGGGCCGCCGATCGTGCCCCCCAGGTAGAGCGCGCCGATCTCGGGGTGGTCCAGTACCTCACGGCCGCTGCCGGTGAGCCGGACCCGGCCGTTCTCCAGCACCACCCCCTGGCTGGACAGCCGCAGGCCGGCCCGGGCGTTCTGCTCCACCAGCAGTACGGTCCGGCCCGCTTCGTTCATCATCGTCACCGCGCCGAACACCGAGCGCAGCACCTTGGGCGCCAGCCCCATGGACGGCTCGTCCAGGATGATCAGCGACGGGTCGAGCATCAGGCTGCGGGCAAACTCCACCAGCCGCTGCTGGCCGCCGGACAGGCTGCCCGCTTTCTTCGCTCCCCAGCCGGCCACCTCGGGGAACATCTCCTGTACCCGGGCCCGGCTCCGGGCCAGCTGCCGCCGGTCGCGGAGGGTGTAGCCGCCGAGGTCGAGGTTCTCGGCCACCGTCATGTCCCGGAACAGGCTGTGGTGCTGGGGTACGTGCACCAGGCCCAGGCCCAGGATCTGCCGCGGGCTGCGCCCGGTGACCGGCTGGCCGTGCAGCAGGACCCGGCCACGGCGCGGCCGCAGCAGCCCGCTGATCGCGGCCAGCAGCGTCGACTTACCGGCGCCGTTGGGCCCCACTACGCAGGTGATGCTGCCGGCCGGGACGGTGAAGGACACGTCGTGCAGAATGTCGCCGCCGCCGTAACCCGCGTACAGGCCCTCCACGGCCAGCGCCGGGTCAGCGGTCACCGGGCTCACCAGCCTCATCCTTGTCGTCTAGGGCCGCGCCCAGGTAGGCGTCCAGCACCCGCGGGTCGCGGGCGATGGCGTCCGGCGGACCGGCCGCCACCACGGTGCCATGGTCCAGCACCGTGACCTGATGGCACAGCCCCATCACGAACTCCATGTTGTGCTCCACGATCAGGAACGTGGTGCCCTCGGCGTTCAGGTCCCTGATCCGGCCGGCCAGGTGCTGGATCAGCGTCGGGTTCACGCCGCCGGCCGGCTCGTCCAGCAGCACCACGGCCGGCCCGGCGGCCAGCACCGTGGCCAGTTCGAGCAGCTTGCGCTGGCCGTAGGAGAGCGTCCCGGCCAGGGCGCCGGCGTACCCGTCGATCCCGGTGAACTCCAGCAGTTCGTGCGCGCGGCGCCGGCCCGCCGCATGGCCCCCGGCGGCCACCAGCATGTTCTCCAGCAGCGTGAGCCGGGGGAAGATCCTGGTCAGCTGGAAGGTCCGGGCCAGGCCGAGGCCGAACACCCGTTGCGCGGACGCGCCGGTGATCCGCCGCCCGGCCAGGTACACCTCACCGGCGTCCGGCCGCTCGTACCCGGTCACGATGTTGAACAGCGTGGTCTTGCCGGATCCGTTCGGCCCGATCAGGCCGGTGATCGACCCCGCGGCCACGGTCAGCGTGCAGGCGTCCAGCGCCTGCACGCCGCCGAAGGCCTTGCCGATGCGGTCGGTGCGCAGCTCGGCGGTCACGACGCCCTACCTTCCGGCTGCCGGTCCGGTTCCCGGTCCGGTTGCCCGTCCGGGTGCTGGGCCGCGCCGCCCGGGTTCGCGGCCGGCGGGGTCCGGAACCGGGCCCGCCACTGACCGGCCCGTTCGGCCAGGGTGGGCAGCACGCCGCGCGGCAGGAACAAAATGACCAGCAGGAACAGCACGCCGAGCAGGATTTCGCTGAGGTAGTCATTGGTGAACTGGACCGTCAGCCACTGCTGGGCCGGCTCCAGGATCAGCGCGCCGAGCGCGGGCCCGAAGACCGTGCCAAGGCCGCCGAAGAAGCCCATCAGGGCCAGCGACAGGTCGAACAGCGGATCGAACGCGGACTGCGGGTGGGCGGCCGCGATGAAGTAGTACCACAGGCCGCCCGCCAGCCCGGTGATCAGCGCCGATATCACCAGCGCGGCCAGCTTGACCCGCAGGGCGGGCACGCCCAGGCCGCGGGCCCGGTCCTCGTCGTCCCGGATGGCCCGCAGGTGCAGGCCGAACCGCGAGCGCCGGATCAGCCAGGACAGGGCCACTGCGGCCACCGCGATGATCAGGGCCAGGTAGTAGAAGGGATCGTTGTAGGTGGCCGCCGACCAGTTCAGGATCGGCGCGTCGATCCCGCTGGTGCCGCCGGTGAAGGAGAAGTTGAACGCCATCAGCTGGAAGATGAAGAAGAACGCGATCGTGATGACCACGAACGTGTGCCGCCGGACCCGCAGGGCAACCAGCCCCAGTGGCACCGCGACGCCCGCGGCCACGGCCGCGGCCAGCGGGAGCAGCCCGAACACGGCATCGCCGGCCAGATGCCAGTCCCGGGCTCCGATCGCCACCGCGTAGACGCCGCAGCCGAAGAACACCGCGTGGCCGAGCGACAGGTAGCCCGAGTAGCCGGAGAAGATGTTCCAGGCCGAGGCGGCCGCCACGAAGATCAGCGCGTCGAACCCGTAGGTGGTGGCGAGCGGGCTGCTGAACACCAGCGGGAACAGCGCGGCCACGGCCAGCAGCACCGCCAGGCCGCTCGCGGCCAGCACGCCCGGCCCGGGCCGGGCCACCGTGCGCGTCATTGCGCCCGGACCGCCCGCCGGCCGAACAGCCCGGCGGGCCGGACGGTCAGCACGATGACCAGCGCGGCGTAGAACACGGCCACGGCCCAGTTCGGGGACCAGATGTCGACCACCGACTCCACGGTGATCATGAAGACCGCGGCGGCCAGGGCCCCGCCGATGCTGCCCAGGCCGCCCAGGATGATGATGGCCAGCAGCCGGGAGATCAGGTCATAGCCGCTGTTGGGACTGAACCCGCCGCTGGTGGCGCCGTAGGCCATACCGCCCGCCGCGGTCACCGCCACGCCGATCCCGAAGGTCAGCGCGGCGACCCGGTTGACGTCGATGCCGACCAGCCGGGCCGCGGTCGCGTCCTGCATGGTGGCCCGCACCGCGCGGCCGAACCGGGTGCGGTACAGCAGCAGGTAGATCGCGGCCACCGCCACCACCGCCAGCGCGAAGCAGTACAGGTAGATGTCGCTGATGTAGAACCCGGCCACCTTGATGCTGGTCCGGACGTAGGACGCGGTCAGCGTCACCACGTTGGGGCCGAAGATCCAGTACAGCGTGCCCTCGGCGATGATCGCGACGGCGAAGCAGGCCAGCAGCGACATGGAGGTCCGCTCGGCGCCCCGCAGCGGCCGGATGACCAGGGTGTGGATGGCCAGCCCGAGCACGAACATGGCCGGGACGGTGATCAGCAGGCCCAGGAACAGGTCGATGTGCAGGTGGACGGACAGCACGTAGCTGAGGTAGCCGCCGACCACGACCAGGATGCCCTGGGCCACGTTGATGATGTCGAGCACGCCGAAGATCAGCGTCAGCCCGACCGCCATCAGCGCGTACACCCCGCCGCCCAGGATGCCGTCGGCGATCGCGGGATAGATCTGGTGCGCCATCTCAGCTCCGTGCCGCTCCTTGGTCCGTGCCCGCTGCTATCCGGCCCAGGCCGGCTTGGGGTACTGGATCTTCACCGAGCCGGGATCGGCGGCCGGCAGCACCTGCACGAAGCTGGCGTTCTGCCACTGGAAGATGTAGGCGGTCGCGACCAGGTTCTCACCCAGGGCGTTGAAACGGACCGGGCCCTGGACGCTCGGCAGGGTGACGCCGCTGTGCAGGTAACTGATCAGCTTGGCGTTGTCCACGGCGCCGAGATGGGTCACGGCCTGGTCGACGACCTCGCCGACCGAGTAGGCCTCGGCGACATCGGCGTTGATGTCGGACGCGGCCCCGCCGTAGCGGGCCACGTACGCCCGGACCATGGCCTGGCTGAGCTTGTTCTTCGAACCCGGGTACCAGGCGTCGGGGACCATCATCCCGTTGGCGTTCTTGGCCCCGACCGCGCTGGTGAACGCGCTGCCCTGGTCCGGGCCGGCCGCGGCGATGAAGATCTTCGGGTTGTAGTGCTGCTGCTCGAACGCGGACATGAACGCGGACACGGTCGGCACGTCGGTCGAGCCCAGCACCACGGCCTGGGCCTTGGACGCGGCCACGTCGTCGGCCGGGGCCTTGTAGTCCGCCACCTCCTCCGGGAAGACCCGGGAGTAGGCGGTGTGGATGCCCAGCGCCTGCAACAGGCGCTGGGTGCGCTGCACCTGGGGTGTGGCGAACGGGTCGTTGGCCATGGGGTAGGCCGCGGTCGTGGGCCGCTGTCCCGCGGGTAGCGATCGGATCCAGGCGATGAACGGGTCCAGTTCGTTGGCGACCGGCAGGCTCACGTCGAACACGTTGCTCAGCTTCTGCGCGAACACCGAGGTGGCGCCGCCGGCTCCTTCCACGAAGGCGTAGCCGTAGCGGTGCGCGACCGCGGCGGCGGGCGCGGTCAGCAGCGAGGAGAACGGGCCGAAGGTCAGCGCGACGTGGTCGGAGCTGATCAGGGTCTGGTAGTTGGTCACCACCTGGCTGGGGGAGCTGTTGTCGTTGAGGATCTTCATCTGGACCTTGCGGCCGAGGATTCCGCCCTTGGCGTTGACCTCGGCGGCCCAGAAGTCATAGCCCTTCTGGTACGCCTGGCCGTCCGCGCTGAAGTCACCGGTGAGGGACAGCGACGCGCCGATCACCAGCGGCGCCTTGGTGCCACCGCTGCCTCCTCCCCCGCCGCTGGAGGGGGTGCCGCTGCAGCCTGCGGCCAGGGCTACCGAGGCAACGCTCAGGCTGATGAATGGAACAAGGTATGCACGATGGGACCAATGGGGTCTCATCCCGATTCTCCCTTCGGGATCAATGAGTGCCGGGTTGTGTTCAAGGCCCCCCCGGGCATACGTCAACCGCCGGGCTGATCAGCCTCCAGGCCGTCAGAAACGGCCACGTCCTCGCTGACCAGCGTCACGCCGGCTGACTCGGCCTGCATCAGCAGCAGCGCGGCGAAGTCTTCGCCGCCGTAGCCGCGGCCGACCAGGCCTTGCACGATCTGGTGCACCGCCGCGGCGACCGGCAGCGGGACCTCTCGGGCCCGGGCCGCGGCCAGGCCGAGGTCGAAGTCCTTGCGTAGCAGGCTGGCGGTGAAGGTCGGGTGAAAGTCCAGGTTGACCAGGGCCGGCGTCTTGTACCGGGAGAACGTGGACCCCATCACGCTGTTGTTGAGGCACTCCAGCAGCGCGTGCCGGCTGACGCCGTACTGCTGGGCCAGGACCGTGACCTCGGCCAGCGTCTGGGACACCACCCCGAGCAGGAGGTTGTGGCACAGCTTGACGATTCGGGCGGTCTCACCGTCGCCCACGTACGTCGCGCCCGCACCGAGCAGGTCCAGGTAAGGCCGGGCCTCATGGAACGTCTGTTCCGGCCCGGACACGGCCAGGGTCAGCTGGCCCGCCTCCGCCACCCGCGCGTTGCCCATGACCGGCGCGGCCAGCAGGGCGCTGCCGCGCCTGGCCAGCTGCTCCCGGACCTGCTGGGACGCATCC